>JARLGP010000293.1 GCA_031292735.1 Holophaga sp.
CGGCAGCCAGGCCCCGTTGGGCTCGTTGTACAAGCCCACGCTCATAAGGGTCATGGGTTGCACCACGCGCAGCCCTTCGGCCAGGCACCAACGGAACAGCCCGGCGTTCCGGGTCGGCACCAGCACGCCCGGGCCCTGGAATCCGTCGGCGCATGCGAGCAGGGCCTTCAGGTCGGTGGTCTCCTCCGCCGCCGCGTGGCCGGAGAAGGCGAGGGCGCTGGCGTAGCCGGTTATCCGGCCGGCGCGCGCCACCAGCCGGGCCTCGCCAGCGCGGATCATCTGCTCCAGCTCGCTCCGGCGCTCGAAGCCGCACCCCCGCCGCGCCTCGCCCCCGCTCGCGCTCCAGGGCCGCCTCCATCAGCCGGCGTCCCGCCCCGGCGTTCTGGGCCCCGGGATCGACGGTGATGGGCCCCAGGCAGACGACAGGTGCGCGTTCGTCCAGGCAGATGCTGCCGACGATCTGTCCCTCCCGGAGCGCGATCATGGAGTGGAAGCCCGGGTCCGCGAACGGCACGCCGAGCGCGCCGATCGCGGCCTCGGGGCTTGGGAAGTCGGAGGGAAAGTTGTGGGCGAGGCTGAGGGCGGCGAAGGCCTCGTAGCAGATCCGACCGCAGGCGGGCGCATCTCCGGGCGTTGCCTTGCGTATGTCCAGACTGGGCGTGAGGGTCAAGGTCATGGGATTCTTCGCCGTGCGAACGGTGAATCCTTTCGGGACATAGGTCTGGTCCTGAAAGGATTGGATCAGCCGTGTTCCAGGTTTTTCAGGCGGCCACCACTAGGTTCCCAGCAGCGCCAGCGCGGCGCCCCAGTCCTCCCCGGTCCACGGCAGGAAGCTGCCCGGCTGCGCCAGGTGCTCGCGCAACCGCTGGTCGCGCTTGCCCATGGGCAGCCCCGCCAGCTCCCCGGCCGCCACCCAGACCAGGCCCTCCGGGGCGGAGCGGGCCGTGTCCAGGCGCAGGGCCAGGGGATGGATGGTCTGCCGGAGGTGGCTGTAGACCTGCACCCAGCCCGGCCAGGAGCGGCCCTCCGCGGCCCGGTACGGCAGGCCCGGCTCGGCGGCGCCGGCGATGGTTCCGGCCAGCACCCAGGGCCAGCTCCAGAGGCCGGCCAGCAGGCCCTCCCGGGCGGGAGGCCGGAGCAGCCACCCGGCGGGAGAGGCGATGGCCAGCAGGTACAGTTCCGTCTCCTTGGGCTTGGCCCGGGGCAGGGCGGGCGGGATGCGGCCGGTGCTGCCCTGCAGGTGGGCCCTGCAGCCGGCCCGGAGCGGGCAGGCGCCGCACTGGGCCGCCGGGGCGCACAGGGTGGCCCCCAGCTCCATGATCGCCTGGGTGAGGCGGGAGGGCCCGTGGGCGGCCAGGGCCGGCTGCAGCCAGACGCGCAGGGCCGCGGCCTCGCTGCGGGGATCGCCCTCCATGGCCAGGAGCCGGGCCGCCACCCGGAATGCGTTGCCGTCCAGGGCCGGGGTGGGCCACTGGAAGGCCTGGGCGGCCAGGGCCGCGGCGGTGTAGGGCCCCAGCCCGGGCAGCGCCAGCAGGCCGTCCAGGTCGGCGGGCCAGCCGTCCCTGGCCAGCACCGCCGCCGCCCGGTGCAGGTTCCGGGCCCGCCGGTAGTAGCCCAGCCCGGCCCAGAGGCCGTGCACCTCGTCCTCCTCCGCCGCGGCCAGCGCCGCCAGGGTGGGGAAGCGCTCCATCCACCGCTGGAAATAGGGGATGACCGTGGCCACCTGGGTCTGCTGCAGCATCACTTCCGATACCAGCACCTGGTACGGGTCGGGGTGCGGCCGGTCCAGGTCCGCACAACGCCAGGGCAGGGTGCGTTTCACCGATTCGAACCAGGGCCCCAGGGGGGCCAGGAGCGTGCGTGCGTCCGGGAATTCCATCCGCCTAGTGGAACCTGGAGCCGCGGTCTCTGGCAAGCCCTTAAAGGGCGCTGATGGCCAGGCCGCGGATATCGGCGACTCCGGGCAGGTTCTGGACGGCGACGTGGGGCTTGGCCTCGTTGGCGGCCTTCCAGAGGTAGAGGGTCCTCTGGCCGTTGCCCCGGCCATGGGCCTCGGTCCCGGCGGCCGGGCTGAACCCCGCCCCGGCCATCCAGTGGGAGTTCATGGGGTGGGCGATGAACCGCAGGTCCCTGGGCACCCCGGGCATGGTCCAGGCGGGGGGCTGGTTGTGCTGGCCGCGGAACTGGTGCTCGCGGAACACCAGGATGGCGGGATCCGCGGTGCCGCTGGGCGGGACCAGCACGTACAGGGAATGGTCCCGCCCGGAATAGGCCAGGGAGCCGTAGCGCAGCGGAGGCAGCCCGGTGTCGCCGCCGATGAGGGTGTGGATCGGATGGTTGTGCCCGAAGCCGGACGGGAAGGTCCCATCCAGCGCCTCGCGCAGCCGGGGCCCGGTGACCTGGCCGTTCCCGCTGCTGGCGTCGTATTGCGGACCGTGGCCGAACAGGCCGAACACCTTGTGCCCATGGCCCGCGGCGAGGCCGGCGCCCCACTTGTCCCCTTCCACCGAGAAGGTGTGCCCCGCCTTGGCCAGGGTGTTGCCGTTGGGCACCATGCTGGCGTTGCCCACCTGCCAGATCCGCGCGGCGTCGCCGTTCCTGGCGTTCTCCATGACATACAGGACGTTGCGGGTGGAATCCACCGAGGCCTGGCCGAACACCGATCCGGAACTGAACCGGTCGGACTCGCCGCCCAGGCTGAACGAGAGGATGTCGCCCCTGGCGGTCAGGGCGCCGTCCTTGCTCCTGGGGTTGGTGATGACGTAGACCTTGCCGGCCTCCGACACCAGGTACAGGCGGTGGTGGTCGTCGTCCAGGGCCATGCCGCCCCAGGCCAGGGTGATGCCGGAGAGCAGGCTGCTCTTGATGGTGCGGTCGGCCTTGGGCAGCGGCTTGCCGTCCCTGGCAGCGTCATGCACCTGGTCCAGGTCGTGCCACACCAGGACCGAGGAGGAACCCTGGTCGAACACGTGGAGCCCGCCGCCGCCGGCGTCGTTGGTGCAGCCCAGCACCGTGAGGAGCGCCAGGATCGCGGGAAGGCAAAGCATGCGGGGCAGGAAGCGGGACAAGGAAACTCCGGAAACCGTTGGACAACGTCTTGATTTCCACTGTCCTGACCCCGCCCCAGGTTCCTTCGCCGAAAAAAAAAGCGCTCCGAAGAGCGCTTTGGTGTTCTGGTGCCCGCGAGCGGACTCGAACCGCTACGGCTTGTGGCCACCACCCCCTCAAGATGGCGTGTCTACCAATTTCACCACGCGGGCAGTTCAAGCAGGATGCCACGGCACGCGGCACCCGTCAACACTCACTTTTTGGGGGTTGCCGGCGCCGGGGCGTGGGAGGGCGCGGGGGTCGCCGGAGGGGCGGCGGAGGTGGGGGCCGCCGGGGCCGGAGGGAGGTTGGACGGCACCGTCACCGGAGCCACGGCGCGGTCCAGCACCGAGCGGTTTTCCTTGACGATGATCACCTCGATCACCAGGGAGGTGGCCATGACGCCCGCCGCCAGCCAGTAGGTGAACTTGGCCAGGAACGGGGCGGAGCCCTGGGCGCCGAACGCGGAATTGGCGCCGCCGCCGCCGAATGAGGCGCCCAGCCCACCGCCCTTGGCTCCGGGCTGGAGCAGGATCACCGCCACCAGCAGGACACTCACGATCACGTGCAAGGTCAAAAGAAATCCACTCATGAATACTCCGAACCCCCAATGTTATCAGGAACCGGGCGTCGGGTCATGCTCCAACCACCAGCGGATCGTTTCCTCGCTAACGCCCAGTTTGGCCAAGTGTTCCGTGGCCTTCTTCATGCTCTGGCCCTCGTCCCGGCAGATCAGCAGGCGCAGTTTCCAGGCGTCCATGGCCCGGTTGCGCAGATCCGCTTCACCGGCCTGCATGCGTTTTTCAAGAAGAAAACCGAGGTTGTTGGCCGCCTTCCGGTGCAGCGGGGCGAGGCTCAGGGCGCGCTCGTAGGCTTCGGTGGCCTCCACGCACTTGCCGCGCACCTCCTGGGCGACCCCCAGGGCGTTCCACACGTCCGGATCATCGGGCGCCAGGGCCAGGGCCTGCTTGACCATGGCGAACTGGTCCTCGGGCCGCTGCAGGTTGCGGTAGCACTCGGACAGGCCCAGGTAGGCGCTGTACTCGCTCGGGTCGGCCTCCAGGGCGGTGAGGAACAGCTGCTCGCTTTCGCTGTACTGGCCGGTGTTCAGCAGGATGTAGCCCATCTGCACCTGCAGGTCGGCGGCGTCGGGCTTGCGGGTGAGGGCCTCCCGGTAGCAGCGCAGGGCGTCCTCCCAGCGGCAGTCGGTGCGGGCCATGTCGCCCAGGGCCGCCCAGGGGTCGGCCGCCTGGGGATCGGTCTCGGTGGCCAGGGAGAAGTAGGAGGTGGCCCCTTCCTGGTCGCCCAGGTCCCGGCGGATCTCGCCGAGCATGGCGTAGGCCTCGGCGAGGACCTCCAGCGCCGGGGACAGGGCGGTGAGGTGGTGCAGCTCGGCCATGGCCAGTTCCAGGTGCCCCTGCTCGGCGAACAGCTCGGAAAGGATGAAGTAGCTGGCCGATTCCTTGGCCTGGATGCTGCGGGCCCGGTGGATGCAGCGCAGGCCGTCCTCCATCTCGCCCTTCTTGAGCAGCAGTTCGCCCAGGCTGTGCCAGCCCCAGAAGTAGAAGGCATCCATTTCCAGCGCCGCCAGGAACTGGGATTCGGCGCACTTGAAATCGCCCAGGTGCTCGCAGGTGATCCCCAGCAGCCGCAGGGTGCGCGGATCCCGGGGCTGCAGGCTGAGCGCCTTGAGCAGCCAGGTCTTGGCTTCCTGGGAGTTCTCCCGCTGCACGCAAAGCAGGCCCATGAGCTCCAGTGCCCGCGGGTCGGCCCCGTTCAGGGTCAGGGACTGGCGCAGCACCCGTTCGGCCTCGTCCAGGCGCTGCTGCAGGAGCCGGATGAAGCCCAGGTTGCGCAGCACCGGGGCGTCCTGGGGATGCTCCTCGCGCAGCGCGGAAAGCTGCCGGAACAGGTCCGCCATCTCCCCGGAGGAGGCGTGGTCGCCCAGGGCCATGATCCGTTCGAACCAGAGATCGGGGTCGTTCCTGTCTTCATTCCGGCAGCCGTCCAGGATGGCCCGGGCATCTTCATGCATGCAGCGGCCGTTGAGGGCCCTGATGTACTGGAGCCGGGAATCGGGCGAATCCCCCGCGTGCTGTTGCAGTTCGTGAATCCTGGGATCGAGAAGCCGGAGCCATTGACGGGACATTGCATACCTCCAGCGGAATGACCCAAGCTTACCCTCCGGGGTCGCGCCGACGCCATCGGGAAGTGCGGGAATGGCCCCTTATCGCTGGAGCGCCTTCAGGGCCCGGCGGATGGCCTCCGCCAGGGGGGGGTGTTCCGCCTTCAGGTCGTTCACCGCCGGGAGCACCGCGTCCTCCCGGAACCCCAGGTTGGTGAGGGCCGATCTCAGGTCGGCCTCCCAGGCGTCGCGCGGGCCGGCGGATCCCGCCAGCCCGTCCAGGCCGCCCAGGCCGCCCAGCTTTTCCGAAAGTTCGAAGCACAGCTTTTCGGCGGTCTTCTTGCCCACCCCGGGAATGCGGCAGAGGGTCTTCACGTCCCGGGCGCGGATCGCCTGCACCAGGTCGGTCAGTGGCTGCGAGCCCAGCGCGGCCAGGGCCAGCTTGGGCCCCACCCCGTCGACCTTCACCAGCAGCCGGTAGAGCTGGCGCTCCTCCAGGGTGGCGAAGCCCAGGAGGCTCAGGTCATTCTCCCGCAGCAGGGTCTCCACCTGCAGGATGACCTCGCGGCCCTCCTCGGGCAGGGCGCCGTAGGTGCCCAGGGAAATGGCGCAGACGTAGCCCACCCCGCCGCACTCCACGAGGGCCTGGCCCGGGCTTTTCTGGATGAGGCAACCTCGCAGACGACCGATCATGGGCTAAGGATAGCCTGAGGCGGGCCGATGTTTGATAGGCTCTTGCTAGGGGGTTCCATGAAAATCCTGATCATCGGTTCCGGCGGCCGGGAATATGCCCTGGCCTTGAAGCTCAAGGCGGGCGCCCTGCCGGTGGAGCTGTTCGCGGCCCCGGGCAGCGATGGGCTGGCCGAACTGGGCACCTGCCTGCCCCATGCCGCCGGGGACCTGCCGGGCATCACCGCCTGGTGCGCCGAGCACCGGCCCGACCTGGTGGTGGTGGGGCCGGAAGCGCCCCTGGTGGCCGGGCTGGCCGATGCCCTGCGCGGGGAGGGCATCCCGGTGTTCGGCCACGGCGCCGCCACCGCGCGCCTGGAGGGCAGCAAGGATTTCGCCAAGTCATTCATGTTCCGCCACGGCATCCCCTGCGCCGCCAGCGAAACCTTTTCCGACCTGGCCTCCGCCGAGGCGGCCGTGAAGGATTGGGCCCACGGGTTTCCCATCGTGCTGAAGGCCGACGGCTTGGCCGCCGGCAAAGGGGTGGTGCTGGCCTCCAGCAAGGGGGAGGCCGTGGCCACCCTGCGCGCATTCATGGCCGGCCAGTTCGGCGACGCCTCCCGCACCGTGCTGCTGGAGGAGCCGCTGATCGGCATGGAGCTGTCCCTGCACGTGCTGGCCGACGTGGACGGCGGCCACGCCGCCTACGCGGTGCTGCCGCCCTGCCAGGACCACAAGCGCATCTTCGACGGCGACCGGGGCCCCAACACCGGGGGCATGGGCGCCTTCGGCCCGCTGCCCTTCCTGCGCGAGCAGGATATGGTCCGGCTCACCCGGGACCTGGTGGAGCCCACCATCCGCGGCCTGGGCGAGGACGGCCTGGACGCCCGCGGGGTGCTGTTCCTGGGGGTGATGTGGACCCCGCGCGGGCCCAAGCTGCTGGAGTACAACGTGCGCTTCGGCGATCCCGAAACCCAGGTGCTCATGGAACTGCTGGACGAGGAACTGGCCCCGCTGCTGCTGGAAGTGGCCGAAGGGCGCCTGGACCGCCCGGCCATCGCCCTGCGCGACGGCTGCGCCATCGCCGTGGTGCTGGCGGCCGAGGGCTACCCGGAATCGGCCAAGCGGGACGTGCCCATCGCCATGGACGACCCGGCCGCCACCGTGATACACGCCGGCACCCGCAAGGACGCCGAAGGGGTCTGGCGCACCGCCGGGGGCCGGGTGCTCGACCTGGTGGCCACCGCGCCCGACCTGGAGCAGGCCCGGGAGCGCATCGAGGCGGCCATCGCCCGGGTCCGGTGGCCGGGCATGCAAGTGCGCCACGACATCGGGCTGCGCGCGCTGGCGCACGCCAGGGCCGGGCGGAACGTCACCGACCAGTTCCATCCGCTGGAATCCTGAAACCGGCCCCGGCTCATTCCCAGGTGGCCTGCTGGAGGGTTCCCCAGGACAGCACCTCGACCCCGGAACGTTGAATGGACGCCTTTCCTCCGTAGACCAGACGCTTGTCCGCGACCTGGTCCTCCCCGAGGCTTGCGGTCAGTTCGTTCAGCTGGCGGAAAAAGCTCGCGTCCAGGGTCTGGGCGGACTTGGCCTCCACCAGGTGCCAGCCCTGCGCCCCCCGCACCATCAAGTCCACCTCCGCCCCCCGGGTGGCGCGGTAGTGGAAGCAATCGGGCGCGTGGCCCTGGTTCAACCTGGCCTTGACGATCTCGGCGGCCATCCAGGATTCGAAGATGGCCCCCCGCAAGGGGTGCAGGGCCAATTGTCCGGGATCGCGGATGCCCAGGAGATGGCAGGCGAGCCCGGAATCCAGGAAGTGGAGTTTGGGCGCCTTCACCACCTGTTTCCGGGCATTGGTGTGCCATGCGGGGACCAGGCACACCAGGTAGCTGGCCTCCAGCACCGAGATCCAGGCCTTGATGGTGTTCACCGCCGCGCCCGCGTCCGCCGCCAGGGCGCTCAGGTTGAGCTCCTGCCCGGTCCGGCCGGCCGCCAGCCGGAGAAAGGCCGAAAAGGTCCGGAGATCACCCACGTTGAGTAGCCGGCGCAGGTCCCGCTCCACATACGTGGCCAGGTAGTCCGCGTACCAGAGGTCGGGCGGGATCTTCTGGTCGAAGACTCTGGGATAGCTGCCGTGCCACAAGGCTGCCCAGAGCTCCCGGGGCGATTCAGGGAAGGCGGTGATCTCCTCCCATGTGCATGGCAGCAGGCTCAGGACTCCAGTGCGGCCGGCCAGAGACTGGGATACGGCGTGGTTCAAGGCAAAGTTTTCGCTTCCAGTCAGGATGAAGCGGCCATGGCTGGCGTCGCGGTCCACTTCTTCCTGCAGGTAGGACAGCAGATCTGGGGCCCGCTGCACTTCGTCCAGGACGGCTCCTTTGGGCATCTGGGCCAGGAAGCCGCGGGGGTCGGTGACGGCGAAGGAACGGGTATCCATGGCTTCCAGGCTGAAGAAAGGTTTTTCCGGAAAGAGCATGCGGCACAGGGTGGTTTTCCCGGACTGGCGTGGCCCGGTGATGGTAAGCACCGGATACATCGAGGCTCGCTGCAGAAGGGTGGGGGCAATGGCGCGCTGAATCATGGCAGCGAGGTTAGTCCCATTTCACGGATTTGCAATCGAATTGCAAATCCGTGAAATGCCTTGTTCATTAATCAATTTCTGCCAACGGCTGATTGGGTTCCGATACTTTTGAAGAGAGCGCAGAGGGTTGCATCCCGTCCCAGGCCGTGCCAAACTGAATTTCCCCTTCGAGGTGTAACGGTGTTACTTCATCCCAATCCAGCTGCTTGACCGAGTCCAATTGACCGGAATGCTTGCCTCGCTGGCAAGGGACACCAAGGTGGAAGGCGAGACCCGCGGCACCGTCACCCGCATTCTCGACGACGTGCGCCAGAACGGGCTTGAGGCGGTGTTCCGGCTCACCCGGGAACTGGACGGCGTGGCGCTGGACGCCGGCAGCTTCCGGGTGCAGCCCGCGGCGGCCCGGGCGGCCCTGGCCGGACTGCGCATCAGCAACCCCGAACTGATCGGCGACCTGGAAGGCATGGTGGACGGCATCCGCCGGTTCGCCCAGGCCCAGAAGGCCGCCCTGCGCGACGTGGACCTCGAGCTGCCCGGCGGCGGCCGGGCCCGGGAACGCTGGCTGCCCATGCGCACCGCCGGCGTCTACATTCCCGGCGGGCGCGCCTTCTACCCCTCCACCCTGGCCATGACCGTGATCCCGGCCCAGGTGGCCGGCGTGGGCCGGATCGTGGGGGTCACCCCCCCCAAGCCCGGCGGGCCCGACCCCCTGGTGCTGGCCACCGCGGCGCTGCTGGAACTGGACGAACTCTACACCGTGGGCGGCGCCCAGGCGGTGGGCTGGATGGTCTACGGCGAACCCAGGGTGGACCTGGTGGCCGGCCCCGGCAACCGCTTCGTGGCCGAGGCCAAGCGCCAGCTGGTGGGCAGCTGCGGCATCGATTCGCTGGCCGGCCCTTCGGAGGTGCTGGTGATCGCCGACGCCGGGGCCGACCCCGCCACCGTGGCGGAAGACCTCCTGGCCCAGGCCGAACATGATCCCGACGCCGCGGCGGTGCTGCTGTCCCCCGACCCGGACCTGCTGGCGGCGGTGGCGAAGATCCTGGACGAACGGGTGCAGGCCAGCCCGCGCCGGGCCATCCTGGAAACCAGCCTGGGCCGCCACGGGCGCCTCATCCAGGCCGACCGGGAACTGGCCATCGCCTTCGCCCAGGCCTGGGCCCCCGAGCACCTGGAACTGTCGGTGGCCGACCCCGAGGCCTGGCTGCCCCGGCTCAGCACCGCCGGCGCCGTGTTCATGGGCGAAACCAGCGCGGAAGTGTTCGGCGACTACGGCGCGGGCCCCAACCACGTCCTGCCCACCGGCGGCTCCGGCCGCTTCTCCAGCCCCCTGGGGGTGGCCACCTTCATGAAGCGCCAGACGGTCCTGGAGCTGGATCCGGCCCTGGCCGGCATCCTGGCCCCGCGGGTGGCCCGGCTGGCCGAGGCCGAAGGCCTGGTGCACCACGCCCAGAGCGCGCGCCGCCGTGCCCTCCGGCATCATTCCTAGGGTCCCGGCGCCGTCCCGTCCAGCGCCGTTCCGACCCCTGAGTCCCGTCTGTCCCATCGTGGAGGCGACATGCCCTTGATCCGACCCGAATTCCAGCAGCTGCGCGGCTACACCCGCCCCCACGGCGAAACCAGGGGCGAAGGGCTGGTGCGGCTGCACCTGAACGAGTCCGCCAAGGGCTGGCCCGACGCCGCCCGGATGGCGCTGCTGGCCCGTCTGAACACCCAGCCCTTCCACCACTACCCCGAACGCCAGGAGGAACTCACCGGGCGCCTGGGCCGCAGCCTGGGCGCCCCGGAGGGCGGCGTGCTGCTGGGTCCCTCCAGCGGGGCGCTGCTGGACCTGCTGGTGCTGGCCGGGGTCGCCCCCGGGGAGGCGGTGGCCTTTCCCGAGCCCGGCTTCAGCCTCTATCCGGCCCTGGCCGCCCGGCACGGGGCGCGCGCGGTGCCGGTGCCGGTGGGCGACGGCTTCCCGCTGGAACCCTGGCTGCGCCTGCTGGAGCAGGACCCGCCCCGCCAGCTCTGGATCACCCTGCCCAACAACCCCACCGGGGCCTGGCTGTCGCCCGCCGAGCTGGAGCCGCTGCTGCAGGCCGCCGCGGCCTGCCCGGATCCGCCCCTGGTGGTGCTGGACGAGGCCTACGCCGAATTCGCCCCGCACACCCACCGGCTGGCGGTGGACCGCTACCCCAACCTGGTCCTGCTGCGCACCTTCAGCAAGGCCCTGGCCAGCGCCGGATGGCGCCTGGGCTACCTGCTGGGCGACCCCGCGCTGATCGCGCCGCTGGCCGCCCTGCAGCTTCCCTTCAGCATCCCCTCGCCCGCCCTGGAGGCGCTGGACGTGGCCCTGGACTTCCAGGCGGCCTTCGCCCAGCAGGCCCGGGAAGTGCCCGAACGCCGCGACCGCCTGGCGGCCGCGCTGGGCGCACAGGTCGCGGCCCCCAGCGCGGCCAATTTCCTGTTCCTGCGCCCCGATCCCGGGCCCCGGCTGCTTGCCGCCGGGATCCAGTCCCGGACGCTGCCCGGGCTGGACGCCGGCCGGGTCACCGTGGGCACCGAAAGCGAAGCCCGGCAGACCGCCGCGGCCTTCGGCCAGGCCCTGGCCGAGCCCCGCCCCCTGGCCCCGCGCCGGCTGCTGGCCCTGGACATGGACGGGGTCATGGTGGACGGCGATCCCGGCTTCATGGCCGCGGTGGCCAAGGCCCTGGCCGAGCTGGCGCCGGAGCTGCCGTGGATGGACGCCCACTACCTGGGCTTCAAGCAGGTGGCCGGCTTCAACAACGACTACCGGGTGTGCGCCGCCGCCCTGGCCCTGGCCGAGCGGGGCGAGATCGACCGGTTGTGGTCGGCCCAGGGTTCGGGCTTCCCCGACCTGGAGCCGCGCATCCAGGAACTGGAACCGCGCTGCGCCGAAGCGGTGGTGCGCGCCTACAAGTCGGTGCCGGTGCCCGACACCCCTCTGGTCGGCCGGGCCGAGCTGGAGGCCCTGGGCTGGGACCTGGCGGTGGTCACCGGGCGCAACGAGGAGGAGCTGGAGTCCGGCTTCGATGTGCTGGGCTTCCGCCTGCCGGCGGTGCCCGACCGGGCCGCGCACCTGCGCAAGCCCCTGCCGGGCGGCCTGCTGCAGCTGGCCGACGCCTTCCAGTCCGGGCAGATCGTGTTCGTGGGCGACACCCGGGACGACGCCGAGGCCCTGCGCCTGGCCCGGGAGGCCCGGCCCGACCTGGTGTGGACCTTCGCCGCGGTGGGCCCGAACCGCGACGCCATCGCCCGGGAAGGGGACCTGCGGGCGCCCAGCCTCCGGTCCCTGCTGTCCGTATTGAAAGGAGCACAGGCATGAGAACCGCCACCCTGGAACGCGTAACCGGTGAGACCAAGGTCCGGGTCACCCTGGACCTGGACGGCGGCCCGGCCAGGATCCATACCGGCCTGGCCTTCTTCGACCACATGCTGATGCAGCTGGCCAAGCACGGCGGCCTGGGTCTGGAGGTGGAAGCGGTGGGCGACCTGGAGGTGGACGGCCACCACCTGGTGGAGGACGTGGGCCTCTGCCTGGGCGAGACCCTCAAGGAGGTCCTGGGCGACAAGGCCGGCATCGCCCGGTTCGGCGAGGCCCACGTGCCCCTGGACGAATCCCTGGCCCGGGTGGTGGTGGACCTGTCCGGCCGGCCCTGGTGCCACTACGACGTCAAGCTGCCAGCGCTGATCCTGGGCAACGGCTTCCACCCCGAGCTGGCCCGGGAGTTCTTCATCGCCTTCGCCCAGCGCGGCGCCTTCGACCTGCACGCCACCATCCTTTACGGCGAGAACACCCATCACCAGCTGGAGGCCCTGTTCAAGGCCCTGGCCGTGGCCCTCAAGCGGGCCCTGAAGCGGGAGGGCGAAGGCATCCCCTCCACCAAAGGCACGCTCACCAAGTAGGAGTCCCCATGATCACCCTTATCGATTACGGCGCCGGCAACCTGCACTCGCTCCAGGGCGCGCTCACCCGGCTGGGCTACCAGAGCGTGCGGGCGGTGACCCCGGCCGACGCCGCCGAAGGCGGAACCCTGGTGCTGCCCGGCGTGGGCCACTTCACCGCGGCCCGGGCCGCGCGGGTGGAGCGGGGCTGGTGGGACGTGCTGCCGGCCATGGCCGCCGACCGCCCGCTGCTGGGCATCTGCCTGGGCCTGCAGCTGCTGGCCGAAGGCAGCGAGGAAAGCCCGGGGGCCACCGGCCTGGGCCTGGTGCCGGGGGTGTCCCGGCTGCTGGGCCCCGGGGTGAAGGTGCCGAACATGGGCTGGGCCAAGGTCCAGATCCGCAAGGCCCACCCCGCGCTGCCGGAGTTCCAGGAGGACTGGCTCTACTTCGTGCACAGCTACGCCCTGGACACCGATGACGAAACGGTGCTGGAATCCACCCACGGCCGCCCCTTTTCGGCCATGCAGGCCCGGGGCCGGGTGCTGGGCTTCCAGGGCCACCCCGAGAAATCCGGCCCGTTCGGCGAAAGCCTGTTGCGCGGCGTACTGAACTGGATGGGAGAACGGCCATGCGCCTGATACCTTCGATGGACCTTCTGGGCGGCCAGGTGGTGCGCCTGCTCAAGGGCGAACGCGCCAGCGCCTTCGTCTACGCCTTCACCCCCGAAGCCTGGGTGGAGCGGCTGGTGGAAGCCGGCGCCCAGCGCATCCACCTGGTGGACCTGGACGCCGCCTTCGGCGAACCGCCCCAGGCCAGGCTGCGCGAATTCGCCCTGGCCTGGCCCTCGGTGCGCTTCCAGCTGGGCGGGGGCCTGCGCTCCCGCGAGGCCGTGCTGCGGGCCCAGGCCGACGGCTTCGACACCGTGGTGGGCACCCTGGCCCTGGAGGCCCCCGGGGAGCTGCGCGGCCTGGACCCGACCCGGATCATCGCCGCCCTGGACCTGCGCCACGGCGCCCCGGTGGTGCGCGGCTGGACCAAGTCCTCGGCCCTTTCCCTGGAGGCGGTGGCCGCGCCGCTGAAGGACCTGGGCGTCAACCTGGCCCTGGTCACCGACGTGGAGCGCGACGGCGCCATGACCGGTCCCGGCGTCGAGGCCCTGGCCCAGGTGGCCGCCCTGGGCTTCCGGGTGCAGGCCTCCGGCGGCCTGCGCGACCTGGACGACCTGGCCCTGCTGGCCGGGGTGGCGGAATCCGCCATTTCCGGCAAGGCCATGCTGGATGGGGCCATGCTGCCCGAGGATCCGGCGGTGCGGGCGGCCATGGCCGCCCCCGAAGGAGTCGACTGATGGCCGCCAAACGCATCATCCCCTGCCTCGACGTCAAGGACGCCAGGGTGGTCAAGGGCATCAACTTCAAGGGCCTGCGCGACATGGGCCACCCGGCCGAAATGGGCGTGCGCTACGGGCTGGAAGGCGCCGACGAACTGGTGTTCCTGGACATCGTCGCTTCCGAAGAGGGCCGCACCACCCGCGAGGCCTGGGTCTCGGAAGTGGCCGGCACCCTGAGCATCCCGTTCACCGTGGGCGGCGGGGTCTCCAGCGTGGAGGGCATCCGCCGGCTGCTGCGGGCCGGCGCCGACAAGGTGGCGCTCAACACCGCCGCCATCGCCAATCCCCAGCTGGTCACCGAGGCCGCCGCAGCCTTCGGTCGCCAGTGCGTGGTGGTGGCGGTGGACGTGGCCCGGGATCCCGAGCTCGGCTGGCGGGTGTTCGCCAAGGGCGGCAACGTCCCCACCGGGCTCAGCGCCGCCCTCTGGCTGCGCGAACTGGAAGAGCGGGGCGCGGGCGAGATCCTGCTCACCTCCATCGACCGGGACGGCACCGAGCGGGGCTTCGACCTGGATGTCCTCGACGTGGCCTCCAGCCTTTCCATTCCGGTGATCGCCTCCGGCGGCGCCGGCACCCGCGAGCACTTCCTGGAAGCCTTCCGGCACGGGGCGGAGGGGGCGCTGGCCGCCACCCTGTTCCACGAAGAGCGGCTCCGCATTTCCGAACTGAAGACCTTCCTGGCCCAGGCGGGCATTGAGGTAAGACCATGAGCATTCCGGCAATGGACAAAATCAAGTTCGGGCCCCAGGGCCTGATCCCCGCGGTGGTGCAGGCTCCCGGCGGGGAAGTGCGCATGGTCGGCTACATGAACGCCGATGCCCTGGCCCAGACCCTGGAAAGCGGCTGGGTGACCTTCTGGAGCCGCAGCCGCAACCAGCTCTGGGTGAAGGGCGAAACCAGCGGCAACCGGCTCAAGCTGGTGGACCTGTTCCTGGACTGCGACGGCGACACCCTGCTGGTGGTGGCCGAGCCCCAGGGCCCCACCTGCCACCGGGGCACCGCCTCCTGCTTCGACGGCCTGGCCCCGGTGGCCTGGCTGGGCCACCTGGAGGCCACCCTGCAGCAGCGCAAGGCCGGGGCCGGCCCCGACGGCAGCTACACCCAGAAGCTGTTCCACCGCGGCCCGGAACGGATCGGCAAGAAGGTGGTGGAGGAGGCCGGCGAGGTGGCCATCGCCGCCATGGCCCTGCGCTATGAGCCCACCCCGGCCCGGCGCGAGGATTTCATCAACGAGGCGGCCGACCTGCTGTTCCACCTGGAAGTGCTGCTGGTGGACCGGGGGCTCGGCCTGCAGGACCTGGCCGTGGCGCTCAAAGCCCGCAGCAAGTAGGAGCCGGCCATGCCCACCCACACCCCCAGTTTCCCCGACCTGCTGTTCGAAGACGCCGCCCGGCTGCGCCGCTGGGAGACCCTGCTCATGGCCCACCTGGACGGCGCCGGCTACCGCGAGCTGCGCCCCAGCCTGGTGCTGCGCAACCCGGTCAACCCCTCCACCGTGCGCTTCTTCGACGGCGACCAGCTGGTGGCCCTGCGCTGGGATTTCACCGAGGCCCTGGCCCGCACCCTGGTGCGCCGGTTCCAGGATCCCCCGCGCCGGCTCAGCTACGCCGGCCCGGTGTTCCGCCGCCCGGCCAACTCCTGGGATCCGGTGGAGCGACTGGAGGTGGGCTGCGAGCACATCCAGGCCGATCCCGAGCAGCGCGGCGAGGCCGACCGGGAACTGGCCGGCCTGCTCATGGCGGTGCCGGCCCTGCTGGGGCTGGAAGGCTGCCTGCTGCACATCGGCCACGCCGCCCTGCTGCGCCGGCCCCTGGAGGCCGAGGGCATCGCCCCCGAACTGGGCCTGGAACTGGCCCGGGTGCTGGACCGGCGCGCCATCCACCGCGCCGCGGAACTGCTGGACGGCCACCCGGCCAAGGACCGGCTGCTGGCCCACGCCGAGATCCTGCTGTCCGGGCCCGACGGCCCCGGCAGCCTCGCCGATCTGGCCCGCGGCCCCTACGGCGGCCTGCTGGAGGCCGAGGCCGAGCACCTGGACCGGGTGCTGCGCGCCCTTTCCGCTCAGCTGCCCAAGGGCCTCACCCTGCGCCTGGACCTGGGCGACCTGCGCGGGCTGGGCTTCTACACCGGCCCGACCCTGCGCCTGTGGGCCCCGGGCGCCCAGCGCGAACTGGCCGCGGGCGGCCGCTACGACGGCCTGTTTCCGGAACTGGGCCGGCCATGGTATGCGGCCGGCTTCTGCGTGCGCCTCACCACCCTGCTGGAACTGGGTGACGGCCAGGAAGGTGGAAAATGAAGCCGCTGCTCATCGCCCTGCCCAAGGGCCGGCTGGAGGACGAACTGCTGCCCCGGCTCAAGGGCAGCCGTTTCGAACTGGACCCCCGGGCCCTCAAGTCGCGCAAGCTGCGCATCCCCATGGCCGACCCGGCCCTGGCCGCCATCCTGCTCAAGGGCGCCGACCTGCCGCGCTACGTGGCCGGCGGCGTGGCCGCCCTGGGCGTGGTTGGCTCGGACATCCTGGACGAGACCGCGGTGGACCTCATGGAACTGGCCGATCTGAACTTCGGGGTCTGCCGGCTGTCCCTGTGCGCCCCTGAGCGCACCACCCTGGAGCAGCTGCGGCGCAAGCCGCACCTGCGCCTGGCCACCAAGTTCCTGGGCGCCACCGGCCGCTGGCTGAGCCAGGAGGGCATCACCGCCGAGCTGGTGCCCCTGCAGAGCAGCGTGGAGCTGGCCCCGGTGCTCGGCCTGGCCGACGGCATCGTCGACCTGGTGCAGAGCGGCCGGACCCTGCAGGCCCACCACCTGGTGGAGCTGGTCACCCTGGGCAAGGCTTCGGCCCGGCTGGTGGCCTGCCGGGGCACCTACCTGAGCGAACCCGACCTGATCGGCCCGCTGGCCAGGGACCTGGCCGCCCTGCTGAAGGCCGAGATCAAGGCGTAGGCCTCATTCGAATACCCGGGCCTCCCCCGCAAAGGAGTGGCGCCAGCGGGGCGGAAGGTTCCGGCTACTCCCGGTGCCAGGGCACCGTCACCGGCTTGCCCGGCGCCGGCAGCTGGGCCCAGGGGTCGCTGATGAAGACCTTGTAATGACCGCCCACCTTCAGGTCCAGGGCGATCAGGTTGGTGGCGGCATCCCGGGTGCCGCCCCGGGTCATGTGCCCGTAGGCCGCCGCCTGGTGGCCGGTGAACCCGTAGTGGTAGTCGTCCGGTGCTTCCACCAGCCGTGCGTAGAACACGTAGGTTCCCGGCGGCCGCACCGGCACGGTCAGGGACGGGGTGTGCGGGCCGTAGGCGAAGGTGGTGGTGGCGCCGGTGCTCACCTCCTGAGCGTAGATGGTCGCCGCGAAGGTGTTGTCGTTGTCGTAGATGACGAACTTGACGGTGACCGCGGGCGGCTTCGGGCCCAGCCCCAGGCGTCCGCAGCCAAGCTGTGCCAGGTCCAGGAGAAGGATTGCGGTGGCGGTTCTGCGCACGGGGATCCTTTTTTGCACCCAAACATGGGGCGGGCGGCCGGGCCGGGCAAGGAGGTAGAATCGTTCCAGGGAGACAGGATGAAGCTGGCGGTCCAGGATGCGGTGGTGGTGCTCGGTTCGGCGGCGCAGGCCGGCCAGAGCGTGCAGATCTTCAGGAATACCGATCAGGCCATCATCGGCATCGATGGCCACTCCAGTTTCCGCGACGAACTGGTGGAGATCCGCTGGGAGGGCTCCCACCGGCAGCAACTGGAGGGAGTGGCCCACGTGGAGATCCGGGACAACGCCGGGAGCGTGGTGGAATCCCTGGCCGTGAGCGGGAGCCGCGAGCCGCTCGAACGGGACGGCATGACCGTGTTCTTCCTCACCGACCCGGAATAGCCCGGGGCTTCGCCTCCGCCGGTCCCAGGGCCCGCTGGATGAGCGCTTCCAGGGCGTTGCGGGCCCAGGCCCCGGCCTTGGGCTCCCGGAGCAGCCGGGCCGCGTGGTGGTAGGCCAGGCAGATGGCCCGGAATTCGAAGGCCAGCTGCTCCCGGTCCAGGGCCGGGTCGGCGAACCGGTCGAACATGGCCACCGCGCCCTGCATGGAGCTCCGCTGGATGCGCACCAGGGCCTCCCGGACCGGCCCGTCCTGGTCGTCGAACTCGATGCAGGCCCCGGTGATGGGGCAACCGCCGGGCAGCTCCGGGTCGTCGATCCAGCCCTGGATGGCCCGGAACAGGAAGCGCAGCTGTTCCGGGCCCGGCGGCATCCGCCCGGCGGGGGCGGTCCGCTCCTGCACCTGCGCCGCGGCGTGCTCCAGGGCGGCGATCTGCAGGGCTTCCTTGGAACCGAAGTGGGCGAACAGGCCGCTCTTGGACATGCCCAGCACCGTGGCCAGAACCCCGATGCTCAATCCCGCCAGCCCGTCCCGGCTGGCCACCCGCACCGCTTCGTCCAGGATGCGCGCCCGCGTGATGTCACCTTTTTCCGCCAAAGCGCGCCTCCCGATTGAGCCCCAGAAAAAGCGTACCCGCACCTTGCATGGCTCGGAACATCTGTTTATAGTAGTACGAACGTTCGTTTCTTTAGGAGGCATCATGAGCTTGCCCGAAAAAAACCCGCAACAATCCACCCACTTCGCCACCGCCGAGTTCGGCAGCCCGGCCCAGTGGCGCGAGCACGTGCTGGAGAGCCCCAACGGGAAGAAGCAATCCGGCAAGACCTTCCTGGGCCAGGTGCTCGGGCTCAGCTCCATGGAGGTGTCCTTCGGCTCCATGCTGCCGGGGGAATCCATGCCCTTCCTGCACGCCCACAAGCAGAACGAGGAGCTGTACGTGATCCTGTCCGGCAGCGGGGAGATGCAGGTGGACGGCCAGCGCATTCCCCTGCACCCGGGCACCGCGGTGCGGATCGCTCCGGCCGGCCTGCGCGCCTGGCGTGCCACCGGCAGCGAAGCGATGGCCTACCTGGTGGTCCAGGCCAAGGCCGGGAGCCTGGAGCAGGCCGCCGGCAAGGACGGCATCCGTCCGGATGCGGAGTTGCGCTGGTAGCATGCCGAGTCCCGCCAGGGGTGGAGGAACGGATGGGTCGTAAACGAGATTAAATGTTTATGTTGCCGATCGCCGTCGGATCTGATCCAATGGTTTCAACGCTGTCACAAATCTCTTGTTTCATGTCTTGCGTGGCAACCTCAGCCCTGGTTCGGATCCGAATGCCTACCCTCCGCTCCGTTAAAAACCTGTTTTGTCCGGGCGGCTCCGGAACCTCGTCCGCCTTGCCCAGGGGCCGGGAGGGCGGGGGGTGGGGCCCGTCCCGCTGGATCAACGGCAGCCCCCGCCGCCTCTGGTTTCTGCTGGCGGCGGCGGGGCTGCTGCTGTTCCTGTTCGGCCTGGCCAACCACGGCCTTTGGGGGGCGGAAGAGCCCTATGTGGGCGGCATCATCCGGGAGATGGCGGACGCCCGGGAATGGGTGGTGCCCACCCTCAACGGCCTGCCTTACCTGGAAAAGCCGCCCCTCTATTACCTGGTGGGCGTGGCGGCGGCCAGGCTGTGCTCCAGCTTCGCGCCGTGGGTGCTGCGGCTGCCTTCGGCCCTGTTCGCCCTGGCCACCCTGGTCTGGATCGCCTGGCTGGCGGCGCGCCGGGAATCCCCCGCGGCCGGATGGTGGGCGGCCATCTGCCTGGCCACCAGCGACCTGTTCTTCCGGGTCGGGCACAAGGCGGTGGTGGACATGAGCCTGGTGTTCGCGGTCTCCCTGGGGCTGGGCCTGGTCTGGCTGATGCTCGAGGAGCCGGAGCGCCGCAGCCAGTGGACGCCATGGTTCTGGATCAGCCTGGCCCTGGCCTTCCTGGCCAAGGGGCCGGTCGGTCCGGTGCTGGTGCTGCTGCCCCTGGCCGTCCACCTGGCGCTGACCCGGGACCGCCGGCTGCTGCGGGACCTGCTGCGGCCCCAGTGGGGCATGGCCTGCGCCGCGCTCCTGTCGGGGGGCTGGGTGGTCATGCTCTATCACCGGGGCGGCTGGCCCTACCTGGAAGAGGCCCTGGTGCGCAACACGGTGGGCCGGTTCTTCCAACTGCCGGGGCTGGTGCCGGCCACCGGCCAGCTCCGGCAGCACCAGGAGACCGTGCTGTTCTACTTCAAACACTCGCCCTTGAACCTCCTGCCTTGGCTGCTCCTGGTGGTTCCCGCCATGGCCCAGTCGCGCCGGCGTCCGGGGGGCGGCCGGTTCCTCCTGGCGGTCCTGCTGGTGGACGCCGTCTTCCTGTCGGTCTCCGGCATGCGCCGTGCGGTCTACTTCCTGCCGCTGGTGCCGGTCATCTTCCTTTGCACCGGCCTATGGCTGGAGCGGCGGATCCGCGGCAGCGAGAACGGCGGCCCCGACCGCACCCTGGCGAACCTGGTGGGCGTCACCGGGCTGCTGGTCTTCCTGGCCGTGGCGGTGGGCCCGTGGTTCTTCATCCGGCCCTACGGGCTGTCCTGGAAGCTTACCATGGGCTGCACCCTGCTGGCCGGCGGGCTCGCCGTTCTGGCCGCCTGGCGCCGCGCAGACCCGCGCTGGCTCATGGACCATGTGCTGGGAATCTGGCTGGTGGGGATGGTGTTCATGAACATCGTGATGCCGCCCCTGAAGGACCGCAACACGCGCATGGCCGACAAGGCCTTCTGGGCCGCCCGGGAGCGGGTCCAGTCGGTGGGGGCGGACGTGTGGGAGGCAGGCCTGACGGAATCCGACCTGGGCCTGGGCAGCCTGATCCTCCGCCGGCCCATGCCGAGCGTCCAGAGTCTCAGCCAGATCAGGGCCCTGATGGCCCAGGGCCGGCCGGTGGTGGTGCTCGTCGCGCCGCGCGACCTGCCGGCCTATGCCGGCCTGACCCAGGCGGCCGCGGTGGTCCGTCCCGAGGTGCCGGACCGGGGCGTCCAGGGCCTCGGGCTCTGTCTGATGCTCAACCGTCCGGCCGCCATGGGCTATCCCGCGAGCCTCGCCGCGCTTCCGCCGGTCACTTCCTGGGCGCCGCCCACGCCCCCGGGTCCTCCGGGTTCTTGAGGTTCCAGCCGCCGCCCAGCGCCTTGTAGAGCTGCACCAGGCTGACCAGCCTGGACAGCCGGGCCTGGGACAGGCTGTTCTGCGCGGGGAACAGCTGCTGCTGGGCTTCCAGCACTTCCATGTAGCTGGACAGTCCGGCCGTGTAGCGCAGGGTGGCCAGCCGCACCGCCTCCTGGTAGGCGGCCACCGCCCGGGCCTGCTGGGTTTCCACCTCGGCCAGCTTCTGGTAGGCCGTGAGCTGGGTGGACACTTCGCCGAAGGCGCCGCTGACCGCCGCCTGGTAGCGAGTCCTGGCCTGTTCCCACTGGGCCACCGCGGCGGCCTTCTGGTACTTGAGCCGAAGGCCCTGGAGCGGCGGCAGGTTGAAGGACGGGCCGATGTTCCACTCCCTGCCGGTGCTGAACATCTGGTTCACGTTGGGTGCCAGCCCGCCGAGCAGGCCGGTGAGGCTGAGGGTGGGGAAGTAGTTGGCCTGGGCCACGCCCACCTGGGCGTTGGCGGACACCAGCTCCTGTTCCGCCTGGCGCAGGTCGGGGCGGCGCTCCATCAGGGTGGAGGGCAGCCCGGCCGGGATCTGGGGGGGCAGGGGCTGGGCGGTGAGGACGGCGCCCCTGGGGATCGGTCCCGGATTGCGCCCCACCAGGAAGGAGAGCAGGTTTTCCTGGGCCTGGATCTGCCGCTCGAGATCAGGGATGTAGGCTGCCGCGGCGGCCTGGGCGGCCTCGGCCCGGGAGGTCTCCAGGGCCGAGGCCGCGCCGCCGGTGAACCGGTGGTTGAACAGGTCGTAGGTTTCCTGGAAGGCCTGGGTGGTGGAGCGGGCGATCTCCAGCCGGGCATCCAGATCGCGCAGCTGGAAGTAGGCCTGGGCCACCTGGGCGGCGGTGGTCAGGAACACGCCCCGCTGGGCCTCCTGGGAAGCCAGGAACTGGGCCCGGGAGGCCTCGTTCAGCCGCCGGAGCCGGCCCCAGAGGTCCAGTTCCCAGGACAGCGTGGCCTGGGCGGAAAGCTGGTTGCCGGTCTTCCCGCCGCTGGGGGCGAAGGAGGAACTGCGCCCGCGCAGGGCCTGGGAGCCCAGGTCCACCTGGGGCAGGTAGTCGGACTGTTCGATGCCGGCCCGGGCCCGGAATTCGGCCACCCGCTGCACGGCTTCCCGCGCGTCGAAGTTGTTGGCCAGGGCCTGGTCGATGAGCCCCTTCAGGGTGGGGTCGGCGAACACGTCCCACCAGGGCTGGTCGGCGAAGGAGGCCGCCTCGGCCTGGGCCTGGGTCCGGAACTGGGCGGCGGGCTCCACCTGCGGACGCTTGTAGTTGGGTCCCACTTCGCAGGCGGTGAGCAGGACCAGGAGGAGGGGCAGCGGCAGTTTTCTCACGTTAGCTCTCCTCATCGATGATGCCCTGCTCGGGGCCGGCGTGGGCCTTGGCCTTGGATCCGGCGAAGCGCTCCACCACCACGAACAGCACCGGGATCAGGAACACCCCGATGAGGGTGGCGGCCAGCATGCCGACGATCACCACGGTGCCCAGGATCCGGCGGGCCACCGCGCCCGACCCGGAGGCGATCCACAGCGGAACGCAGCCCATGATGAAGGCGAACGAGGTCATCAGGATGGGGCGCAGCCTGAGCTTGGCCCCCTCCAGCGCCGCCTCCACCAGGGGCCGGCCCTTTTCGAGCTCGGCCTTGGCGAATTCCACGATCAGGATGGCGTTCTTGGCGGACAGGCCGATCAGCATGATCAGGCCGATCTGGGCGTATAGCCCGAAATCGAAGTGGCGCAGGTAGAGGCCGACGAAGGCCCCGAAGATGGCCACCGGCACCGAGAGCAGCACCGAGAAGGGCAGGGACCAGCTTTCGTAGAGGGCGGCGAGGATGAGGAACACGAACACCAGGGACAGGCTGAGCAGCAGGCCCGTGGTGCCCGCGGCCTTCTTTTCCTGGTAGGACAGGTCGCCCCAGTCGTAGCTCATGTCCGAGGGCAGCACCTGCCGGGCCACCTGTTCCAGGGCGGCCATGGCCTGGCCGGAACTGTAGCCGGGGGCGGCGGAGCCGATCACCTGGGCCGCGCGGAGCAGGTTGAACCGGGTGATGTACTCCGGGCCCTGGATCCGCCGGATGGTCACCAGGGAGGACAGCGGCACCATGGTCCCGTCCTTGGTGCGCACGTGGAACAGGGAGATGTTGTCGACTCCGGTGCGGTCCTCCCCCTCGGCCTGGAGGTAGACCCGCCATTGCCGGCCGAAGCGGTTGAACTGGTTCAGGTAGAGCCCGCCCAGGTAGGTCTGGAGGGTGAGGTACACGTCGCCCACCGGCACGCCCTGCTTGAGCGCCTTGTCCCGGTCCACGTCGGTGTAGATCTGCGGGGTGTTGGCCGAGAACAGGGAGGTGACGCCGGTGAGTTCCGGCCGTTTGCGGGCGGCGGCCAGGAAGGCCTGCAGGTTCTGGGCGAGGTAGGTGGGGTCGCCGCCGCTGCGGTCCTGGAGCCAGAGGGAGAAGCCGTTGGAGTTGCCCATGCCGGGAATGGCCGGGGGCAGGAAGCCGAACACCGAGGCGTCCGGGATCTCCCGGGCCAGGCGGGCGTTGAGCCGGGCCATGATCGCGCCCGCTTCCAGCTCCGGCTTCTTGCGCTCGTCCCACGGCTCCAGGGACACGAAGGCGAACCCGTTGTAGGAGGCGGATACCCGGGACAGCAGGCTGAACCCTTCGATGTTGCTGATGTAGCGGACGCCCGGGGTTTCGGCCACGATCTTCTCCAGCTTGCGGCCCACCGCGTCGGTGCGCTGCAGCGAGGCGGCCGGCGGAAGCAGGACGTTGAGGAAGAAGTAGCCCTGGTCCTCGGTGGGCACGAAACTGGTGGGCAGGCTCTTGCCCATGACCCCGTCCACCAGGAAGAAGGCCGCCAGCACCGTCAGGGCGATCGCGGCCCGGCGGATGAGCGTGTGCGACAGGTCCACGTAGCCGCGGGTGGCCCTGGCGAAGGTATGGTTGAAGCCCTTGAACAGGCGGCCGAGGTGGCCGGTCATCTGCTCCCTGGGCTTGAGGATCAAGGCCGACAGGGCGGGCGAGAGGGACAGGGCGTTGAAGGCGGAGATGAGCACCGAAACGGCGATGGTGACCGCGAACTGGCGGTTGAGCCGGCCCTGGATGCCGCCCATGAGGCCCACCGGGATGAACACGGCGGACAGCACCAGGGCGATGCCCACCACGGGGCCGGCCACTTCCTTCATGGCCTGGAGGGTGGCTTCCCGCGGCAGCATGCCCTGCTCGATGTGATGTTCCACCGCCTCCACCACCACGATGGCGTCGTCCACCACCAGCCCGATGGCCAGCACCAGGCCGAACAGGGAAAGGGTGTTGATGGAGAAGCCCAGCATCGGGAACACGGCGAAGGTGCCGATCAGGGAGACCGGGACGGCGATCATGGGGATGAGGGTGGCCCGCCAGTTCTGCAGGAACACGAACACTACCAGGATCACCAGCACCATGGCCTCCAGGAGGGTCCATAGGATCTCGTTGATGCCGGCGGTGATGGGCAGGGTGGTGTCCACCGAGACGGTGCAGTCCAGGTCGCCCGGGAAGCGGGTCTTGAGGTTTTCCAGCTCCCGCTTCACCGCGTTGCCCACCGCCAGGGAGTTGGATCCCGGGGTCTGGAAGATGGCCATGCCGCAGCTGGGCCGGCCGTTCAGCCGGGAGATCTGCTTGTAGGCCAGGGCGCCCAGTTCCACCCGGGCCACGTCGCCCAGGTGCACGAAGGAGCCGTCCGGATTGGCCCGCACCACGATCTTCTTGAAGTCGTCCGGGGTCAGCAGGCGGCCCTGGCTGCGCACCGTGTAGGTCATCTCCTGGCCCTTGGGGGTGGGCTCGGCGCCGATCTGCCCGGAGGGGTTGACCGTGTTCTGGGCCAGCACCGCCTGGTTGAGGTCGCCCACGGTGATGCCCAGCTTGGCCAGCAGGTCCGGTTTCACCCAGATCCGCATGGCGTAGTCGCCGGCCCCGAAGATGAGCACCTGGCCGACCCCGGGCACCCGGTAGATGGGGTCCACCAGGTTGATGGTGGAGTAGTTGGAGAGAAAGAGGGAATCGTAGCTGCCCTTGGGGGAGTACACCTGCACCAGCAGCAGCGGCATGCCGGTGGATTTGCGCAGGGTCATGCCGTTCTGGTTCACTTCCGGGGGCAGGAAGGGCTCGGCCTGGGCCAGGCGGTTCTCGGTGTTCACCTCGTCCATGTTGGGGTCGGTCTGCACGTCGAAGGTGACCGTCTCCGACATGGTCCCGTCATTGGCGTTGATGGACTGCATGTAGAGCATGTTGTCCACGCCGTTGAGCTGCTGCTCCAGCGGGGCGGCCACAGCCTGCTCGATGGTCACGGCGTCGGCGCCGGTGTAGGAGGTGGAGACCAGGATCTGGGGCGGGACGATCTCGGGGAACTGGGCGATGGGCAGGCCGAACATCGACACCAGCCCGGCGATCAGGGTGATGATGGCGATGACGATCGCGACGATGGGGCGGTTGATGAAAAATTTGGACACGGCGCTACCTTGTGGCTGAAACCGGTTTCACCAGGAGGCCGGGGGTGACTTTTTGAACGCCTTCCACCACCACGCGGTCGGCGGCCTGGAGTCCCTGTTGGATGGCCACCAGCGGGCCGACGATGGGCCCGGTGGTCACCGGGCGGATGTCCACCCGGTTGTCCGGGCCCACCACCGCCACCTGGGGCCGGCCCTGGACTTCCCACACCGAGCGCAGGGGCACCATGATGGCGTTCTTCTGCACCCCCAGCACCGCCCGGACCTTGGCGAACTGGCCGGGGCGGAGCAGGTGGTCCGGGTTGGGGAACACGCCGGCCAGCATGATGGTGCCGGTCTTGAGGTCGACGTTGCGGTCGGTCATGAAGGGATCACCCTTGTGCGGGTAGAGGCTCTTGTCGGACAGGAGCAGCTGCAGGGAGCCTTTGCCCCCCCCTTTGGCGCTCCAGGACTGGGCCCAGGACATGTATTCCGCTTCGCTGGCGCTGAAGAAGACCTTCACCGGATCCACCGTGGAGACCGTGGTCATGATGGTCTGGCCGGTGACCAGGTCGCCCACCTGGGCCTTGGCCATGCCGGCGATGCCGTCGATGGGGGAAACGATCCGGGTCCAATCCAGGTTGAGCTTCACCTTGTCGTAGGTGGCCCGGGTGGCGTCCAGGGTGGCCTTGGCCTGGCTGCGGGCGGCCAGGGCGTTGTCCAGCTCCTGCTGGGAGATGGCCTTCTGGGCCGCCAGCGGCGCGTAGCGGTCCACGTCCAGCTTGGCCTTGTCCAGGAACGCCTGGTCCCTCGCCATGGCCGCCTTGGCTTCGTTGGCGGCCGCCTGGAACTGCCGGGAGTCGATCTGGAACAGCAGCTGCCCGCGTTTCACCGGGAAGCCCTCGCGGTAGGTCTGCTTGACCACGTAGCCTTCCACCTGAGGGCGGATCTCCGCGTTGACGAAGCCGTCCACGGTGCCGATCCATTCGTGCACCAGGGGCACGTCCTGCTGGATGGCGCCGGTCACTTCCACTTGCAGGGGCGGGGCCGCGGCCGGCTTGGCGTGGTGGCAGGAGACGCCCAGGACCAGGGCGGCGCCCAGGCAGGCCAGGGCCGGCCAGGGACGCTGGATCAGTGAAGGGAACATCCTTGGCATAGCCGCGGCAACCTCCATGCTTTGTAAAAATCAAATTATAATTCTACCAATGGCCTGATTCGTGGTGAAAACAGAAGCCTGATCCCCCACCGCGCTCTGGAGCAAGCTCCGCATTGCGAGCGGATGTGAGGAGTAGATCGATCGTCCGTTCCTATCCTAAAGCAATCGTTGTTTCAATCAAGGCAATTCCTTGCAACGGCAACCGCGGGGTATGGTTCAGTGCCGTTCCGCCACCGGTCCGGCCAGCAGCCCGTTCAAACAGAGGTCCACCAGGCATTCGGACGCCTGGAGCTGGTTTTCAGCCAGCTCGACCTTGCCCCAAACCACCTGGTTCAGGCCCCGCATCAGGCTGTGTCCAGCCACCTGGCCGAAGATGGAGATGCCCAGGAAGATCACCTGGTCTTCGCTCAGCTCGGGACGCAGCACCTTGATACAGTTCTTGATGGTTTCCGCCGTAGGCTTGATATAGGAAATCATTATCGGGAATAATTCGGGACGTGGCGAGCGAGCCTCCTGGGGAAGCAGTCTGATGCCGCATTCGAAGATCGGATCGGATGGACTGGCGCACTGGACCACCCGACGGAAAAGGCTGTGGATCTGTTCCCGCAGGATGCGTTCTGCATCCTTCTTGTCGACCGGATGGTAGCCGCCTTCCGGGATCGGATTGTCCTTGAGCTCGACGTACAACCGGTCAAAAATAAGATTAAAAACGGCGAGATAGAGCCCCTCTTTGTTGCCGAAGTAGTGGGCCAGGAGCGAGAGCGGGCGCTGGGCCCGGTCGGCAATCACACGCATGCTGGTGCCGTCAAACCCATGCTCGGAAAAGCAGACCATGGCAGCGTGCAGCAGAGCGGTTCGGGTATCAGAGCAAGAGGATTCCATTCAAACCAGGGTAGCAGTCCAGGGCAGCCATGGCCAAGGTGTGCTCGCCTCGGCTAAACCATAGAATATTTCATTACCAGGGTTGACTTGATCAGGCGATCAATTTATAGTTGAACCGTTCGGACGATCGATCAAGGCCTCCTTCCCGGTTTCCCTGGCTATCTAAATGCGAGCAAAGAAGATGGAATTCAGTCAGATCACCGGTGCGCTCGCGGGAGTCCTCTTCATCCTGGTCGGAGCCCCCGCCTTGAAGGGCCAATCGGTGAGTTGCGGCGGGCAGGTTACCCTGGCGTCCCCGCTGGGCGATCTGGGCGCCGGGGATCACCTGGACCACCGCCTGGGCGGCGGCGGGGGCCTCCATCTGGCCATCGCCCTGCCCGGTGGCCACATCATCTTGCCCCGGGTCGACTACACCGCCTTCCAGGATTCCGGCCACGGCGACGCGCGGGTGCGGATGTTCCAGGCGGGCGCCGACTACGACTTCTTCCTCGGCCGGAAGGCCAACGAGGGCGTCTATGTGGGGGTGGGCCTGGGCTACGGCTCCTGCCGGTTCCAGCTGAACACTCCGGCGGGCCGGCTGGACGACACGCCAAACAATGTCTACTGTGCCGCCCAGGTGGGCTGCATGTTCACCCGCCACCTGGGCGTCGAGCTGCGCTATCTCCAAGCCGAATACAAACCTGGATCCGATGGTGGTGGCTGGGCCACCATCGATTCCCCCACCCTGAACGCAAGTCTCATTGTCCGCTATTGATGGCGCCAGGGTCGAGGGCGCGGAGGTTATTCATGAAAATCGCGGTGGCCTTGCTCCTGGCGCTGTCCCTGCCCGCCTGGAGCCAGGATTCCGGGCATCTGGGGCCGGCGCCCACCCGGGATCAGTTCCCCATCAACCTGGAGACGCTCACCTACATTCCCGCCGCGCCGGACGTCCTCGCCGCCGGCGCCTATGAAGCCGATCTGCAGTGGGTCGAAGCCAACACCTTCGAGTTCTCCGACGTGATCAAACACGACCTGAAGGTGAACCCGCCCAAGGGCATCAGCCTGGCCCAGGCCCAGCAGTTCGCCGCCCAGAACCCCCAGCTCCCGCTGATCTTCTTCTTCCAGATGGAAACCAGCCTGACCACCCTGCGCCTGCGCGCGGGCCTGGGCGGCGGTTGGGAGGGCTGGATGATGCTGCCCGTGCTCAGCTACTCCAGCGGCTTCGAGGACGGCCTGATCGACTGGACCCACCGCACCTTCGGCTTCAACCAGGAAGGGCGCAGCGATTTCCCGGCGGACCAGGTGCGGGTGGTGGTGGTGCAGAACGGGGCGGTCACCGTCTATTCCGACCACGGCACCGGCCCCAGGGTGCAGGATCCGGTGGCGGGCCTCACCCGGAATATGTACCAGACCGACGCCCTGTCCCTGGCCGTCAATGTCCAGGTGAAGCCACCGCTGACCCGCAGCCTCGACCGTGCCAGGGCGGGGTGGGACTCGGCGCTCCAGTTCACCGGCCGCTGGACCCCCAACGGGTCGCTGGACACCTACTTCGGAGCCGGCGTGGTGCACCGGCAATCGGGCAACCTCATCTTCAACCAGTATGGCTTCCGGGACCAGCTGGGGCTCCACGCCATGGTGGAAGGCTGGCGCGACCGCGCCTGGCGGCCCTTCCTCCAGCTGGTCTACCTGACCGGATCCACCTACGCCACGCCGGGCGACCACCTGGACAAGCCATCCCTCCAGCACGATCTGGGCGTCCACTGGCTGGCCACCCCCAACCTGGTGCTCACCCTGCGCTACATGAACAACATCACCAACAACGAGAACACCGCGGACATGGCCCTGATCCTGGAGGGGACCTGGCGGTTCGGCAAGGGCCTGGGCTAGGCCGGTTGGAGATGTCCCTCCGGCGCCATCTGGGCGTCGGTCTTCATGGTCCCTGAACAGAAGTCCAGGAACGCCCGGAGCGATGGGCTCACCTGGTGCTGGGGATTCCACACCAGGTGGTTGGCCACCTCCAGGGGCGGCTCGGCCCAGGCCAGCCGCACCAGCCGGCCGCTGCGCCGTTCCTCGGCCACCGCGATGTCCGGCAGCGGGGCGATGCCCATGCCCAGCTCCACGCAGCGCTTGATCGCCTCGATGCTCTGGAATTCCAGCCGGGTGGCCGGGTGGGCCCCGGCGGCGATCAGCGCCCGCTCGAACTGGTTGCGGTAGCTGCATCCGGAATCCGTCATCAGGTACTGCTCGCGCAGCAGATCCAGGGCGGTCACCCGCGGGGCGCCGGCCAGCCGGTGGCTGGGCGGCGCATAGATGCCCACCGGCTCGCTGTGCAGCCACTCCACCGCCAATCCGGTGTGGCTGAACGGCGCTTCAAGCACGAAGGCGGCCGCCAGGGCCCCCTCCAGCAGCTGGCGCTTGAAATCGCGCACCGGCATGGGCACGAACTGCAGGCGCACCCCGGGGTGCTCCCGGGAAAAGGCGTTGAGCACCGCGGGCAGCCGGTAGCTGCAGACCGTTTCGGCCGCCGTGAAGCGCACCAGGCCCTGGCTGGCGCCGCCCTTGACCGCGCCTTTGGCCTCGTCCATCAGGGCGAGCAGCCGCTCGGCGTAATCCAGGAACGTGCGCCCGGGCTCGGTGAGCTCGATTCGGTTGCCCGCCCGGTGGAACAGGGTCACGTCCAGATCCTGCTCCAGGCTCTTCATCTGGGCGGTGATGCTGGACTGGGCATAATTCAGCAGCTCCGCGGTGCGCGTGAAGCTCAGGGTGCGGGCGGCGGTTCGGAAGGTGGCCAGGGTGCGGGGGTCCATGCCTTCATCATCGTATTTTCCGATGGGATCCAGCAATAGAATTCGTTTGCTTCGATGGAATCGGCCGGGGTATACCCATGGAATGGAACCTGAAGTCCTTTCCCTCCCCCATCCCGCCGCCCGCGCGGCGGTTCCGGTCCATGGCCTGGCCATGGCCGCCCTGACCGTGGTGTGCTGGGCCTCGGCCTTTCCGGCCATCCGCATCGCCATCCGCGGCTTCGGTCCGCTGGAAGTGGCCTTCCTGCGCGCGGTGGCCGCGTCGGTGGTGCTGGGCGGAATCGCCGTGGCCCGGCGCACCGCATGGCCGGCCTGGCGCGACCTGCCCTTCATCGCCCTGCTGGGGCTGCTGGGCCATTCGCTCTACACCGCCACCCTGAGCCTGGGCCAGACCCACATCCCGGCCGCGGCCGCCAGTTTCCTGATCGCCTCGGCGCCCATCTGGATGGTGCTGATCGGCCGGGTGTCCGGGGCCGAGAAGATCACCCGCTGGGGGCTGGCCGGCCTGCTGGTGAGCCTGCTGGGCGTGTTCATCATCAGCCTGGGCCGGGGCGGGGCGCTGAAGGTCAACGGCTACGCCCTCATCGTGCTGGCGGCGGCGGTGCTCCAAGCGGTCTACTCCATGGGCCAGCGGCCCCTGCTGGCGCGCTACTCGGGGCTCCAGGTGGTCACCTTCTGCGCGGTGTTCAGCGCGCTGGCCTTCCTGCCCTGGAGCGGCCGGGCCCTGGCCCAGTTCGCCCAGGCCGGCACGGCTCCGCGCTTCTGCGTGATCTTCCTGGGGGTGGTGCCCACCGGCGTGGGCTACTGGACCTGGGCCGACGCCAACCGGCACCTGCCGGTGAGCGTGGCCGGATCGTTCCTCTACCTGATCCCGCCGGTGGCCCTGTTCATCGGCTGGGCGGTGCTGGGCGAGGCCCCTTCGGTGCTGTCCCTGTGCGGCGGTGCGCTGGTGGTGGGCGGGGTGGCCATGGTGCAGAAGCTGGGACGGTAGCTGTGCGGCCCGGTCCAGACGACGATGGAATTCAGGGACGGCCTCACCCAGCGATGAAGGGAATGTAGTTCTCCCGGTCGATCTTCTGCCAGGGCGCGTCGGGATAGGTTGCCATCCAGCGGGCCGGGGCCTTGGCACGAGCCTTGGGGGAGAGCTTGAACTCGAAGGCCCGGAGACTTTCGCCGTCAACCTCCACGTAGTCCACCTCCGCGCCCGAACTCAGGCGCCAGAAACGGCCTTCCACGCCGGGTAGCTGCCGCTTGCGGCGCTCGGAGACCAGGAAGTTTTCCCAGAGCGCGCCCTTGTCCTGGCGGACCGAGAAGGGGCGGAAATCCGCGATGGCTGCGTTGCGCACGCCCAGGTCATGGAAATAGATTTTGCCGTTCCGGGTGACCTCGTTGCGCAAATTCCGACTGAACCCCTGCAGCCTGAAGATGATGAAAGCCTTCTCCAGCAGGTCCACGTAGCTGGCCACTGTGTCCTTGGACAGGCCCAGGGCGGTTCCCAACTCCGTGTTCGACACTTCAGAACCGACCTGATAGGCCAGCATGCGCAACAGATCCACCAACTTCCGGGGGTGGCGAAGTCCGCCCATTTCGAGCAGATCTTTGAAGAGGTAAGCCGCGTGCAATTCCCGCAGATAGGTCGCCCGGTCAGCATCACCCTCGTATGCCTGGACTTCGGGGTAAAGTCCGTAGACGAGGTCACGCTCGAGGCGCCGGTCCTGCTCGAAGGGATTCCTCGCGGCCAGGCACTCGCGGTAGGAGAAGGGATGGAGATGGAAGGACCAGGTGCGCCCCGTGAGGGATTCACGGGTCTTGGAGGCCAGGTCCAAGGCCGACGAACCGGTCACGAGCATGCGGAGATCCGGGTGACCGTCGTGGAGAAGTTTCAGAGCCAGGCCTATGTCTGGAATGCGCTGGGCTTCATCCAAAAAAAGGAGATCGTAGCCCGCCACCAGACCATTCAGGCGCGCGGTGTCCCGGGAGGCCAGAAGTTCGGAGACGACAGCATCATCCCCCGTGACTTCCAAGGCCTTGAACGGCAGTTCACCCAGCATTCGCCGGGCCAGGGTGGTCTTCCCCACCTGGCGTGCCCCGAAAAGCAGCACGACCTTTCCGCCTTCCTCCAGTCGCTGGCGCAGGGAGGGGTGAATTTCGCGGTCCAGGAACATGGTCCTTCCTTGAATTCGGCTAAATAAATCGCCCAATTAAGGCTATTATGACGATCGTAATCGCCGATTTCAAGGCAATTTCAAAAAGCCGGACCGGCAGGACGCCATCCAGTCCCGGGACGATGGTGCTCAAGAGGCCAACCCGACCATCGCCGCCCCCCGCCAGCGATCATCACTTCCCCAAATTCAGCCACAAACGGTCTCTGACCCAACTCCTGGGGCGAGTGCTCGATCCGTTGATCGAACCATCCTGATTTCAGGTTTGCAGACCGGCTCCTAGCCCAGCTCCGCCGATTTCGGCGTGCGCGGGTAGGGGATGACGTCGCGGATGTTGCCCATGCCGGTGACGAACTGGACGGTGCGCTCGAAGCCCAGGCCGAAGCCGGAGTGGGGCACGCTGCCGAACCGGCGGGTGTCCAGATACCAGGCGTAGGCGGCCGGGTCGATGTGCAGCTCGGCCATGCGGGCCTCCAGCACGTCCAGGCGCTCCTCGCGCTGGCTGCCGCCGATGATCTCGCCCAGGCGCGGCACCAGCACGTCCATGCCCCGCACGGTGCGGCCGTCGTCGTTCATGCGCATGTAGAAGGCCTTGATGTCCTTGGGGTAGTCGGTGATGATCACCGGCCGCTTCATGCGCTTTTCCGCCAGGTAGCGCTCGTGCTCGGTCTGGATGTCCATGCCCCAGCTCACCGGGAAATCGAAGGCCTGGTCGGCGCTTTCCAGCAGCTTGATGGCCTCGGTGTAGGTGATCCGCTCGAACGGGGTGTTGACGATGTGCTCCAGGGTGGTCACCGCGGACTTCTCGATGAATTCGGCGAAGAACGCCATGTCCTCGGAGCACTCGTCCAGCACGGTGCGGAACAGGTGCTTGAGGAAGTCCTCGGCCAGGTCCATGTTGTCCTGCAGGTCGTAGAAGGCGGCCTCGGGCTCGACCATCCAGAACTCGGCCAGGTGCCGGGTGGTGTTGGAGTTCTCGGCCCGGAAGGTGGGGCCGAAGGTGTAGATGCTGGACAGCGCCAGGGCCAGGGTCTCCCCGGCCAGCTGGCCGGACACGGTGAGGTAGGCGGGCTTGGCGAAGAAGTCCTGGGCGTAGTCCACGGAACCGTCGGGCAGGCAGGGCGGATGGGCGGGGTCCAGGGTGGAGACCCGGAACATCTGGCCGGCGCCCTCGCAGTCGGAGCCGGTGATGATGGGGGTGTGGGCCCAGACGAAGCCGCGGCCCTGGTAGAAATCGTGGATGGCCCGGGCCAGCACGTTGCGCACCCGCAGCACGGCGCCGAAGGTGCGGGTGCGGGGCCGCAGGTGGGCGATGTTCTCGCGCAGGTACTCGAAGCTGTGGCGCTTCTTCTGGAGCGGGTAGGCGCTGGGGTCGGCCTCGCCGTAGATGACCAGTTCGCGGGCCACCAGCTCGTAGGCCTGGCCGGAACCGTTGGAGGCCACCAGCTCGCCCACCGCCTTCAGCCCGGCGCCCTGGCTGAGCTTGCTGAGCCGCTCGAAATCGGGATGCCCGGAAGGCACCACCACCTGCAGGTTGGCCAGGCAGGAGCCGTCGTTCACCTGGAGGAACAGCACCTGCTTCTGGGCGCGCACGGCACGGGCCCAGCCCATCACCGTGGCTTCACCGCCGGCCGCGGGCCGAGCAAGGAGGGATTTGATGGTGTCTCGTTTCATCATGGTTCCAGTCTAACCGCCACTCACCGGCGGCATCAACGCCACCTCGTCGCCGTCCCGCAGCGGCGCGTCCCGCCCGGCGAAGGCCTGGTTGACGGCGAACAGGGCGTCCCCGGGCAGCCCGGCCAGCCGCGGATGGGCCAGCAGCGCGGCCAGGGTGGCGGGCTCGGGCAGGGGCAGCTCCAGGCGCTCGAAGCCCAGGCGCTCCCGGTAGCGGGCGAAGGCGCGCAGGACGATCACCGGGGGCTCCAGGAATGGCGGATCTCGCCCGAGGGGTAGAGGCTGTTGGCGGTGCTCTGGCTGGCGCCCAGGCGGAACACGAAGTCGCCGAAGCGCCACTCCACCTGGCCGCTGATGGTGGTCACTTCACCGGTCTTGTCGTGGGTGAACACCAGGGGGGTGTGGTAGCCGAACAGGTTGACCGCCTTGCCCAGGGTGATGGTGGTTTCCGGGGTGCCGACGCCGGTGCGCAGCGCCACGCTCACCCGGTCCAGGTTCAGGGTCTTGCGCAGCTGCTCCTGGAAGTTGGCCAGGGCCAGCGAGGTGAGCAGGCCGGAGCTGGTGTTGGCCAGGCCGGTGTTCATGGCGGTCTGGGTGGAGGAGCTCGCGCCGCCCACCTGGCTCACCGCGGCCGGGTCGATGAGGATGGCGAAGATCTCGTCCTGGCGCAGGGAAGGGGTGGAGAACGCCTTGGCCTGCAGGGCGTCAATGGGCCCGGAGATATCCAGGCTCACCAGGTAGGGCGGGATGTCGATCTCGCCGCCGATGTTCAGGCTGGGGTTGAACACGCCCGGATTGGGAAATTCCACGGTGCCCCGCTCGATGACGACGTCCCCGGCCGGGAACAGGTTGGTCAGCCGGCCGCCGGGCAACAGTTCCATGCGGCCCTGGAGCCCGGGCTTGACCAGGTTGCCGCGGATCCAGAACTGGCCCTTGGGCCGTCCCTGCAGCTTCAGCAGGTTGGTGTCCAGGTCCCAGGGCTCGGCCAGATGCAGCTCCAGGTTCAGGTCGATGCGGGCCAGGGGGTCGGACGGGTCCACGGCGGAAAGGATGTTGCCGGGGCCCAGGGCGTTGGCCAGGATCAGGTCGGTCAGGTTGATCTCGGTGTGGTACAGGGTCCGCTTGGCCCAGATGCTGCCGCTGAGCACCCCGCCGTCCTGGTCGCTGCCCTTGAGGTTGGCGTCCAGGCTGCCCAGCAGCTCGAAGCCATCGGGGATGTCACGCAGCTGGAAGTCCTCCAGGCTGGAGTGCACGTCGTACGAGGAGATCCCGCCCAGCCGCCAGGTCATCTGGCCCCAGGCGGTGAGCGCGCCCTGGGCCAGGGTTCCGCGCAGCGGGGCCGACTTCGGGATGATGATGTCCCGCCCCTTGAACTGCGCGGTGAAATCCAGGTCCTCGATGCTCAGCGGATAGCTGTGCGCCACGGCCCGCCCGCCCTTGAGGGTCAGGGTGCCGCCCAGGGTGGTCTCCTGGAGGGTGCCGCCCAGGTTGAGGTCGAAGTGGGCGCTGCCCGCGGGGTGCAGGTCCGCCAGCAGGCTGTACTGGCCCGGCTGCACCACCCGGTCCAGGATGGTCTTCAGGTTGGCCAGGTCGCAGGAGCCGGCCAGCTGCAGGGCCAGCGGGGCGGTGCCGGAGAACGGGAACTGGCCTTGCAGGGCGATGCTGGTGGCGGGCGGGGTGGCGCCGCGGCCGCTTCCCGCGGTGCGGCCCTCCAGGCCCAGGGCGAGATGCATCCCGGCGGCGTTGCCGGACATCTGCCCGGGGTGGGACTGGGCCAGGTAGAACCCCTCGAACTGGCCGGTGAACCGGTCCAGCTGGCCTCGCCAGTCCAGGCCCGCGGGGGTCCAGTCGCCCTGGGCGTGGAACCGGAAGTGGGCGTCCTTGAGGAAGTCGTGGGTGATCCGGGGGGCCAGCTGGACGGTGTCGGCGGAATCCTGGCCCAGCTCGATGGCCACGGTGCCGCGCAGCTGCTTGGGGCCCCGCTGCCGGGCCTCCAGGCTGAGCAGGCGCACCGGCTTTCCGGCCAGGCCCAGGTTCAGCTCCAGGTTCCCGCCGTGGAAGCTGGCGGAGCCTTCCAGCCCCTCCAGGGTCTGATCGCCCTGGGTCACCCGGCCCTGGGTGAGGGTGAGGGTTCCGGTGGGCACCTGGATGGGTCCCAGGGGCGCGGTGAACGGTCCTTCGAGATGGGTCTCCACCTGGCCCTGGATGCCGGGCCCCTGGAGCCCCAGGATGCGGGAATCCAGCGCGCCGCGCAGCGCCACCTGCCAGGTGGAGTGCTTGGTGTCCATGTCCATGGCGCCGGACAGGGCCAGGGGGCCGGTGGGCGCGCCCGCCGCGGAGCCCAGGTCGGCCACGCTGTCGGCCACCCGGACGTCGGTGGCGCGCAGGCGATCGCCGTCGATGTCCATGCTGAAATCGGCCGAGGCCGCGGGAATGTGCAGGCCGTAAGCCTCGCCCTGTTCGGCCACGCACTGCCCTTCCATCATGATCCGGTCGAACGGGCCGTGCAGCCGGACCCAGCCGCTGCCGGTGCCGTCCAGGGGCAGGTCGCCCACGTCCGCCGCCCTGAGCCCTTCCCGCACCGGCAGGCGGTAGGCCTGGTAGCACATGTCGATCTGGTCCGCGCCCGGGGCCACCTTGGCCCAGGTGAGCCAGAAATCTCCGTAGCCCTGGCCGTCGCCCTTGTCCAGGACGATGTCGGTGACCCGCAGGACATCCCGGTCGATGCTCACCGCGGCCTTGAGCTGGTCGGCCCGGGCCCCGTGCCAGCGCGGGCCTTCGACCTCCAGCTGGCCGGCCAGCTGGAGCCCGCCGCGCGGATCCCAGCCGCACCGGGCCTGCACCCGGGTGTGGCCGGACATGTCCAGGGGGGTGCGCCGGCCGGCGTCATCGGTCATGCCGATGTCCCAGGCCTTGAGCATCCCGGCCACATCGGCGGCGTCGGTGACCACGGTGGCGTCGCCCTGGAGGGCTTGCAGCCCGCGCGGGCCCAGGGTGCCCGAGGCCTCGCCGTGGAGTTCCAGCTCGGCCAGGTCCAGGTCCACGGCGGGGGCCTGGAACTGTCCCTTGGCCAGATCCACCGCAAGGCCGCCCACCTTCTGGCCGTTCTGCAGGAACTGGCCGGTGCCGTGCAGGGTCACCTGGTCCAGGCTGGGCAGGGCCCACGGGGTCTTGGCCGGGCCCGCGGGCAGGCTGGCTTCCCCGCTGAAGCTGGCGGTGAGGTCCTTGAGGAAGCCGGCATGGGTGTAGCCGGCCACCGGGGCCAGGGGGATGGCGCTGGCGTTGGCCTTGAGCTGGTAGCCGGCCCTGGCGGTCCAGCTGCCGGAGGCGTCCAGCTTGGCGTCCGGGGAGATCCAGCCCAGGTGCTCCAGCTGGATCTCGGCGAAGGTGCCGTGCAGCGCCGCCTGGAGCCGGCCCGGGCGCAGGGGCACGCCCTTGGCCTGGAGCCCGCTGCCCTGGAGGCTTGCGCTCCAGGCGAGGCCGTCCAGGGGGCCGTTGGCCTTGGCCTGGAAATCCAGCAGGCCCGAGGCGGCGGCCGGCTGCTGCGGGCTGGCCAGGCGCTGGGCCTGGACCAGGTCCAGGTGGCCGTTGGCCTCCAGGTTCAGCTTCCGCTCCTGGAATTGGAACCCGCCCTTGAAGCCCAGCCGGTTGTCGCCCAGGCGCAGCTGGCCCTGGGACACCTCCAGCTTGTGCTCGGTGACCTCGGCATCCACCGCCAGGTCGCCCCGGACCGTGCCGGGGCCCTGCGCCAGACTGATCCCGGGCACCCGCAGCTGCACCCGGAGCTCATTGGCGGCGCGGCCGCGGCCGTCCACGTGGAACTGGAAATCGCCCCGGGGCAGGCCCCAGGCCGGCTCCCGCACGTGGGCCTCGCCGTTGCGCAGCTCCAGCCGGTCCAGCCGGACCAGGGTCGGCTTCTGGCTGGGCGGGTGCGGCTTCAGCTTGATCCGGGCCAGGCGGGCCCGGTCCAGGTTCAGCACCGGATCCTGGAGCAGTACGGCGCGCAGGTGGGGCGTGTGGAGCAGGGAGGCCCATTCCAGGTCCACCTCCAGCAGGCTGGCCTGCAGCAGGTCGCCGCCCACGGCCAGCTTGTGCAGCAGGATGCGGCCCTGGAAGGGGTGGATCTCCAGCCGGTCCGCCTGCACCCCCAGGCCGCACTCCTCCCTGGAATAGTGGTCCAGCTTGCCGATCAGCCAGCGGTCCAGCTCCGGCCGCTGCACCGCCCAGATGGTGAGGCCGGCGAGCACCGCCCCCGAAGCGATCAGGTAGGTGGTGCGCCGGAACCAGCGGCGCGCCCAGAGGCCCGAAGGGGCTTCAGGGGCGGCCGGCATCACTGGTTCTTTTCGCCGCAGGCGGGGCAGGTGATCGCCATGCGGGGCAGGGGCCGGTAGCAGAACCGGCAGAGCCGCTGCTGGGTGGGCGGCTGCTTGCGCTGCCCCTGGCCGGAGGTGTCGAACTGGCCGGCCAGGATGGCCGTGCCCACCGGCCGGGTTTCCCGGGTCATGCCCTCCTTGAGCGCCTGCAGGGCCTTGTAGAACTCCTGGGCGGACAGGTAGCGCTCACCCAGGTTGACCGCCAGCGCCTTCATCACCGCTTCGCTCAGCGCCCGCGGCACCGCGGCGTTGCGCAGGTGGGGCGGCACCACCGGGGTGCTCTGGAAGGACTGGGCGATCTTGATGGGGTCGGCGTCGTAGAAGGGCACGGTGCCTGTGAGCATTTCATACATGGTGATGCCCAGGGACCAGAGGTCGCTCTGGAACACCGCCCGGCCGCGGAAGTGCTCCGGGGCCATGTACGGCGGCGAGCCGATCCGGGTGCGGGCGAAGCCGTCGCGCTGCATCTCCAGGAACCGGCTGGTGCCGAAATCGGTGACCTTGGCCACCCCTTCCCGGCTGATGAGGATGTTGGCCGGGCGCAGGTCCCGGTGGATCACCTGGTGGGCATGGGCGAAGCCGATGGCCGAGCACACGTCCATGCCGATCTCCAGGGTGCGGGCCGGGCTCAGGGCCCGTTCCCGGCGGATCAGCTTGTCCAGGCTTTCGCCGTCCACGTACTCCAGCACCATGAAGAAGGTGTCGTCCTTCTTCTCCACCGTGATCAGCTCGACGATGTTGGGGTGCTTGAGGGCCGCCATGATTCGCGGCTCCAGCAGCAGCCCCTGTTCATCCGACTGGTGGTGCGGCACTTTGAGCGCCACCTTGCGGTTGAGCAGCCGGTCCTGGGCCAGGTACACCGAGCCGAAGCCCCCTGCGCCGAGCCGGTCGATGATCTGATATTTCCCCAAGGTTTGATCTTTGGAAAGCACGGCATTCCTCACCATGAGCGTCCCTTGGAGCCACCCGGAAGTCAATGCCGTTATCCGGCCCGGGGCGATTCCTTGGGCTTCCCGTCCCCCCATCTTGCAGTTTGCAACAAGGCCGGATCAGAAGCTGTAGGCAGACCTGACGCCCGCGCCCACATGGGCGGTGCGGCCGACCAGGGGGCTCGGGCCCGCGTTCAGCCGAGAAATGCCTTGAGCGTCTTGGAATAACGCGGATGACAAATCCTGTTCGCATCCTGCGGATGCTCACAAATTCGCCGGTGGAACGAGCACTTTGGCCCGCGATCAGCCGAGAAATGCCTTGAGCGTCTTGGAATAACGCGGATGGCGAATTTTTCTCAGCGCCTTGCTTTCGATCTGGCGGATGCGCTCGCGGGTCACCGCGAATTCGCTGCCCACCTCCTCCAGGGTGTGCTCGGAGGCCTCGTCGCCCACGCCGAAGCGCATGCGCAGGACCTTCTCCTCCCGTTCGGTGAGGGTCTGCAGCACCAGGTTCACGGTCTCCTTGAGGCGCTGGCTCACCACCTGCTCGACCGGGGAAACCACGCCCTTGTCTTCGATGAAGTCGCCCAGATGGGAGTCTTCCTCTTCGCCGATGGGGGTTTCCAGGCTGATGGGCTCCTGGGCGATCTTCATGACCTTGCGCACCTTGCCCACCGGCATGTCCATGGCGTGGGCGATCTCCTCGCTGGAGGGCTCCCGGCCCAGTTTCTGCACCAGCTCGCGCTGGGTGCGGATCAGCTTGTTGATGGTCTCGATCATGTGCACCGGGATGCGGATGGTGCGCGCCTGGTCGGCGATGGCCCGGGTGATGGCCTGGCGGATCCACCAGGTGGCGTAGGTGGAGAACTTGAATCCGCGGCTGTACTCGAACTTGTCCACCGCCTTCATCAGCCCGATGTTGCCTTCCTGGATCAGGTCGAGGAACTGCAGGCCCCGGTTGGTGTAGCGCTTGGCGATGGACACCACCAGGCGCAGGTTGGCCTCGATCAGCTCGGCCTTGGCCGAGCGGCTGATACTTTCGGCCTGCTTGAGCGTGTTGAAGTCCTCGTGGAACTGGGCGCTTTCGGTCTCGTACTTGATGAAGAACCGCGCCAGCTCGGCTTCGATGTGCTCGATGTCGTGGGTGTAGCGCTCCTTCAGCTTGACGAAGGCCGGGTTCTTCAGGCGTTCCCTCAGTTCGCGCAGCTTGCGCTCGCCGTTCATCACCTGGGCGTGGTGATGGGTGATCTTGTCGATGAGCCGGGTCACGGCCAGGCTGTTCAGGCCCAGGCGGCGGATCTGCCGGCTGACCATGGCCCGTCCGGCCAGGATCTCCCGGTCCAGGTTGCGCTTCTTGGGCAGCGGCTTGCCGTTGACCTTCAGCTCCAGCAGGTCCTGCAGGGCCTGCTCGTGCACCAGGAGCTTTTCGAACTGGTGATGCACGTGCTGGGTGGCCGAGGTGTTCTCGGCGTCCTCGTCCTCGTCCACCTCGTCGGAGAGGCCGACCACCTCGCGGATCTTGCCGGGGTTCTCCTTGAGCATCTTGCCGATGTCGATGAGCAGGCTCGCGGCCAGGCGCGACCGGGACAGGGCGCGCATGACGCTGCGCACGCCCACTTCGATGCGCTTGGCGATCTCCACCTCGTCTTCCCGCTTCAGCAGCGGGACGGTGCCCATCTCCTTGAGGTACATCCGCACGGGGTCGTTGAACTTGTCGCCGTCGGCCCCGTCGATGTCGATCTCCATTTCCTTGTCCGACTTGAGCGGCAGTTCGGCGAACAGAGCCTCCACCTCCGGCTGCTCGCGGGAGATGAGGGCTTCCGCCTCGGTGGCGCCCACGCCGATGCCCAGCTTGTTAAACATCGACATGATGTTCTCGAGGTCGGCTGGCGCTGACGCGGATCCTGGAAGAAACGAGTTGAGCTCATCGATCAGGACAAATCCACGGGATCTGCCCAGCGAGATGAGTGCTTTCGTGAGCTGGTAATAGCTTTCACGGGCCGGGGTTGGGACCATCAAGACCTCAAAGAACCATGGGACCATAGGGTCCAAGGTGTTTTTTGCGCGTTGGGAACCGGAGCAGCCACTCCTGGGCAGAGGAAACCCATTATGACGGGCCACCCGGAACCACCCAGTATACAGGACCGAAATGCCCTGACAAGGGGCACTTCACTATTAAGATGCGTCTTCGTGTCCAAACGTTTACCGGGAAAAAGACTTTCGTCGCTGATCCATCATCTGACCACGAAGCTGCCTGCCCCGTCTCAAAAGATTTTCCAGGCTTTGCGCCAGCCGGTCCTGCATGGCGGGGTCCACCATGACTCCGGGATCCTGGAGCTGCCGGTTGAGGGCCTGTTTCTCCCGCTCCACGAAGCTCAGCTCCAGCTTCATGAGGATCTGGTCGGGCAGCAGTTCGGCTTCGTCCTTGACGGACCATTTGGCCTCCAGGTGGCGCAGTTGGGCCAGGGCCTCGGGTGGGATGTGGCTTTCATCACCGGC
>JARLGP010000294.1 GCA_031292735.1 Holophaga sp.
CGGCAGCCAGGCCCCGTTGGGCTCGTTGTACAAGCCCACGCTCATAAGGGTCATGGGTTGCACCACGCGCAGCCCTTCGGCCAGGCACCAACGGAACAGCCCGGCGTTCCGGGTCGGCACCAGCACGCCCGGGCCCTGGAAGCCGTCGGCGCATGCGAGCAGGGCCTTCAGGTCGGTGGTCTCCTCCGCCGCCGCGTGGCCGAAGAAGGCGAGGGCGCTGGCGTAGCCGGTTATCCGGCCGGCGCGCGCCACCAGCCGGGCCTCGCCGGCGCGGATCATCTGCTCCAGCTCGCTCCGACGCTCGAAGCCGTGCACCCGTCGGGCCACGGCGCAGCAGGCGTCCAGGTCCTCCGCCCGCGCCGGCCGCACGGTGCAGCCGGGAATGCCGCGGGTCCGGGTCCGCCCCTGCAGGCAGGAAAGCGGCTCCCGCACATCGAAGCCCAGACTCGCGTAGAGCGCCATGGTGCGGTTGTGGAAGGCGGCTTGGACCAGCCGCACCCCCGCCGCGCCTCGCCCCCGCTCGCGCTCCAGGGCCGCCTCCATCAGCCGGCGTCCCGCCCCGGCGTTCTGGGCCCCGGGATCGACGGTGATGGGCCCCAGGCAGACGACCGGTGCGCGTTCGTCCAAGCAGATGCTGCCGACGATCTGTCCCTCCCGGAGCGCGATCATGCAGTGGAAGCCCGGGTCCGCGAACGGCACGCCGAGCGCGCCGATCGCGGCCTCGGGGCTTGGGAAGTCGGAGGGGAAGTTGTGGGCGAGGCTGATGGCGGCGAAGGCCTCGTAGCAGATCCGACCGCAGGCGGGCGCATCTCCGGGCGTCGCCTTGCGTATGTCCAGACGGGGTGCGAGGGTCAAGGTCATGGGTTCCTCCGGGGGAATGGCAAGGATCAAAGCAAGAGAAATGCCAATTCCTTCGGCGGTCGGCGGGATGCTCTGGAACCCCCAAATAGGGGGATCCCAAGGAAGGAGGGGTCCGACCCGAAACCCACCCCGGGGTCGAAATCGTAACGGTACGGATACCTTCCACGCGGGCCCCGGGGCTCCCGGAGGAGCCATAGACGATGGGCCAAGCCGAGGGCTATGGAGCCGCCGCCACCTTGGCCTGCCCGGCGGAGCCCTCCTCCCTGGCCTGGGCGCCGGAGGCCCTGTCCGCGGCCGCGGTCGCCCTGGCATAGATGCCGGAGTACTGCTGCACCCCGTTGTCCGCCATCATGATCAGGGTGGGCGTGGCCCCGGGGCGGTAGTAGGCATAGCCCTCCATGGTGACAGGGTCGATCCCGACCCCCGCGGTCGGGGTGTAGGTGAAGCTGACGCTGTAGGCATTGAATTGGCTCGCCACCTGGGCGATCCTGCCGTCGATCAGGGTGCCGTTGCCGTCGCCGCCGGTGAGGGTGCCCCCGGCGGCGACGGTGAGGGTGGCCGGCTGGCCGGAGGAGCATTGGGCCGCCGTGGCGGTGTAGGTTCCCGCCAGGGTGTCGAGGGAGGTGGTCACGTTGCCGCTGGGGTCGGGCCTGAGCGTGAAGGTGGTCCCGTTCACGGGGGTGCCGTTGGCCCCCTTCACCTGCTCGGCCGGGATCAGCTGGGTGGCCTGCAGCCGGGGGCCGGTGCTGCCGGTCCCGCCGAGGGTCCAATAGCCGGCGGTTCCGGCGGCCACCGGGCTGCCCATGGTGTAGATGAAGGCGTCGCCGCTGAGGGCGGAGCCGGTCAGGGTGAAATACGCATCCGCCATGAGCATGTTGGTGGTGAGCCAGCGCGAGGTGCCGTTGTCCTGCAGGACGAGGCCATACACGGTGGACCCGTCGGAAGAGGACCCGGTCCAGGCGCCGGCGGTGGTGGAGATCGATTGGGAGACATCCGCCCTGCCGCCGCAGCCGGTGACGGCCGCAAGGGTCAGGGCGGCGGCGCCCACGGCCAGGACCTGGAACGCCATCGGGTGGGGCCTTGGGAACATCGCCATCCTCCGGGAGAGTGGATGACGATCAAAATAATACATTAATTACAATTGGCTGTATTTTATTAAATAATTATTTAATTTAATCTTTTTAAACCGTGTCTGGGTTCGGATAGAGCAGCCAGCCCGCCCCCAGAACCATGAGCACCGCCGCATAGCCGAAGCCGGCCGCCGGGTGCAGGGTCCACAGGGCGCCCACCAGGGCGCTGGACACCAGGTCGCCCACCCCGTTCACGCCGCCCAGCAGGCCGAAGCCCAGGCCGCGGTGCTCGGCGGGGATCAGATCGGCGCTGGCCGCCCCTTCCAGGGTGTCCTTGATCCCGCTCACCAGCCCGGCCAGGGCGAAGATGGCGGCCAGCGCGGGCAGCCCGGCCCAGCCTCGGTGGAAGCACGGGATCAGCGCCAGCGGCACCAGGGCGCCCAGGGCGTAGCCCAGCCCGAGGATCCGCCGGTGGTTCCGGGTGCGGTCGGCCACGGCGCCCACCGGGTAGGCCGACAGGGCGTAGACGACGTTGTGCAGCACGTAGAGCATTCCGCCCCAGACCGCGGCCCGGCCCAGCCCCAGGCGCGGGGCGAGCAGCTGGGTGGCGGCCAGGATCAGCATGGTGTGGGCGAAGTCCCCGGCACCGAAGCAGCCCACGCCCGCCAGCAGCCGGCGGAAGGAGCCGGGCATCCGGCTCAGGGCGTGGCGGAAGGAGGGCCGCTCCCGGGGAATCCGGGCCCGCTCCGGCACCAGGAAGGCGAAAGCCAGGGCGGAAAGCACCCCCGGCACCAGGGTCCAGGCGATCAGGGTGCGGGACAGCGCCAGCGGTTTCAGGCCGTGGCCGGCGCCCCAGGCCATGAGGCCCACGGCCGCCAGTGGACCCAGGATGGCTCCCAGGGTGTCGCCCGCCCTGTGGAAGCCGAAGGCCCGCCCTCGGGCCTCCTGGGGGATGCTGTCGGTGAGCAGGGCGTCGCGCAGCGGCGCCTTGCCGCCCCGGCCCACCCAGCCGAAGAATTTGCCGCCCAGGATCAGCGGCCAGCCGGAGGCCATGGCGATCAGCCCCGAGGACAGGCCGGTGGCCAAGTAGCCGAACACCACCAACCCTTTGCGCCGGCCCAGCCGATCCGAGAACCAGCCGGCAAGCAGCTTCATGAAGCTGCTGGCCGCGTCGGCCGCGCCTTCCACCGCGCCCAGGGCCGCCGGCGGCAGCCCCAGGGCGGCCATGAAACCCGGGAGCAAGGTGCTTTGGGCTTCGTGGCCCAGGTCCGACAGGAAGCTGGTGACCGCCATTCCCCACACGGTCCGGTTCAACCAGCCCGTGGTGGCAGGCCCTCTTTCCGCCGCTGCGATCAACCCTTCTTTTCTTCTTCGACGGCAGCGCCTTCCTTGATGTTGTCGGTGAGCTCCCGGGAGGCCTTCTTGAATTCCTGGATGCCCTTGCCCAAAGCCTTGCCCAGTTCGGGGAGCTTGTTGGGGCCGAAGAAGATCAAGAGCGCGATGCCCAACAAAAGAATTTTCTCGATACCGATGCTACCCATGCTGCCTCCTCGAGCAAGTCAAGAATGTACCTCCCGGCCAGAGGATGCAACGTAAAGCCGGGGGGTTCGGAAAAAGCTCAAGACGGCAGCGCTTCCTGCGCGGTGCCCAGGATCACGAGCACGATTCCGGCCAGGACCAGCACGCCGCCCACCACCTGGTTGGTCTTCACGAACTCGCCCAGCACCGGCATCGCGACGGCGGCGGTGACCACCACCTGGGCCAGCAGGAAGACCGAGACCGGGGCCGCGCGCAGGTGGCCCAGGGCATAGTTGATGCCCAGCCAGCCGCCCAGCTGGGAGATCAGCCCCAGCCCGGCCAGGGCCAGCCAGGCCGAGCGGCCGTAGCCGGACAGGGCGGTGCCCATGGCCAGGTTGATCACCAGCAGCGCGGCGACGCTGACCACGGTGGACAGGGTCACCACCGTGAGCAGGTCGGCCCGCGCCCGGGCCCGGTGCGCGGTGAGCAGGTAGGCCGCGTAGAACAGGCTGGCGCCCACCGCCAGCAGGTTGCCGCCGTCCAGCCGCAGCTGGCGGAAGGCGGCCCCGCCCACCAGCCACATCATGCCGGCCAGGGCCACTGCCAGGCCCAGCCAGTAGCGCCCGGACAGCCGTTCCTTGAACAGCAGGAACGAGGCCAGGCCCACCCAGAGCGGGGCGTTGTTGGCCAGCAGGGTGGCGGTGGCCGCGGAGGTGAGCAGGATGCTGGTGTTCCACATGGCGATGTCCACGGCGAAGAAGATCCCGCCGGCGACGATCAGGCGCAGGTCGGCAGGCTCCAGCCGCCGGCGCCTCCGGACCAGCCAGCAGGGCACCAGCACCAGGCTGGCGATGAGCACCCGGTAGAAGGCCGAGGCCGGGCCCGGCACGTGGGCCAGCTTCACGAAGATGGCGGAAAAGCCGATGCATACGGTGCCGAAGGCCAGGGCGAGCCAGGCCATCAGGGTGTGGTCCTGCCGTGCCGGGGCCATGGGTTCAGGCCTGCTCGAACAGGATGTCCTGGGCGCCCTGCCAGAGGGTCTTTTCGCCCAGGGTGCGGAGCCGCTCGCGGCCTTCGACGACGGTGAGGAAATGGTTGCCGGCCAGCTGGCCCAGCTTGCTGGCGAAGCAGCAGCTGCCGTAGGCCAGGAGGATCTCGGTCTCGCTGAACCCGCCCGGGTAGAACAGCAGGTCGCCCACCGACGGATGGCTGGTGGCGTTCTCGAAGCCCACCCCCAGGTTGAACTCGCCCAGGGGGATCCAGCAGCCCTCGCCGCTCCAGCGCACGTGGATGAGCTTCTGCCGGTAGGGCAGCAGCTTCAGGAAGGCCGCCACCGTGCGCGGGGCGTCCGGATGGGTTTCCGCCGTGAACTGGAACTCGCCTGCCGTGATTCGAATGCGCGCCATGACCGGTCTCCGGCCTTGATCATCGCATGACTCCTCACGGCAGCCCGCCGAACCGGGTGAAGAACAGCGCCACGTCCTGGTCGTTCACCACGCCATCCTGGTTCAGGTCGCAGGCGGGGTTCCAGGCGGCCTGCCCGGGGCTGGAACCCCAGGCGTCGGCCAGCATGGCCAGGTCGGCGGCATTCATGACGGAACTGCCGGTCCCGCTGAACTGGGTGGTGAGCACCTGCACGGTGACCGAGGCGCTGAGGCTGCCCGCGCTGGCCTGCACAGCGTAGGCGCCCGGGACGGCGGGGGCGGTGTAGACCCCGTAGCTGTCGATGGTGCCCGCCGCGGGGCCGGCCGGGAGGCTCCAGGTCACGGCCTGGCCGCCCGGGGCGAAGGCCTCCAGGGCCACGGTGGCGCCGGTGAGCGCCACCGGTTTGGCCGGATTGATGGCGATTTGGTTGACCAGGACGGTCACGGTGAGCACCGCGCTGCGGGCCGGATCGGCCGCGCTGGTGGCGACCAGGTGGTAGGTTCCCGCGGCGAGGGGGGCGGTGTAGACCGCGGGGCTGTCGGCCGCGCCCTGGGCGATGCTGCCGCCGGCGGTCCCTTCCTGGACGCTCCAGAACACGCCGGAGTTGCCGGTCCCGGTGACCTTCGCGGCCAGGGGGTAGCTGTCGCCGCCCGCCATGGTCAGGGTGTTCGGGCTGACGGTCACCTGGACCGGAGCGATCACGGTGATGATGGCGGTGGCGGTTTCGCCCGCGCCGGACAGGGCGGTGAGGGTGCAGGTGCCCGGCGCCGCGGGGGCGGTGAACAGCCACTGGCCCTGGGTGGCGGCCTGGACGATGCTTCCGGCGGAAACGCTGACGGTGGCGGTGCCCCCCGGGGTGGTGAGCACCGTGAGCGGCAGGGTGGCGCCAGCCTCCAGGGTGGCGCTGACCGGGATGAGGCTCACCCCGGCCAGGGACTGCACCGAGATCTGGGCGCTCACATGGGGGTCGGCCACGCTGGTGGCCACCACGTGGTAGAACCCGGGACGGGCGGGAGGGGCGTAGGTGGGGGTGGAGTCCGAGCTCAGGAGGCCATTTCCGGGGCCCTCCAGGAGGCTCCAGGTGACGGCGGTGCTGCCGGGGCTGCCGGCCACCCGGGCATACAGGGGGCCGACGGTCGCGCCGCCGGGGAACCGGTCCGCGGCGACCGGCGCGCCGGAAAAGGCCGCCGGATCCAGGGACACCTGGACCTGCACCTGGGCGGCGGCGGCGCTGCTGGTGAGGGCGAAGTCGTCCACCAGGAACGCGGTGCCGGTGCCCGGGTTGATGTCGGACTCCAGGGTGAGGGTCACGGTCTGGCCCTGGTAGGCGGAAAGGTCGTAGCTGCGCTGCAGCCAGTCCGCCCGGTTCTGCCGGTTGTCCAGCCGTTCCAGTTGCACCGCCGCCTGGCCCGGGGGCTGCAGCAGGATCCGCAGGTTGTCCCGGTCGCCCAGGGCCGGGTTGCCCTGCACCTGGGTCCACAGGCTGAGCAGGGCCGAGGTCCCGGCGGGGAGGTTCACCTGCTGGGACAGGATGAGGTTCTGCCCGCCGGTGGCCTGGCTGAAGCTGGCGTACCGGTAGCCGCCGTGGGCGACGCCGCCGCGGTAGTCGGTCTGCACCACCAGGTCGGTGTCTCCCTCCCAGCCCAGCCCGCCGCCTTCCAGCCCGGGGTCGCGCAGCAGCTGCTGCACCGGGTTGGCCACGGTGAACGGCACGCCCAGCGAGGTCCCCTGGCTGCCAAAATTGTCATAGGCGGAGGCGGTGAGGGTATGGCTGCCGTTGGCCAGGATGCGGGTCGGATCCAGCTGGGGCACGGTGAAATTCGGCCAGTTGAACGCTGCCGCCACCAGGACCTGGTCCACGAAGTAGTCCACTTCGGTGACCCCGTAGGTAGCGCTGGTGGTGGCGCCCAGGGCGAGGTTGGCGCCGGACGGGGTGGTGGTTCCCGACGGCGCCACGCTCACGCTGATGGCGGGGGGGACGAAATCGTCCACGGTGGCGTTCGGGTCGCCCACGTTGATGGCCCCGAAGGCCTTGCGCACGGCGAGGGTCTCCCGGGAGGCGTTGCCCGAGGCGTCCGCCGGGAAAAGGTCCGCCGCGGCGCGCAGGGCGGCCGTGCGGGCCTGCAGGTAGTTGCTGGTGTCGGTGAGGTAGACGGTGAGGGCCCGGTACCAGATGCGCGCCGCCGAGTCGTTGCCGATCCCCTCCATCCCGCCCGGCAGGTAGCTGGAATAGGCGTCGTCGGCGGGCTGGGTCGAGGCGCCCTGGCTGAGGAAGTAAAAGGCCCGGTTCATGGGACCGGAGCTGTAGTGCACATCGATGGCGCCCAGGGAGGGAGACCACGCGTCCGGGCTCACCCCGTCCTTGCTGGGCTTGTACAGGTAGCGCAGCGGGGCCAGGGCGCCGACCTGGGTGCCGACCCCGTCGGCCCGGTAGCGGGGGATGAGCCAGTTTGCGCCGGTGGCCGGGATGGTGCCGCCGGAGCCGCCCCGGGCGTAGGTGTCCGCCATGACCCCGAAGATGTCGGCGCTGGCTTCGTCCAGCCCGCCGGACTCGCCCTTGTAGACCAGGCCGGTGCTGCTGGCGGTGACCCCGTGGCTGAACTCATGGGCCATGACCGTCAGGTTGTTCAGGGGCCAGTACTCGTTTCCGTCCTGGACGGTCATGGCATAGGTGGCCTTGGACCAGAAGGCGTTGTCGGTGTCGTTCAGGTAGCCGCCGAAGTTCACCCGCACGTAGGTCGGGGTTCCCTCGCCATCGATGCCGTCGCGCTTGTGCACCTGCTTGAAGTAGTCCCAGGTGGCCTGCAGTCCATAGGCGGCGTCCACCGCGATGGTCTGGCCGGCGGGGGTGGTGGTGGGCCCCAGCGCCACCGGCCGCGAACCGTCGCCCCAGGTGTTGGTGGAATTGGTGTAGAGGGTTCCGGTGGCCGGCGGTCCGAACATGGTGTGGGCCATGTCGGTCACCGCGTTGCCGCCGAACACCCCGCCCTGGCCCCGGGTGGTGTCCAGCAGCAGGAAGCCGGAGCCGCCGATGGAGGTGGACAGGTTCACCGTGCCGCTGTACTGCGACCGGCCCAGCCCCACGGCCGCCCTGACGTCCCCGGCCTGCGGGGCCGTGGACGGGAGGACCTGGACGGCGACCAGGGACGCGCCACTGTCCGCGGCCAGCCCCTCGTTCACCGGCAGGCGCTTCAGCAGGGCGCCGGTGTGGGCATCCACCAGGCAATCCCAGGTGGCGTTCAGGGCGCGGGTGCCGGACACTTCGGCCCGGATCAGGTAGGCCAAGGCGTAGCCGGAGACGACCTGGTGCACCTGGGCGGCGTTCAGCGGGCGGCCGCCGGCCCCCGAGGGCAGGTCCAGCAGCCGGGGGTAGATCACCAGCTCCGAGCTGGAGAACGACGCCGCAGTGGCCCCCAGGGCCGGGAGGATGGCCTGCTGGGCCGCGGCCAGGGTCACCGAAGGGGTCAGGTCCAGGCCCTGCGGGTTGGCCAGGGCGATGCCCGGATCCAGTGTCTGGCCGTGGCTCACCAGTTCCCAGCCCCAGACCCGGAGTCCCTGGTAGGTCTGGGTCAGCCGGGTGTGGGTCTGGCCCAGCGAGTCGGTGAAAGTCAGCCGAGGCGCCAGGGCGCGTCCGCCGTCCAGCGGGATGGCCGGCGCCGCCGCCAGGGCCAGGGCCGAACCCGCCAGCAGGCCGCGGCCGAGGGCCCAGAGTCGTGTGATGGGGGAAGAGTGTGCAACCATGGTGGCGGTGAAGCCTTTCTATGGAAAGAACCGATTCTGGTCAGTAATATAAGTAAATAATATAAACAGGCCACCGGGAGTCTCATGGTCAAGCCCATCACCCCTCAACAACTGAACATCCTCCAGTTCGTGGGCAAGCACCCCGGGGTGGAGAAGGAGCAGCTGGCGCGCCTGGTCAAGGCCACAGACGAGGACCTCAACTATTTGGAAGAGCACGACATGATCCGGGAGCGGGAGCCGGGCCACTACCGCATTGCCCATTTCGGCGAGCTGGTGCTGCGCCGGGGCTAGAAGGGCCCCACGCTGGAGGGAACTGCCATGAATAGATCAATAAAAAAGGTTGCCCTGATCACCGGAGCCAACAAAGGCATCGGCCTGGAGGTGGCCCGGCAGATCGGCCGCGCCGGGCTGACCGTGCTGCTGGGCGCGCGCAACCCGGCCGCCGGCCGAAGCGCTGCCGCCACGCTCGCCGGCGAAGGCCTCGACGCGCATTTCCTGATCATCGACGTCACCGACCGCGGCTCCATCGCCGCCGCGGCGGCGGCCGTCGGCCGCGACTACGGCCGCCTGGACGTGCTGGTCAACAATGCCGGGATCAGCGATCCGGCCGACGGCTGGCCTTCCGCCGCCGACCTGGACGCGGTGGAGCGGGTGGTGCGCACCAACTTCCTGGGGCCGGTGGCGGTCACCCAGGCCATGCTGCCGTGGCTTCGCAAGGCCCCGGCCGGCCGCATCGTCAACGTCTCCAGCGGGCTCGGCTCGCTCACCCGGAACAGCGATCCCGGCTCCCCCTTTGCCAACACCAAGGTGATCGGCTACAACGCCTCCAAGGCGGCGCTGAACATGCTCACGGTGCACCTGGCCTTCGAGCTGCGCGACACCGCCATCAAGGTCAACGCCGCCGCCCCCGGGTACACCGCCACCGACCTGAACGGCCACCAGGGCCACCAGACCATCCCGGAAGGGGCGGCCGAAGCGGTCCGCCTGGCGCTGCTGCCCGACGACGGCCCCACCGGCACCTTCTCCGACCGCCAGGGCATCGTGCCCTGGTGATGGTGTCCGCGTTCAGGAGAACGGCAGCCCCCGGCTGTCGCTGAGCCGGGGCCCGGCCTCCAGGAAGCGCGCCGCGGCGTCCTGGACCTCTGCCGGGGTGCGCGCCTTCTGGATGCTCTTGAACATTTCGTGGCCGAAGAAGAAGTTCTTGGCGAAGTAGAAGGTGAATTCCTTGAGCCGGCCGAAGGCCCGCTCCGGCGCCATGTCTTCCAGGGTGTACCGGTAGATCCGGTTCCACACCTCCAGGTAGTCCACCGGCAGCGCCGGCAGCCCGGCGAACTCCCGGAAGATCCAGGGCTTCACCGCGGCGATCCGGCCCAGCATGATGCCGGCCAGGGGCTCGAAGCAGGGCAGGTTGGCCTGGATGTCCTCCGGGCAGCAGATGTCGCCGTTGCCGATGACCGGCAGCCGGGTGTGGGCGGCGATCCACGGGAACTCGTGCCACCGGGCCCGGCGCTTGAGCTTTTCCCCGGAAAAGCGGGGGTGCACGGTGATGGCATTCACCCCGCAGTCCTCGAACAGGCGCAGCCGCTCCAGGAACGGCTCGCGCCAGTGCTCGGGGTCGTCGCCCAGCCGGGTCTTGACCGTGAGGGTGCCCGAATAGTGCTGGCGGATCCGCTGCAGCACGCTGGCCAGCTGGTCGTAATTGCGGTAGAGCGCGCAGCCGGAGGCCTGGGCCTGGATCCGCGGCGCGGGGCAGCCCAGGTTCAGGTCCACGGCGCAGCTGTCGACCATGGGCAGCTTGCGGAACAGGGCGCCGATGTCCTCGTCGCTGGAGATGCGGAACTGGTAGAACACTGGGCCTTCGCAATCCCGCCGGCGGGTGAAGGGGGATTCGGCGGGATCCTCGTGCAGGAACGCCGAGGCCGACAGCATCTCGGTGAACAGCGCGCCGTAGCCGCCGAAATCGGCCAGGAGGCGGCGGAAGGCGCTGTTGGTCACTCCCGCCATGGGCGCGAGGAACAAGGCCGGCGCGATGGTCCGGCCGTTGATGCGGATGGCTTCGAACATTCAGGCGATGGATTCCACGATGCCGTTCAGGGTGGGGCTGGGGCGCATGGCCCGGTCGGTCTTGGCGAAATCCGGGTGGTAGTAGCCCCCCATGTCCACCGGCTTGCCCTGGGCGGCGATCAGCTCCGCGGTGATCCTGGCCTCGTTGTCCGCCAGCTGGCGGGCCACCTGGGCGAAGCGCGCGCGCAGGTCCGGATCGCTGTCCTGGGCCGCCAGGGCCTCGGCCCAGTAGAGGGCCAGGTAGAAGTGGCTGCCGCGGTTGTCGATCTGGCCCACCTTCCGGGCCGGGTTGCGGTTGTTGTCCAGGAACTTGGCGGTGGCCTGGTCGAGGGTCTCGGCCAGCAGCTTGGCCTTGGGGTTGTGGAAGGTGGCGGCCAGGTGCTCCAGGGACACGGCCAGCGCCAGGAATTCGCCCAGGGAATCCCAGCGCAGGTAGCCCTCCTGCTGGAACTGCTGCACGTGCTTGGGGGCCGAACCGCCCGCGCCGGTCTCGAACAGGCCGCCGCCGGCCAGCAGCGGGACGATGGACAGCATCTTGGAACTGGTGCCCAGCTCGAGGATCGGGAACAGGTCGGTGAGGTAGTCGCGCAGCGCGTTGCCGGTGACCGAGATAGTGTCCTGGCCGGCCTTGGCCCGGGGCAGGGTGAAGCGCATGGCCTCCACCGGGCTCATGATGCGGATCGATAGGCCGGCGGTGTCGTGGTCCTTGAGGTAGCGGTTCACTTTCAGGAGGATCTGGGCATCATGGGCCCGCTTCGGGTCCAGCCAGAACACCGCCGGGGCGCCGGTGGCCCGGGCCCGGGTGACCGCCAGCTTCACCCAGTCCCGCACGGGCAGGTCCTTGGTCTGGCAGCCGCGCCAGATGTCCCCGGCTTCCACCTGGTGCTGGATCAGCACCGCCCCCGAGCCGTCCACCACGCGGATGGTGCCGGCGCCGGGGGCCTTGAAGGTCTTGTCGTGGGAGCCGTACTCTTCCGCCTTCTGCGCCATGAGCCCCACGTTGGCCACGCAGCCCATGGTGGCCTGGTCGAACTGGCCGTGGGCCCGGCAGAAGTCCATGGCCTCCTGGTAGAAGGTGGAGTAGCAGCGGTCGGGGATGACGCACTTGGTGTCGTGCTGCTGGCCGTCGGCGCCCCACATCTTGCCGGAATCGCGGATCACCACCGGCATGGAGTTGTCGATGATCACGTCGTTGCTGGCGTGCAGGTTGGTGATGCCCCGGGCGGAATCCACCATGGCCAGAGCCGGGCGCTGGGCGTACACCGCCTGGAGGTCGGCTTCCACGGCGGCCCGCTTGGCCTCGGGCAGCGACTTGAGCTTGGCCAGGAGATCGCCCAGGCCCAGGTCCGGGTTGACCCCCAGCTCCTGGAACAGCGCGGCGTGCCTGGTGAACAGCTCCTGGTAGTACACCGACACGAAGTGGCCGAAGATGACCGGGTCGGAGATCTTCATCATGGTGGCCTTGAGGTGGACCGAGAACAGCACGCCGCGCTTGCGGGCGTCCTCCAGCTGCTCGGCGATGAAGCGGCGCAGGGCGCGCACGCTCATGAAGCTGCCGTCGAGCACCTCGCCCGCCTGGAGCATCAGCTTGTCCCGGAGCACCTTGACGGTGCCGGAGGGGTCCACGAGTTCGATCCGCACGGGCCCGGCCTGGGCGACGGTCACCGACTGCTCGCTGCCGTAGAAGTCGCCGGCTTCCATGTGCGCCACATGGGTCTTGCAATCGGGGCTCCAGGCGCCCAGCTTCTGGGGGTGCTTGCGGGCATACTGCTTCACCGATGCGGCCACCCGCCGGTCGGAGTTGCCTTCGCGCAGCACCGGGTTCACCGCGCTGCCCAGCAGCTTGCCGTAGCGGGCCTGGATCTCCTTCTCGGCGGCGCTGCCCGGGTTTTCCGGATAGTCGGGGAGGGCGTAGCCCTGTCCCTGCAGTTCCTGGATGGCGGCCTTCAGCTGCGGCACCGAGGCGCTGATGTTGGGCAGCTTGATGATGTTGGCCTCGGGCTTCTGGGTGAGCGCGCCCAGGTAGGCCAGCTCGTCGGGGCACCGCTGGGCTTCGCTCAGGCCTTCGGGGAACGCCGCGATGATCCGCCCGGCCAGCGAGATGTCCCGGGTTTCCACCGCCACGCCGGCGGCCTTGGTGAAGGCGTTGACGATGGGGAGCAGGGAATGGGTCGCCAGCGCGGGGGCCTCGTCGATGCCGGTCCAGATGATTTTGGCTGTTCCCACGTTCATGTGTCTCTCCTGGAGTTGGATAAAAATTTCTTAACCTTATGAACCTCGCTCAGTGTCCTTGCTTGGGTGATTCAAGTCAACACGGCTCAGCGGGGCAGGATGATCTCGGTCCTGCGGTTCAAGGCGCGGCCCTCCGGGGTTTCATTGCTGGCCACCGGGTAGCTGCTGCCGAACCCCTGGGTCTTGATGAGTTTCGGGTTGACCCCCTTGCGCACCAGGTAGGCGGTGACCACCTCGGCCCGCTGGAAGGCGAGCACGGCGTTGCGCCGGGCCCGACCGGTGGGGTCGGTGTGGCCGCAGACGAACACCGGGATTTCGGCGAAGTGGCTGGTCAGCAGGGCCGCCTGGCGGTCCAGCATGGGGGTGAAGGCCGGGGCCAGGTCGTACTTGTTCACCTTGAAGGTCAGCGCCGAGCCGTAGTCGAACACCAGGATCCTGGGCAGGCCCAGGGCCTTGGCCATGGGGGAAACGCTGCCCCGGAACAGGAAGGTCACCTCCATCTCGGTGTCCGAGATCACCCGGATCCGGGTTTCGGCGGGCTGCTCCTGGTCCCGGGCCGCGGTGATCTGGAAGATCTCGTCCAGCGAGTTCACCCTCACCACCCGGGGGGTCTGGCCGAGCATCTGTCCGTTCAGACTCACCTGGGCGGGGCCCGGGCGGGAAATCAGCGACGCCTCCAGCCTAGGTTCCGGCGCCACCACCGGGGGAGGCGCCGGGGCGGGCGCGGGGGCCGGCGCACACCCGGCCCCCAGCAGGGCGAGGATGGGCAGGAGACGTTTCATGGTGCCTCCGGAAATTCGATGGCGATGGTGGTGGCGGCCTTGACCGGCCGGTCGAGGGAGTCCTTGGCCGGCTTGAACCGGTAGCGCATGGCGGCCTTCCGGGCCGCCTCCGCACAGGCGGGCGCCCCGCCGGAAAGGATCCGGCAGCCTTTCACGGAACCGTCCTCCCCCACCGTGAGGGTAAGGATGACCCGCTTGCCGGCGCAGGCCGAGCCTTCGGTGCCTTCCGGCGGGAACGACTGCTCCAGCTGCGGGTAGCTGGCCGGCACCGGGGCTTCGGGCGCCGCCGCCCGGGTCGGCGCGGGCCGGACGGGATCCTTGGGCAGGGGCCGGGGAAGTTCCTTGGCCCGGGGCCGGACCGGGAGGGCCGCGGGCGCTGGGGCCCGGAGGGCCATGGGCGTTGGCACCCGGAGGGCCATGGGCGTTGGCACCGGGAGGGCCATGGGCGTTGGCACCGGGAGGGCCGTGGGCGCCGGCACCGGGACCGGGACCGGCGTCGGTGCTGGAACGGGAGCGGCGGGCGCCGGCGCGGGGAGGATCTCCCGGGGCCTCAAGCGCCAGCCCAGTCCGGCCACCAGCAGGACCCCGGCCGCAGCCATGGCCCAGCGCCGGGCGCCGGAAGGCTTCGGGACCGGCCCGGGGGACGCCGGCTCCGGAGACGGGGAAGGCAGGGGGGGCAGGGGGATCCGGGCGCAGGGGGGCAGGGGGAGGCCGGTGATGGGGCCTTCCCAGGGCACCCCCGCGGTCTGGCAGAAGGCGCGGAGCGCGTCCCGCATGCTTCCGGCCGAGCGGTAGCGCTGCTCCCGGTCCCGGGCCATGGCGGTGGCCACGATGGTCGCCAGCTCCACCGGCAGGTCGGGCCGGATCTGCCGGACGGGCACCGCGTCCTTGTCCAGGCGGGCCACCACGATCTGCAGCGGGGTGTCGCCCTGGAACGGCATCTGCCCCGAAAGGAGGTGGTACATCAGGGCGCCCATGGAGTAGATGTCCGCCCGCAGATCCGCGCCGCCGGTAAGGGCCTGCTCCGGCGCGATGTAGGCGGGAGTGCCCAGGAACAGGCCGGTCTGGGTCTTGAACATGCTCTCCTTGGACTTGGCCACGCCGAAATCCGCCAGGTGGGGGCGGCCTTCCCGGTTCAGGAGGATGTTGGCGGGCTTGAGGTCCCGGTGGATGATGCCCAGGCCGTGGGCATAGTCCAGGGCGTCCAGCACCGGGAGCACGGCCCGGGCGAAGGTGGCCAGCTCGAACGGGCCATGGGCTTTCAGGAGGCCCTCCAGGGTGGGGCCGTCCACCAGGTCCATGGAATACCAATCAACGCCCGCCTCCATGCCGAAATCGTGGATCTTGACGATCCGCGGATGGTTCAGGGAGGCCGCCACCCGGGCCTCGTGGGCGAAACGCTCGGCCGCCTCCCCTTCCAGGGATTCGCCCAGCACCTTCAGGGCCTCGATGCGGTCCAGGCGCAGGTTCCGCACTTCGTAGACCGCCCCGGTTCCCCCCTGGCCCAGCAGGTTGATGAACTCATAACGGTCCCGCAATCGGTAGGCCAGGAAGGGGCGTCGGCGGTCGAAGGATGGGTCTGTGGAATCGTTCATGGGGTCCGGTGAAGGGGGGCCGGAATTCCTTTCTTGAAGAATAGCGGAAATGACCATTAAGAATACTGGCCCTGCAGTGGTAAAACTCTTCCATGATGCAGATTCGAGGTTGGCTGCACAGCCGGCGTTCTTTGGTCGAGCAGGTGGCTCGGCTGCAGGAGGAGCTCCGCCTCTGCCGCTCGGAGCAGGAACGGGTGATCCTGGAAGCGGACGTCGTGCGCAAGCACGCCGACGCCCGGAACACCTACCTGGCCAACCTGAGCCATGATCTTCGCACCCCCATCAACGCGATCCTCGGCTTCTCCTCCCTGGCCCGCCGGCTGGACCTTCCGCTGAAGGCCCAGCACTACGCCAAGCGCATCGCCAAGGCCGCCGAGGACCTCCGGGACATCATCAACCACGTGCTGGACCTGTCGAAGATCGAAGCGGACATGATGCAGGTGGACCGCGCGGAGTTCCGGCTCCAGGAGATGCTGGCCAAGGTGGTCAACGTGACCGCGCTCACGGCCGCGGAGAAGGATCTGGAATACGTGGTCACCGGCTCGGAGAACCTGGAGGATTGCCGCTGGGGGGATCCCCTGCGGCTGGGTCAGGTGCTCACCAACCTGGTGACCAACGCCATCAAGTTCACCCCGGCCGGGCATGTGGTGCTCCGGGTGGCGGCGGACCCGGGCCGGAAGGACGCGGTGCGGTTCCAGGTGGAGGATTCGGGCATCGGCATCGAGCCCAGCCGCCAGACCGACGTGTTCCAGGCGTTCGCCCAGGGGGGCCCCACCACCGCGCGGAAGTTCGGCGGCACGGGGCTCGGGCTGGCCATCTCCCGGAAGCTCGTGGAGCTGATGGGGGGCAGCCTGGATCTGCGCAGCGTGCCCGGGGAGGGCACCACGTTCTCGTTCACCCTGGACCTGCCGCCCCGCCCGGAACCCGCCACCGGCCCCCGGCTGAGGACGGGAGCCAAGGCCATGCTGGTGGGGGTTCCCCAGCGGACCCGGGACGCCCTGCTGGCGATCATGGCGACCCAGGGGGTGCAGGTCGCCATGGCCGCCACGGGCGTGGAGGCCATGGCGGCGCTGAGCCCCCGGCCCAGCGAACCGCCCTTCGACCTGGTGTTCCTGAACCTGCGCATGGAAGGGCTGGACGGCCTGGGCACCGCCCGGGCGATCCGCCGGGATCCCTGGCTCAAGTCCCTGCCCATCGTGCTTCTGGTCAGTTCCGCGGCGGATCAGGCGGTGGAGACCCAGGCGGAGGATGCGGGCATCAAGGTCTTGCTGACCCTGCCGGCGCTGCCGGGCCCCACCCTCGAGGCCATGGTCCGCGCCGCCCAGGGGCCGGCCCTCAGCGAGCAGTCCACCGGCCGGATCTGGTTCGGCTCCCCGGAAAGCCTGCGGGAACTGGCCGGGGCGCGGGTCCTGCTGGTGGACGACAACCTCATCAACCTGGAGCTGGGCACAGACCTCCTGGCCATCGCCGGGATCGAGGTGGTGACCGCGCCCGGCGGGCGCGAGGCCCTGGACCGCATGGACGAATCCCGGTTCGACGCCGTGCTCATGGACCTGGAGATGCCCGGCATGGACGGCTGGGAGACCACGGCCCGGATCCGGTCGCGGCCGGCCGACGGCCAGACTCCGGTCATCGCGCTCACCGCCCATGCGCTGGCCGGTTTCCGGGAGAAATGCTTGGCGGCCGGGATGAGCGACTACGTGGCCAAGCCCTTCGATCTGCCCCAGCTGTTCGGCGTGCTGGTGCAGTGGATCCCCCCCCGCTCGTCCCTGGCGCCCTGCGCCGCCTCCCCCGGGCCGGCGTTCGACCCCCGGTTCAAGGCGCTGGAGCCGGTCCTGGCCGTCCAGCAGGCCCTGGTGCGCATGGAAGGCAACGCGGACCTTCTGGAAAAGTACCTGCGCAAGTTCTACCTGGCTCCGGTCCACGTCGAGGACGAGGTGCGCGCCGCCCTGGACCGCGGCGACCTGGAGGCGGCCCGGGAGATCGTCCATCCCATCCGGGGCCTGGTGGGGATGCTGGGCCTGACCCAGGTCTTTGCGGCCGCGGAAGCCCTGGAAACCGGCCTCAAGAACGGCGACCGGGAGGCGGCCGAAGCCGCCCAGGCCCGCTTCGCCGCCGGGCTGCGGCAGTTTCGCAAGTGCATGGAGACCTTCTAACTTTTCCTTCCGCCCCGGGTCAGCGAGGCCCAGGCGCCCATGAGCGCCAGGAAGGCGCCGGTGAACATGGCGGCCCGGTAGCCCTGGGCGTAGGCGTCCACCGCGGCCGAGCCGGTGTGGCGCAGCAGCAGGTTCCAGCCGCCGGGGCCCAGCCGGCTGGCGGCGATGCTGCCCAGCACGCCCACGCTCAGGGACTGGCCGGTGACCCGCATGGTGCCCAGGAAGGCGCTGGCCACGCTGAGCTGGCGCCGCTCCACGCTGCCCATGATGGCGCTGGTGTTGGGCGCGCTGAAGGCGGCCATGCCCAGGCCCACCAGGGCCAGGGACGCCACCACCGCGGGAACGCCGCCGCTGCGGCTGGCCAGGCCCAGCAGCACCATGCCGGTGGCCACGATGACCATGCCGGAGGTGGCCAGGGTGCGCGAACCGATGCGGTCGCTGAGCCGCCCGCTCAATGGGCTCAGGGCCGCCTGCATGAGCGGCTGGCCCAGCATGATCCAGCCGGTGATCCGGGCCGGATGGCCCAGCACCAGCTGCAACTGCACCGCGGTGAGCACGCTGATGGCGTAGAGGGCGCAGTAGTTGAGCAGGGCGGCCAGGTTGGCGGCGGCGAACAGCCGGTTGTGGCGGAGCAGGTCCAGGTCCACCAGCGGCACCGCCGCCCGGGATTCCACCCGGATGAAGGCCGCCAGCACGAACGGCACCAGGCCCAGCAGCACCCATACCGCCGGCGCCCGCCAGCCCCATTCGGTGGAGAAGGTGAGCGGGACGATCAGGCAGACCAGGAAGCTCCCCAGCAGGGCCGTCCCCGGGAGGTCGGCCCGGGGGCCCGGGCGCGCCGGCCCGGCCGCCCGGGGCGCCAGCAGGCTCCATCCCCAGGCGAACGCGGCCGCGCCCACCGGCAGGTTCACCAGGAAGATCCAGGGCCAGCCCAGGTGGTCCACCAGCAGGCCGCCCAGGGGCGGCCCCACGCTCAGGCCCAGGTAGACGGCCATCACGTTGATGCCCAGGGCGCGGCCCCGCTCCTCCGGGGGAAAGGTGGCGGTGACGATGGCGGTGGAGGTGGCGCTGAGCAGCGCGCCGCCGGCCCCCTGGACGATGCGGCTGAGCACCAGCGCGGTGGCGTTGCCGCTCAGGGCGGCGGTGAACGAGCCCAGGGTGAAGATGGCGATTCCGGCCATGTAGTAGCGCAACCGGTCGCCCTGGTCGGCCATGCGCCCCAGCGGGATCAGCAGGATGGCCATGGCCAGGAGGTAGGCGGCCTGCACCCACATGCTGGCGGCGAAGCTCAGGTGCAGGGCCGGCCCCATCTTGGGCAGCGCCACCGCCACGATGGATCCGTCCAGGGGCGCCATGAAGGCGCCCACGCAGGTGAGCGCCAGCAGCGCCCAGCGCCGGTCGGATGGGCCTGGGGCCTGGGTCTGGAGGAGGGTCGGCGCTGCTCGCATGGTAATGATCATGCCCCAGGCCCACCCGGGAAACCATGAAAGGAATCCCCGCAGGCCCCGGTTTGCGCTGGATGACAACCCTGGTACCCTGAGCCCTTCAGATGCGACCAATCGGCAGGGCCCCCATCCGCCAGATGAAGATCGTCACGGTCATGGCGACGGTGGGAATCGCCATGCTCATGGCCCTGGCGGCCTTCGGGGTGCACCAGATCGCGGAGCTGCCCAGCCTGCCCGGACGGCTCGGCTGGGCCGTGGCCATCGTCTGCGCCATCGTCCTGCTGTCGTTCGGCGCGGCCCTGGGCTTCGCCCGGGTGCTGGCGCAGCTCCAGATGCGCGAAAGCGAACTGCAGGAGCACCGGGACCGGCTGGAGGAGCTGGTCCTGGCCCGCACCCGGGAGCTGGGCGGGGCCATGCTCCGGGCCGAGGCGGCCAACAAGGCCAAGAGCGAATTCCTGGCCACCATGAGCCACGAGATCCGCACCCCCATGAACGGCATCATCGGCATGTCCGGCCTGCTGCTGGACACCCCGCTGAGCGCCGAGCAGCGGGAATTCGCCGAGGCGGTGCAGCGCTCCGCCAACGCCCTGCTGACGATCATCAACGACATCCTGGACTTCTCCCGGATCGAGGCGGGCCGGATGGAGCTGGAGCGGGTGCGCTTCCACCTGCGCGGGATGGTGGAGGAGACCCTGGAGAACCACGCCAGCGCGGCCCAGGAGCGCGACCTGGACCTTTGCGCGGTGTTCGGCGGCGGCCTGCCCCAGTGGGTGGAGGGGGACCCGGGCCGGCTGCGCCAGGTGCTCATCAACCTGGTGGGCAACGCCCTCAAGTTCACCGAGCAGGGGGAGGTGGTGGTGCGGGTGTCGCTGCTGGAGGCGCGCGACCCCGGGGAGGCCATGGTCCGCTTCGATGTGTGCGACACCGGGATCGGCATCCAGGAACAGGACCGGGAGCGGATCTTCCAGGCCTTCACCCAGGCGGAAAGCTCCCATGCCCGCCGCTACGGCGGCACCGGACTGGGCCTGGCCATCTGCCAGCGCCTGGTGACACTCATGGGCGGCGAACTGGGCCTGGAAAGCAAGGCCGGCCAGGGCAGCGCCTTCTGGTTCGCGGTTCGGCTGGGGCTGGCCCGGGCGCCCGAACCGGCCCCGGCCCCGGCCGACCTTTCCGGGCGGCGGATCCTGCTCCTGGGCCGGCCGCTCACCAGCATCCTGGCCCTGGAAGCTGAGCTGGGCAGCCTGGGGCTGGACGTGGCGCGGGTGGAAGGGGCCGAACGGATGGCGCCGCTGCTGCGCCAGGGCCTGGCCGAAGGGCGCCCCTTCGCGGCGGCCGTGCTCACCCTGGCCCCCGGCGATCCGGGCGCCTTCCGCGCGGCCCAGGGCCTGAAGGCCGATCCGGCCTTCGCTGCGCTGCCGCTGGTGCTGTTCAGCTACCTGGGGGTCAAGGGGCAGGCCCGGGACGCCCAGGCGGCCGGCTTCTCCGCCTACCTGGCCCGGCCCCTGCGGCACAGCCAGCTGCAGGCCACCCTGCAGCGGATCCTGGGCGCGCCGGCGGAGGCCAGGCCCGAACTGGTGACCCAGCATTCCCTGGAGGAGCAGGCCAACGCCGCCCCGGGCAGCATCCTGGTGGTGGAGGACAACGCCCTGAACCGGAAGGTGGTGGTGACCATGTTGAAGAAGCTGGGCTACCAGGCGGACGTGGCCACCAACGGCGCCGATGCCCTGGCCGCCCTGGACCGGGCCAGCTACAGGCTGGTCCTCATGGATTGCCAGATGCCGGAGATGGACGGGTTCGAAGCCACCGGCCGGATCCGGGCGCGGCCCGACGCCGTGGCCCGGATCCCCATCGTGGCGCTCACCGCCAACGCCATGGAAGGGGACCGGGACCAGTGCCTGGCCGCCGGCATGGACGACTACCTGCCCAAGCCCGTACAGATGACGGATCTGCGGACCGCGCTGGAGAGCTGGGTCCGCTAGTGCCTGGAATGGTCGTCCAGCCCAAACGGTGCTGGCGGAATCAGCAAAAAATGGGAACAACCGGGTCTTGCGGTCATCCAATCTGCATGCCGGCGCTCCACCCGTGCCCCGAGGGGCCGATCCTAGCCGTTGACCTACCAGAGAGGTGTCCCATGGATAAAAGGATGCATTCGCGCATCGCCGTCGAATCCCAGTGCAAGGCCCGGTTCCAGCTGGGCGGGCAATCCTACAACAACATCACGGTCGCCAACCTGGGCGCGGACGGCTGCTGCATCCAGGTCCCGTCCCAGTCCGCGGGGGCCTTGAACGACCGGTCCACCCTGGAGGGCTGGGAGCTGATCCATCCCAGCCTGCCCAAGGGGACCATCAAGGCCAAGGTGGTGTGGTGCCACGGCCAGGACAAGCCGCGCACCGAATTCATCGAAACCGGGATCCAGTTCATGGATGTGCCCTCCGGCTATACCCATGACCTGGACAAGTACGTCACCACCCTCGCCAAATCCAACCCGCCCACCTTCATGTGATGGAAATTTACTGAGCGCTTTCAGGTTCAAGCCTTTTTTGAGACTTTTTGCCATTCGGCTTTGAAGCAGACCCTTTGTCTTGAACACGGCAACCGGCGGAGCCCGGCGGCGGGAGCAGGTGCATGTCCCGCGCCAGGCCTCGACCGGTTGCTTTGGTGTTCTTGGGCCTCCTAATTCGCACACACCCTCTTAGTCCGTGGCGGGAGGGTCCACCAGGCGGTGGGTCCGTTCGAACCGGGCCACGTCGGCCAGGGTGGTGGCCTGCAGTTCGCCGAGGATGCGCTTGCGCTCCTCGGTCCAGAAGGTGTGCACCGGGCAGGCCCGTTCGTCGGAACAGGTGGCCAGGCCCAGCAGGCAGCTGGTCTGCCAATCCTCGCCGTCCATGGCGCCGGCGATCATGTCCAGGGTGATCTCCCGGGCCGGGCGCATGAGGATGACGCCGCCGTTGCGGCCGCGCTTGGTGGCCACCAGCTGGGCCTTGCCCAGGGCGTGGAACACCTTGGAAAGGTAGGGGCCCGGCGCGCCGATCCACTCCGCCACGCTCTGGACGAGGATCGGCTCGCCGCCTGGGTCGTCCAGGCAGCTCAAGGCGAGGATGGCGTAACCGGCGGATTGAGACAGTGGGTGCAAGGGCGGATCCCGGAGGCGAAGAACGAACAAAGGCCTGCATAGAAGATGAAATAGTCCGCTTTCTAGCGCAAGGATTTAGTGGCCGTTTCGGAAGAACGATGGCTCGACCAGCGGCTTACTTCATCTTCACCAGCTTGCCGTCGCGCCGCGCCTTGGCCAGGGCCCAGCCGGTGAACAGCACCGCCAGGAGCAGCCAGACGGCGAGGGTGACGAAATAGCTCGACAGGTTCCAGGGGGCGATGCCCAGGGTGGCCTTGAGCAGGTTGAAGGCATGGGTGGTGGGCAGGGTCTCCGCCACCAGGCGCACCGGGGCTGGGAACACCGAGACCGGGTAGAACACCCCGCTCACCACCGCGATGGCGTCGGGGAAGGCGAAGATGAAGGCGAACGCGTCGCCCCGCTTGAGCAGGGCCACGCCCAGGCTGAACACCGAAAGCACCAGGCCGCACCCGGCGCAGGCCAGGAAGCCGGTGAGGGTGGCGCCCCAGGAATGCACGGTGAAGTGGAACACCAGGTGGCCAAGCCCCAGGAACAGCAGGGCGATCACCGCGATCTTGGCCACGGCGCTGATGGCGCCGCCCAGGATGAACTCCCACCAGCGCACCGGGCTGATCATGACGTGCTCGATCATGCCCATCCAGTAGTTGTCCATGTACAGCTGCACCGCCTCCATCTGGAAGTGGTAGATGATCCTCCAGCCCAGGGCGCCCAGCACCACCACGCCGATCACGTTCCGGTCGTGGGTGAAGGAACCGGCGAACAGGGTCATGCTCAGGAACAGCACCAGCGGCCAGAGGGTGACGTCGAACAGCCGGAAGGCGTCCCGCTTGGCGCTCACCAGGATGTGGTAGGCGTGGGCCAGGATCCGCTTGCAGGAAAGGGTCAAGTCATTCATCGCCCTGCTCCAGGCCTTTCTGGGTGAGCATCAGGAAGACATCCTCCAGGCTCGGCTCGTCGAAGCTGATGCCGGCGAAGCCGGCATCGGCCTCCAGCAGGGTCCGCAGCACCGGTTTCAGGGCGGCCCGGTCGCGCACCAGCAGCCGGCAAAAGGCCTCGCCCTGGGCCACGCCCAGCACCCCCGGCACCCGGCCCAGCCGCTCCCGCAGGGCGGGCTCCAGCTGGCCCCGGACCAGGATGGCCTCGTCGCTCTTCACCTGGGCCTTCAGCTCCGCGGCGGTGCCTTCCACCACGATCCGGCCCTCGGAGATCAGCCCGATCCGGTCGCACAGCTCCTCCGCCTCCCGCATGTAGTGGGTGGTGAGCAGGATGGTGCAGCCGTCGCGGTTGAGGTCGCGGATGATGTCGCGCACCGCCATGGCCGCGTCCACGTCCAGGCCCACGGTGGGCTCGTCCATGAACAGGACGTTCGGCCGGTTGATGACGCCCTTGGCAATGAAGAAGCGCTGCCGCCAGCCGCTGGAGAACTGGGCCACCTGGGCGTCGCGCTTCCCGGTGATGCCGGCCAGCGCCATCACCTCCTCCACCCGCGAGCGGGGCATGCCGTAGAGCAGGGCGTAGTAGGACAGCAGCTCCCAGGTGGTGAACTTCTCAAGCACCCCGCTGAAGCCCCGCACCAGGTTGACCTGGCGCTGGACCGCATGGAGGTGCCGCTGCACGTCCAGGCCGCACACCTCCACGGACCCCTGGTCCGGGCTGGTGAGCCCGATGAGGATGGCGATGAGGGTGGTCTTGCCGGCGCCGTTGGGCCCCAGGAGGCCGTAGATCTCCCCCTCGCGGATGGCCAGGCTCACCCCGGTGAGGGCGGCCACCGGCCGCTTGCCCCGGAAGGTCTTGCTGACATTCTTTGCAACAACTGCATCCATAAGTGCTTCCACAACATCACGACAAGGGCGGGGAAGGGCGCAGGAGTGCGGTTTTATCCATCCGGCCATGGGACTGCTAGGGATAGGAGTGCGCCGGGACCGGGCTTGGTTCCCGGCCGGCGGGCCGGCCTCCGCCTGGGGAAGTGGGTTATATTGAATCCATCAGTATTGATAGCCGCTCGATCCAGTCGCTACTCATCAGGAGGCCCGTCCATGATCTATTCCACCGAGGTCCAGCACATGTGCCGCGTGGCGCAGGGGCCCAACCACGGCCCGGCGCCCATTCCCCAGGAAGGCCGCTGGGTCCAGGCCAAGGAGATCAAGGATATCTCCGGCCTCACCCACGGCGTGGGCTGGTGCGCCCCCCAGCAGGGGGCCTGCAAGCTCACCCTGAACGTGAAGGAAGGCGTCATCCAGGAAGCGCTGATCGAAGTGATCGGCTGTTCCGGCATGACCCAGAGCGCCGCCATGGCCGCCGAGATCCTCACCGGCAAGACCATCCTTGAGGCCCTCAACACCGACCTGGTGTGCGACGCCATCAACGTCGCGATGCGCGAACTGTTCCTGCAGATCGCCTACGGCCGGAGCCAGACCGCGTTCTCCGAGGGCGGCCTGCCCATCGGCGCCGGGCTGGAGGACCTGGGCAAGGGCCTGCGCAGCCAGGTCGGCACCATGTACGGCACCGTCGCCAAGGGCGTGCGCTACCTGGAGATCGCCGAGGGCTACGTGACCCGGATGGCGCTGGACGAGCAGGACGAAGTCATCGGCTACGAGTTCGTGAACCTGGGCAAGGTGATGGATGCCGTCCAGAAGGGCGTGGAACCGGGTGAGGCCATCAAGCGCTGCACCGGCACCACCGGCCGTTTCGCTGACGCAGTGCGCACCATCAATCCCCGGCACGAATAGGAGGAAGACCATGGCTCTGTTCGAAAGCTATGAACGAAGGATTCCCCAGATCGAAAAGGTCCTGGCCAAGTATCAGATCGAATCGCTGGAAGCGGCCCGCCAGATGAGCACTGCCAAGGGCGTGGACGTGTATGCCATCGTCAAGGAGATCCAGCCCATCTGCTTCGAGAACGTATGCTGGGCCTACATCCTGGGCGCGGCCATCGCGCTGAAGAAGGGCCAGACCCGGGCGGTGGACATCGCCCTGTCCCTGGGCGAAGGCATGCAGGCCTTCTGCATCCCCGGCTCGGTGGCCGACGATCGCAAGGTGGGCCTGGGCCACGGCAACCTGGCCTCCCGGCTGCTGAAGGAAGAGACCAAGTGCTTCGCCTTCCTGGCCGGGCACGAGTCCTTCGCCGCCGCCGAGGGCGCCATCGGCCTGGCCAAGAGCGCCAACAAGGCGCGCAAGGAGCCCCTCAAGGTCATCCTCAACGGCCTGGGCAAGGACGCCGCGCAGATCATCTCCCGGGTCAACGGCTTCACCTACGTCCAGACGAAGTTCGACTACGCCGCCGGCAGGCTGGAGATCGTGGGCGAGCGGGCCTACTCCAAGGGCGAGAAGGCCAAGGTGCGCTGCTACGGGGCCGACGACGTGCGCGAAGGGGTGGCCATCAACCACCACGAGGGCGTGGACGTGAGCATCACCGGCAACTCCACCAACCCCACCCGGTTCCAGCACCCGGTGGCGGGCACCTACAAGAAGGAGTGCCAGGAGCAGGGCAAGCCCTACTTCTCCGTGGCCAGCGGCGGCGGCACCGGGCGCACCCTGCACCCGGACAACATGGCCGCCGGCCCCGCCTCCTACGGCATGACCGACACCATGGGCCGCATGCATTCCGACGCCCAGTTCGCCGGCTCCTCCTCAGTGCCGGCCCACGTGGAAATGATGGGCTTCCTGGGCATGGGCAACAACCCCATGGTCGGCGCCTCGGTGGCGGTGGCGGTGGCGCTGGAAAAGGCCTAGCTATTCACGATACATGGATGCCCGGGGAGGCTTATTCTGGAGCATGACTCCGGATCTGTTCTCCCACATGCGCCAGGAGGCCGGCGGTTTCGACCCGGACCGCTACCGCCGCCTCCTGGGTGCCGCCAACCCGTTCAAGGAGGGTGACCGCATCGTCGGCGTGGCCGCGGCCGACGAGGCCGCCCGGGCCCAGGCCCGCGCCCTGCTGGGGCGCACCCGGGTGGCCGAGCTGGAGGCGCATCCGGTTTTCCCGGACCCGATCTACGACGCCGTGCAGCGCGACCTGGAACCGTTCCGCAGCGCCGGGACCGGCGAGCTCACCTTCGCCCGGCTCAAGGAGCGGATCCTGGCCGAGCATCCCGCGGCCCTGGCGCCGCTCCTGGCGGGCCTGGGCAGCGACGCCATCGCCTGCGTGGTGAAGCTCATGGACGACGCCGAGCTGACCCGCACCGGCGCGCGCTTCTGCACGCCCCTGCCGGGCTCGCGGATCGGCGCCCCGGGCTACCTGGGGGCCCGGGTGCAGCCCAATTCCCCCACCGACCACCCGGAGGACCTGCTCTGGCAGGTGCTCTCCGCCTGGTCCTTCGCGGTGGGCGACGTGGTGCTGGGCACCAATCCCGCCAGCAGCGACCCGGAAACCGTGGCCCGGCTGGAGGCGGCCCTGAAGGACCTGGTGGACACCTTCGGCCTGGAGGCGACCCTGCCCACCTGCGTGCTGACCCACATCCACCTGCAGGCCGAGCTGGAGCGCCGGACGCCGCACAGCACCGGCATCTGGTTCCAGAGCCTGGCCGGCTCGGCCAGCGCCAACGCCACCTTCGGCCTGGACCTGGACCAGCTCCTGCGCTACGCCGACCAGCGCACCGGCCCGTTCAGCTTCTATTTCGAGACCGGCCAGGGCGCCGATTTCACCAACGGGCACGGCCACGGCACCGACATGGTGGTGCACGAATCGCGCAAGTACGGGCTGATCCGGATGCTCCAGCGCCGGGTGGCCCGGGCCCAGCTGCGGGCCGGGCGGCCCGCGGCCCCCTGGGTGCACGTGAACGACGTGGCCGGGTTCATCGGCCCGGAGGTGTTCCGCACCCGGGAGCAGCTGGTCCGCTGCTGCCTGGAGGACCTGGCCATGGGCAAGCTGCACGGCCTCACCATCGGCCTGGACATCTGCGCCACCCTGCACATGGACCTCACCCTGGACGACCTGGAATGGTGCCAGGACCAGCTGGCGCCGGCCGCCCCGGCCTATCTCATGGCCCTGCCCACCCGCAACGACCCCATGCTGGGCTACCTCACCACCGGGTTCCAGGACCATGTGCGCCTGCGCGAGCGCTTCGGCACCCGGGTCAACGACCCCATGTGGCGCTTCTTCCAGGAGCTGGGCGTCATCGACCGGGCCGGGCGGCCCACCGCGCACTTCGGCCAGCCCCTGTGGGTGTGGCGGCAGTACCGCCGGCGCAAGGGCGACCCGCGGCCCGACGCCGTCCTGGACGAGGAAGGGCGCCGGGCCATGGCCGTGGTGCGCCGGCGGGGCGTGCCCCTGGCCGAGGGCCACGGCCCCGAGCCCTGGGACCTGGCCCCCGCCGAGGATCGGGAGCTGCGCCAGGGGTTCGCCGACGCCCGCAGCGTCCTGCCCCTGGGCTTCCCTCCGGGGTTCCCGGAATCCCTGGGCGGCACCGTGCTGCATAGCCAGTCCCTGGACCGGGACGACTTCCTGATGCACCCCCAGACCGGGGAGGTGCTGGACGAGGCGTCCCGCGCCTGGCTGCGGCGCCTGGCGGGCACCCGGGCCCGGGTGCTGGTGGCGATTTCCGACGGCCTCAACGCCCAGGCGCTCATGGACCCGGGCCACCTGGAGCCCTTCCTGGCCGCCCTGGCCCAGGGCCTGGACCGGGCGGGGCTGACCCGGGTTCCGGAGCTTCCCGTGCTGCGCAACGGCCGGGTGCGCGCCGGCTACCGCATGGGCGAAGACCTGTTCGGGGGGCGCCCCGACCCGGGGGAACTGTGCGCCGTGGTGCACCTGATCGGCGAGCGGCCGGGCAGCATCCATCACCCCTTCTCGGCCTACCTGACCCTGGCCCCGGTGGCCCTGTGGGCGCAACCCGGGCGGGTGGACCACGCGCACACCCGGCTGGTCTCCGGCATCGCCGACACGGCCCTGGACCCGGCATGGGCGGCGGAGCAGGCGGTGCGGATCCTGGCGGCCGGCCCCACCGCGCTGGGTGTGCCGGGATTCCAGGTGCCATGAAAAAGCGCCCGGCATCCTTTCGGATGGCCGGGCGCCTGGACCGGGAGAACCCTACTGGCAGGTCAGGGAAATCAGGGCCGTTGCGGAGGCATTGCTCGCGTCGGCGGTGCTCCAGCTGCCCGCCAGGCCGACCTTGGTGTAGAGCAGGCCGTCGCTGGTGATGCCGTAGTAGGTGCTGCCGTCGGAGACGACCGAGACCAGGGAGACGCCGGTGAGGCTGTTGGTGCTGCCCGAGGCCCAGGCGGTGGTGGTGGTCGAGTAGGAGGACGTGGTGAAGAGGGTGCCGTTGGCATTGAAACCATAGAACGTGGTGCCATCGAAGACCACCGCGATGAGGGCCGGAGTGGTGCCCGTGACGAGCGAATTCGAACCTCCCCACGCGTCACCACCGATCACCTCGGTGTTGTATTTGCCCGTGTTGGTGAACCCGTAGAACTGGGTCCCATCGTAGGCCACGGCCTTCATGGTGCCTGGCGCTACGGCACCGTCCGCCAGGGACCAGGTCCCGTTGATTCCGGTCTTCTGGTAGATGTTCCCGTTGTTGTAGGTGCTGCTCTGGTTGACGATGCCGTAGAAGGTGGCGTCATCCCGGGTGATGACCATGGAAAGGGCGGTGGCGTTGTTGGAGAAGGTCACCGTGTCGCTGCTGTCCACCGGGCCCCAGGCACCGGTCAGGCCGACCTTGCTGTAGAGCAGGCCGGTGTTGTCGAACCCGTAGAACGGCACCACGGTCACGGCGCAGGAGGCCTGGGTGGTCCCGTCGCTGGCGGTGGCGGTGATGGTGGTGGAGCCCACGGCCACTGCCGTGACGACCCCGCCGGAAACGGTGGCGATGGAGGCATTGCCGGTGGTCCAGGTGATGCTGGCATCCGTGGCGTCGGCCGGGGTCACCGTGGCTTTCAGGGTCTTGGCGCCGCTGAGGGTCAGGCTGCTGTGGTCCAGGGTCACGCCGGTGACGGAAACCGAGGCGGCCGTCACCGAAACCGCGCAGGAGGCAACGAAGCCGCCGTCCACGGTGGTCGCGGTGATGTGGGCCGTGCCCACGTTCACCGCCGTGACGGTGCCGTTGGCGACCGTGGCCACGGCGGTGTTGTCGGTGGCCCAGGTCACCGCGGAGTTGGTGGCGTTGCTGGGGCTCACCGTGGCGGTGAGGGTCTTGGCCGCATCCCCCTGGACGAAGTTCAGGGAGGTGCTGCTCAAGGTGACGCCGGTGGCGGCCACCACGGCCGCTCCCACGGTGACGTTGCAGGTGGCGGTGAAGCCGCCGCTGACGGTGGCCGTGATGGTGGTGCTGCCCACGCTCAGGGGGGTGACGCGGCCGCCGGTCACGGTGGCGACGGCGGGCAGGCTGGAGGTCCAGGTCACGGCCTTGTTGCTGGCCAGGGCGGGCAGCACGACGGGCGTCAGGCTGCCGGAAGCGCCCCCGACGTTCAGGCTCAGGGTGGTGGTGCTGAGGGAGACGCCGGTCACCGCAGTGGTGGCGCCGGCATAGGGGGTCACGGCCTGGCCGACGTAGGTGCTGCCGCCCAGATCGGCATCGCTGAAGGCGAAGACGTAGAACCGGTTGGTTCCGGAGGTGTCCGGAACGAAGTCGTTGTCATTGGCGATCCAGAGGGTGTGCTTGGCGCTGCCGCTGATCGTCATGTCCGGCCCGAAGGCCACCCCTTCGATCTTGGAGGGGATGGCCGTGGCCGCGGTGCCGCTGTTGACCAGGGCGGCCTGGATGTCCAGGAAGAGGGTCTTGCTCACCGCGTAGGGGAGCAGGGTGGATTCCCCGCTGAGCCCGCTGACGTCGGTGGCGCCGGCGATATCGATCTTGTAGAGGCGCTTGATGACGGCGCTGCTGCCGTCCCCCAGGCCCTTGCCGTCCCGTTCGTCCACCAGGAACTCGTGGCTGTTGATGGCCAGGATTTCGCTGCTGTTGTAGCTCTTGCTGCCGATCATGTTGTCATAGACGTACTGGTGGGTGGCGCCGGTGGCGATATCGATGGTGATGATCCGGTTGCAGCGGCCGCCATCGCCGCCGTCCTGGATGAGGGGAGACTGAACAAAGCCCACCAGGGTCGTGCCGTCCGGGGTGATGGCCAGGCCTTCCATGCCCTTGTTGGCCACCCGGCCGCTGGTGTTGCCGCTGATCTCGGTGGCCCCCATGGCGCTCTTGGCCGCCACGTAGAACGTGGCAGGCAGGGTGAAGCTCTTCAGCCGGACTCCGGTCTGCCGGTCGATCTGGTAGACGTAGGGACCGTACTCGTCGGAGATGTAGATGCTGTTGCCGTCGTTGGCCACCCGGACGCTTTCGGCATCCAGGCGGGCATCGGCCGAATTGCCGGAAGTGCCGGTGCCGAACCCGTCGGACCGGCCGGTGAAGTAGTAGACGCCGTTGCTCCCGTTCAGGGACTGGACCGCAGTCAGGGCCGCGGAGCTGGCGGTGCCGTAGTTCAGGGCGGTGCTGGAGGCCATCAGGGTCGTGTTGGTCAGGGTGGGGGTGAGCAGGTAGGGCAGGCCCGAACCCGAGGTGTTGGCCGTCAGTGACATCTGGATCGTGTGGAAACGCTCGATGTAGGACGTGGTGTTGTCCACCGTCGAATCATAGGCCAGGGCGTTGGGCCCCCGGTCCGGGATGGCGATGAAGGTGGTGCCTCCGGCCCAGGCCAGGCCCGATCCCAGGCCCCCGAGGATGGCGGCGGGATTGCCGTTCTCCAGGGTGCCGGTGAGACCGGAAAGGTCCGTGGCCCCGTCAAGGGAGCCCTGGGCGATGAACTGGAGACCCGTGGCGGCCCCCCCTCCGCTGGAGGTGCTGCCCGGGGAGGAATGGCTGTTGGAGCAACCCACCGGCAGGAGGAGCAAGGTTGAAGCGCAAAGCGCCCATAGGGTCTGACGTATGTTCATAGGATCACCAGAAACATGCAAAGAGCGGTCGCCCTAGCAGGGGTTGGGTAGAAAGTGCTCTTGATCCTGGGGCCGCCTCTTTTCCTTCCTGCTTCCATGCCGTAACTTCATGGTGAAAATGCCTACGCGGATGCGTGACCGCAGGGCCCAAGGTCCCTGTCGGAGTCGGGTTTCCGCTCTCCTGGCGCGCTTCTTCGAGCCATTCGGTCCCCTGGGCTAGACAGATAAACTTGCCATTTGTACTTGCCAGTCTGCCTGGCTTTTCCTAGTCTGGATCCATGAAGAACCCTGCCGATCTCGAACGATCCGTATCGGAACTGGCCCAGGCGGTCGGCCTGCTGATGCGCCGGATGCGCTCCGCCACGGGCTCCCAGGAGCTTTCCTGGAGCGAAAGGTCGGTGCTCGGCCGGCTGGCCCGAGGGGGGCCCGCCACCACCGCCGAACTGGCCCGGGCCGAGGCCGTCCGGCCGCAGTCGATGGGAACCACCATCGCCGCGCTGGCCGCCATGGGGCTGGTGGAACGCACGCCGCACCCCACCGACGGCCGACAGATCCGCATCCAGCTCACCGCCCGCGGCGCGGCCAGGCGCCAGCGGATCAAGGACGCCAAGTACAGCTGGCTGGCCCAGGCCGTCTCCGAACTCGACCCGCGGGACCAGGAGACCCTGCTCGCGGCCGGGGAGATCTTCAAGCGGCTGGCGGAGCGGTGAGCGCCGGCACCGCCCATCCACCGCTGCTGGACGCACGTTTCAGAAAGGAATCACGATCATGACCCTGGGTCACGCCCTCGCCAGTTTCTTCGCCGGCCTTCTGCTCGCCAATGCCGTGCCGCATTTCGTGCACGGCGTTTCCGGGGACCGGTTCCCCTCGCCCTTCGCCCACCCGCCCGGCAAGGGGCTGTCCTCGCCCACGGTGAACGTGCTCTGGTCGCTGCTCAACCTGGCCATCGGCGGTGCGCTGTTCCGGGCCG
>JARLGP010000295.1 GCA_031292735.1 Holophaga sp.
CCCTGCTGGCGCAGGTAGAACCGGCCGGCCTCGGCCAGGGCCTGGAACGGCACCAGGCCGACGATCTCGCTGCCGGTGACCACCAGCCCGCGCTCCGCGGCCATCCGCCGGGTGGCCTCCAGCACCGCCTGGGGCGGGGTCACCTGGTAGTCGGTGAGGTTGATGGAAAGCTGGGCCCGCTTGTAGCCGTCCACGTACCAGCCGATCGCCTTGCAGGCGCGGAACAGCCCGGCCTTGTAGACCTTCTGCCCGGCCAGGCCGCGGTCCGGGTCGATGCCGTTGAGGCCCAGCAGGTGCCGCAGCTCGTAGCCGTGGCTGTCCCGGCAGTGCTGCTCCAGCGCCTCGAAGCTGGCGGCGTCCACCTCGCAGTTGCCGCAGGGGAAGCGGCCTTCGGCGTAGCGCAGCGGTTCGCCGCTGCTGTAGAAGGCGCTGGTCTGGCCGCGCCGGGCCACCCGGCCCTTCTCCCGCAGCTCGAAGGCCAGGTCGGTGGCGTGGGCCTTGTCCCGGCTGTTGAGGGTGATGTTGTAGGCGATCAGGAAGGCCCGGGCACCGGTGATGAGCGCGCCGGCCTTGGGGTCGAAGCGGGCCGGCCCGAAGTCGGGGGCCCACTGGGGGTCCTTGAGCTTCTCGGCCAGGCCCTCGTACTCGCCCTTGCGCACCACCGCCAGGTTGCGCCGCTCGGGACGGCTGGCGGCCTGCTCGTACAGGTACACTGGCAGCTGCAGCTCCCGGCCCACCCGCTCGCCCAGCCGGCGCGCCAGCTGCGCGCACTCCTCCATGGTGACCCCCGCCACCGGCACGAACGGGCACACGTCGGTGGCCCCCATGCGCGGATGGGCGCCGTGATGGCCGGCCATGTCCAGCACCTGGGCCGCGGTGCGCACCGCCTGGAAGGCGGCCTCCAGCACCTGCTCCGGATCGCCCACGAAGGTGACCACGGTGCGGTTGGTGGCCGCGCCCGGATCCACGTCCAGCAGCTGGACCCCCGCCACCGCCGCGATGGCGTCGGTGATCACCTTGAGCCTGGCCAGGTCGCGGCCTTCGGAAAAGTTGGGGACACACTCGACGATGCGCTGGGACACGGGGCTACCTCACGGAAGGGCACTGCAGCCGATGGTACAGACATGCCTATACAATCACAGGCCGGCCACCGGATCCAGGCCCTTTTTGCGCATCCGCCCGAGGAAATCCCGGGAAATCGGGAACCCTTTTTATTTAAGCATCATGGAAGGGGTGGGCGTGCGGTTCTGAGTTCAGCGGCCCAGGCGGATCTTGAACTCGCCGGTGCGCCGGCCCGGGATCTGGCCCAGCGCGCCGTCGGCTTCCCGGCCCTGGCCGCTGCTGATGGCCATCCCCCGGGCCATGGCGGCCCGGGCCGCCTCGTTGCTGCTGCCGACCCCCTCCAGGCGCAGCTTGAACTCGCCCACGTTGGTGGCGCGCTTGAGGGCCTCCTCCACCGTGATGAGGCCTTCCTGCAGCAGGAAATAGAGGCTCTGGTCGAAGGTCTGCATGCCGTACTGGGAGGTGCCCTGGGCGATCACGTCCTTGAGGTTCTTGGTCTTCTCCTTGTCCTCGATGCAGGCCTTCACGGTCTCGGTGACGATCATCACCTCCACCGCCGGCACCCGGCCCTGGCCGTCGGCCCGGGGCACCAGGCGCTGGCTGATGACCGCCCGCAGCACCTGGGACAGCTGGATGCGGATCTGCTTCTGGTAGTGGGGCGGGAACACCGAGATCACCCGGTTGACCGTCTCGGCGGCGTCCAGGGTGTGCAGGGTGGAGAACACCAGGTGCCCGGTCTCGGCCGCGTGGATGGCGGTCTCGATGGTCTCGTAGTCGCGCATCTCGCCCACCAGGATCACGTCCGGATCCTGCCGCAGCGCCGCACGCAGGGCGGTGGAGAACGACCGGCAGTCGGCCTCCACCTCCCGCTGGTTGATGATCGACAGGTTGTCCTTGTGCAGGTACTCGATGGGATCCTCGATGGTGAGGATGTGCTCGGTGCGGGTGGCGTTGATCAGGTCGATCATGGCCGCCAGGGTGGTGGACTTGCCCGAGCCGGTGGTGCCGGTGACCAGCACCAGGCCGCGCTGCTCCTCGCAGATCTTGCCCAGCACCCGGGGCAGCATCAAGTCCTCCAGGGAGAAGATCCGCCGGGGGATGACCCGCAGCACCATGCCCACCGTGCCCCGCTGGTTGAAGATGTTGCAGCGGAACCGGCCCAGCGCCGGCACCGAATAGGCCAGGTCGATGTCCATGTTCTCCTTGAACTTCGCCTTCTGCCGGTCGGTGGCCATGATCGAGTAGGCCATGGCGATGGTGTCTTCCTGCACCAGCTTCTTGAACTGGGTGAGCGGGGTGAGCCGGCCCTTGATCCGGCCGATGGGATAGTTGCCCACCTTCAGGTGCAGGTCGGAACCGCCCAGATCAACGATGGTGGTAAGCAGTTCGTTGATATGCATGATCGGCTCCATGAGATGAAATATTCAACCTAATGTTCCTGCCAGTGGCGGTCTCTGAAATCCATTCTACGGGATTTGCCATCCGCCTGCTAAAATCAAGGGTTCTGCCCCGGCTGCCCGAGCCCGGGTTCCCCAGCTCTTTCCAAGGACCCGCATGACCGCCATCGAGAAGATCCGCAACATCGCCATCATCGCCCACGTCGATCATGGCAAGACCACCCTGGTGGACGCCATGTTCAAGGGCGCCCACATGTTCCGGGACAACCAGCGGGTCCAGGAACGGGCCATGGACAGCAACGACCAGGAACGG
>JARLGP010000296.1 GCA_031292735.1 Holophaga sp.
GAAAGTCCGAAGCGTAAGCGTGGGTCGGCGCCTGGCCGGGGGACTCGAAATGGGTCGGCGCGAACCCGGGGGACCGGAACGAACGATTCCGGAGCCACCGGCAGGGAATGATTGGACCGGACCAAATGTCCAAACTGCAGGGAATAACATTGAGTGACGGCGCCTAAAGGCGAAGCGCCCGGCCTGTTCGGCACGGGCGCTTCACTCGGCTCAGCAGGCCGCTGCGGCCTACTGGGAGATCGAAAGGGCTATCTGATCCCCGGGGTAGCTGCTGTTATACATGTAGTAGCCGCCGTCGCTGAAGCCGATGTAGACGTCATCGTTGCCGTACCAGTCGGCCGCCCAGGTCTCCGGCCACGGGTCGAGCACGTTCAGCCAGAGGCCGCCGTAGCGGAAGCGGGGATGCCCGCCGTACATGGCCATGGGGTAGGCGGACATGCGGAACCGGTGCTGCTCCCCGAACCGGGAGCGGAACCGGCCGTCGGGAACCCGGTAGCCGTGGTAGCCGCCCCGCTGCTGCCAGGAGCGGTGCTCGGACTGGAAGTTGCCGGCCCGGTGGTCCTGCCAGGAGGCCCGCTGGCCTCCGCCATGACCGGGCTGCCCCTGGCGATCGGCCCGCTGGGGCCTGTCCTGGGGCCCCTGCGGGTGCTGGGACTGCTGGGGTCGCTGCTCGGGAGCCCTGCCCCTGGGCTGTTCGGGCCGTCCCTGGGGCGCCCTGGCCTGGGGCTGCTGCCGCTGTTCGGGCCTGGCCTCTTCGTGGCGCTGTTCGGGCCTGGCCTGTTCATGGTTCTGTTCGGGCCTCGCCTGTTCCTGGCGCTGTTCGTGGTGCTGTTCCTGCATCCCGAAGGCCGGAACCACCACCCCGAGCAGCGCCGCGAGCACACTGATGTGCCCAAATCCAACTGTTCTCATGGAAGTTGTCCTCATCAATTCGGGTAGGTGAAGATGATGTTGACCCTGCGGTTCTCCTGCTCGCCCTCGGCGCTGGTGTTGTAGGCGAAGCGCCGGGCGTCGCCGTAGCCCCTGGCGGTGAGCCGGGAGCGTTCGATGCCGAAGTTGTTCACCAGGTAGTCCACCACGTTCTGGGCCCGGCGCCGGGAGATTTCCACCGCCTGCGCCTGGGTCGCCTGCAGATTGCCGGTATGGCCTTCCACGGTGGCGGAAATGGTGGGATTCGCCTTGAGTAGGTTGGCCACCTTGCGCAGCTCGCCATCGTATTCCGGCTTGACGTCGGCCTTCTGCTGGTCGAAATCGATATACAGGGCAAGGGTCATCCGGGCGGGAGCCACCGTGAGCCCCTGCACGTCGGTCACGCAGGCGACCACCGCATCCACCCGCCGGTTCTTCCGTTTCCCTTCCTCCGTGCTGTTGTCGGCCACCGGCCGGGTTTCCCCGTAGCCCTTGGCCGACAAGCGGGCCGGATCGATGTGGAGGTCGGTCACCAGGTACTTCACCACGCTCTCGGCCCGGCGCTGGGACAGGAGCTGGTTGTGTTCGGAGGTTCCCACGTTGTCGCTGTGGCCTTCGATCACCGCCGAGGTCTCGGGGTACTTGGCCAGGTAGGTGCCCAGCACCGCCAGCTTCTCCTTGTCTTCCTTCCGGATGTCGTCGGTGTCGATGGCGAATTCCAGGTCGAGGATGGTGCAGTACTGCTGGGTGGGCGTCGGCACCGGCACGATGACCAGCACGGGCGCTTCCACCGCCGCCGGGGGCGGGGCGGCAGCCTGGGACGCCGCCGGCGCATGCCGGCCGAACCGGGCCACCACACCCACCGAGAACAGGTCGACGTCGCCGCGGTTGCCCACCGCGTCGCTGATCCGGTAGCGTTCCGCCTCGACCCGCATGCCCACCGACCGGGTGAAATCGTACTGCAGGCCGCCGCCGAACTTGGCGTTGAAGGTCTCCTGCTTGGGCCCTGAATCCTGGACCTGGACGAACCGGCTGCCGTTGAAGGAATCCTTGGCCTGGGCGTAGGTGAGCCCCACCCTGGCGAAGGCGGAGAACTTCTCCGTGATGGGCAGGGTGAACACCGGGTCCAGGTTCAGGCCCTGGATCCGGATATCGCCGTTCAGCGTGCCGGTGGGCACGGTGGTGGCCGTGAAGTTGAAATGCCCCAGGTTGAAGTAGCCGCCCTCCAGGCTTAGGTAGCGGTTGAACTGGTAGCCGCCGAAGATCTTGAACCCGGTGTTGCGGTCGTGGTCATCGATGGCGACGCTGGAGAAGCCCTGGCCCAGCAGGCCGTTGGTGATCGCCGGGTCATCGATCTTGGCCTTGGACCGGCCGATGTTGGCGCCGGCATACCAGCCGGCATCCTGGGCTTGCGCGACGGGGCCGGCGATGACGGCGAACGCCACCAGACCAAGCAACCCTGAACCTTTTGCGAATCTCATGGCTTTCTCCTAGGGGGAAGGGACCGTTCCAATGAATGCATTACGAGGCGGGGACGTTGACGGTGGTGGTATCCAGGGCGACGGTGCCCGAGGTGGACGTGGCGCCGGCCAGGATCCGGCCGTTGATGGTCGCGCCGGTCAGTCCGGTGACGCTGCGGCCGGCGAGGATGGACCCGTAGAAGACGTTGCCCGTCCCCACGGTGGCGTCCTGGGTGATGACCCAGAAGACGTTCCCGGGCCGGGCGCCGTTGGCCAGCGTCATGCTGGCGCCGGTGGTCAGCGAGGAACCGATCTGGAACACCCAGACCGCGTCCACGTTGCCCCCGGCATCCAGCACGAGCGGGCTCGACACCAGCATGGTGCTGCCGGAGGTGTAGGTCCCCGGAGCCATCCCGCCGGCATACAGGGCGCCCAGGTCGGCGCCCCCGGTGATGGTGGTCCCCGGCGGCAGCGCCTTGCCAGTGTTGTAGGCGGACAGCAGGTCGGTCCCGGCCTGGGCGGAGGTGCCGTCATTGACGTGGAGGCTGCCGTTCAGGATCCCGGGGGGGAACCCGGTCACGTCGGAGCCCGGCTGCAGGGCCACATCGCCGTTGATCACGGAGGCCCCGGTATTGGTGACGGTGGCGGTCGCCATGATCCCGAAGGGACCGGCCGCGCCCAGGCTGATGGAGGTCGACGCCAGCGCCGAGCCGGTGGTGAAGGTCCAGACATAGCGGCTGGCCGCGGGCAGGGAAGCCTGGTTGCCGGCCAGCTGGTTGCCGGTCACGTCCGTGGCCGCGGTGGTGACGGTGGCGGTGTAGGTGGTGTTCGGCGCCAGCGGGGACCTGGGCGTGAACGTCGCGGTCCGGTCGCCGCCCGAGTAGGCCACGCTGCCCGTGGCGGATTCCCCGGGCAACGGCGTGGTCACCGTGAAACTCGCCAGGTTGAGGGTCGCGGGGGCCATGTCCTTGCTGAAGGTCGCGGTGATCGCCGCGTTGAGCGCGACGCCGGTGGGGCCCGGAACCGTCGTGGCCGGGAAGGTGAGGGTCACCTGCGGCCGGACCGTGTTCCCGGCCAGGCCGGCGGTGAAGGTCCAGACATACGCGCTGGCCGCGGGCGGGGTGCCCTGGTTGCCCTCCAGCTGGTTGCCGGCCAGATCGGTGACCGCGATGCTGAGGGTGGCGGTGTACGTCGTGCCGGGCGTCAGCGCGGCCGAGGGTGTGAAGGTGGCGGTGCCGGAGGCGTAGCCCACCGCACCCGGAACCGCGGTGATGCCGGGCCCGGTGAGGGTGAAGCTCGCCGCGTCGAGGGTGGTGGGATTCATGGGCTTGCTGAAGACCGCGGAAAGCGCCGTGTTGGTGGCCACCCCCGGGGTCGGCCCCGGATCCGTGGTGGCCGGAACGGTGAGGGTCACCTGGGGCCGGGTGGTGTCAGGCCCGGCGCCGGTCCTGAAGGTCCACACATAGTTGCTGGAAGCGGGCAGCAGCGCCTGGTTGCCCGCCAGGGGCGCCCCGGAGGTGCTGGTGGCCGCGGTGGTGATGGTGGCGGTGTAGGTGGTCAAGGCCGTCAGCGCCACGTTGGGAGTGAACACCGCGGTGCTGTGGGCATAGCCCACGGAGCCGGCCACGGCGGCCCCGCCGGGGCCGGCGAGGGTGAAGCTGGCGCCGGTGATGGTGGCGGGGTTCATGTTCTCCGTGAAGGCCGCGCTGATGGACGCGTTGGTCGGCGCTCCGGGGGTGGGCCCGGGCAGCGTGGTGGCCGGAACCGTGAGGGTCACCTGGGGCCCCAGGGGCACCAGGACCGCACTGTCGTTCCCCCCCAGGATGGGATCACGATTCCCCTGGCAGCCCATGGCCAGGGCGGCCGTCAGGATCGCCATGGACCATATTTTGATTCCGGGATAACCACCGATCTTGTTCACTTGTCTCTCCTTGTAGCGGCGTTTTAGACGCGGAATGAAGCCCCTGCAGAAGCAAGGCATCCCGGGCGAGCTTTAAAAAGATTCCCGGGCAGTTCCCAAGCAGTTATTAAGCCAATCGATTAACTTAATTATTATTAATATTTACATGAAAAACATGAACGAAGGGAATGCCTGGCTCCATCAGAATGAACAGGCGCTCATTCAATTCAGCGGGAGCCAGGGGGGTCAGAGCCAGTGCCCAAGCGCCCGCGCGACCCACTCCTTGACCCGATCGCCCCCGGGCCGGCGCGCCCAGTCCTGCCGGGTGACCTCGGTGGAATTCCTCAGGTCCTCCCGGAATGCGTCCTCCATCTCCCGGCCGAAGGAAGCGCCCTGGACCATCACGTTGATCTCCTTGTTGTATAGGAAACTGCGCATGTCCATGTTGGTGGAGCCCACCGTGGACCATTGGCCGTCGATGACCCCGGTCTTGGCGTGCAGGATGGAGCTGTTCAACTGGAACACCCGCACCCCGGCCGCCAGGAGATCCTGGTAGTAGGACTGGCTGGCCTGGTGCAGGATGCCGCTGTCGTTGACGTTGGTGACGATCACATCCACCTCCAGACCCCGGCGGGCGGCCCGCTCCAGGGCATGGACCACCTGCGCGTCCGGCACGAAGTACGCCGCCGTGAGGTGGATGCTTTGGCGCGCCTGGTCGAAGGCTTCCACGTAGGCCCGGTAGATCTCGAAATCGCTGCCGGGCTCGCTGCCCACCACCCGCACGGTCTTGTCGCCCGCCTCGGCGAGGGGCGGGAAGTAGGCCTTGGGATCCAGGCCGTGCTCCTCCTGGCTGAACCAGTTCTCCACGAACAGCAGTTGCAGGGCGGCCACCGCCGGGCCCTCGATCCGCACGTGGGTGTCGCGCCAGCCGAGGCTGGTGGGCTTCTTGGACTTCCGGTGGAACAGGGAGCCGTGCGCATAGGTGCTGCTGATGTTGGCGCCGCCGGTGAAGCCCACCTTGCCGTCCACCACCAGGATCTTCCGGTGGTCCCGGTGGTTGATCTGCCACCGGCCCAGGCGCAGCACCGGGTTGAGCGGGTGGAACGGGCAGAGATGGATGCCGGCCCGGCGCATGCGGTCGAAAAACGCTTCGGGAGTGCCGAGGGTGCCCACGCAATCGTAGATGATGTTCACCTGCACGCCCTCCCGCTGCTTCCAGATCAGCAGGTCGGCGAACCGCAGCCCCACTTCGTCCTGCTCGAAAATGTAGGTCTCCAGATTGATGCTGTCCCTGGCGCCGGCGATGGCCGCGATCATGGCGCCCATGGTCTGCGGCCCGTCGAACAGCAGGGCGACCTTGTTCCCCGTGCTCCAGACCCGGCCGCTGGCCTCCGCTTCCAGGGCCGCGCGGCCCTTGATCTCGATCCCGGCGCCGGCCAGGCGCCTGGCCAGGAGCGCCTCGGTCTTTCCGGCCTCCCGGCCCGGGCGGCTGGCCGCGACTGCGGAGCCTGGCTGGATGGGCCGTTTCAGGTAGCTGATCTCCGGCAGCTGGACGCACCCCATGGCCGCCAGCACCAGGCAGGACGCCATCAGGCGGAGGCCGTGAAGGGCCAGCCGGGTGGCTGGTTTGGCGCTGACAGGAGGCATGGGGCTGTTCCAGGAGAAAGCAGGGGTGAGGTTCCTGCCAGCCCGAAGGGCCTGCCGCAGGACGGCGGGTTGTTTGCAAGTTCTGGACCACGATCTTAATTAATAATATTCAATAGGTTAGCCACATGGCTCGATCGAGGCAGGCCTCCCCTCATTCAAATTGACCGAGCAGCTTCTTCAAACTGACTGTCGCGATGCCCGGGATCCACCCAACCAAGGCCTCGCATGAAAATCCGTTCCATCCTTCGCACCATCGGCGCGGCCCTCCTCGGCTTGGCCATCTTCGGCCCGGCCCTGGCCTGCCTGGAACCCCAGCACCGCGACTTCCTCAAGCA
>JARLGP010000297.1 GCA_031292735.1 Holophaga sp.
GTCACCGCCATGGCCCGGTCGCGCACCTGCATGAGCACGCTTTCCATGATGTGGCTCAGCGACTTGATCGCCTCGAAGGCGAAGAAGCCTGCGCCGCCCTTGATGCTGTGGATGGCCCGGAACACCCGGTTGATCACCTCCTGGGAGGTGTGCGCGCCCTCCTGCTCCATGGCCAGGAGATCGGGTTCGATGGTGCTCAGGTGCTCGCGGCTTTCGGCCACGAATTCCAGGATGAGGTTGTCGTCCGCCAGGCTGCCCATGGGTCACTGCCCCCGGATTTCAAAGATCTCGTTGAGCCGAAAGAACCGGAACAGCCGGAGCACCTCCGGATTGGCCCCGGCCACCGAGAACGCCAGCTTGCGCTCCTGGCAGGTCTTGTAGAGGCCCACGATCAGGGTGATGCCCAGGGAATCCACCAGCTCGGCGGCGGTCAGGTCCAGCACCACCGCCTGCCCGGCCCGCTTCATGAGCTCGCGCAGGGCGGCCCGCTGGGCCGCCACTACGCTGGCCACCAGCGGCCCCAGGGCCACCAGGCGCAAGGTGGTCCCCTGCACCTCGATGTCGAATGGATCAGGATTGGCAGTCATGCTCAGCTCCCTTCAAGTCGATTTGGAATTCCAGCTCGCCCCCGCGCATGCGCAGGCCGGCCGTGGCGCGGTGCAGGATCGCCAGACCCCGGTGCCGTTCCGAAACGTTGCTGATCTCCGGCTTCCAGGCCTCCAGGGCGAAGCCCGGGCCTTCGTCCACCACCCGCACCTGGACCGTGTCTCCGGACAGCCGGCAGTCCAGGGCGATCCGCTTGCCGGGGTCGCCGCCGTTGCCGTGCTCCATGCCGTTGTTCAGGGCCTCGTGCAGGGCCAACGACAGGCTGAAACGGCTGGAGCGGTCCAGGGGATGCCCGGCCAGCAGCTCTTTCAGCTCCCGGTCGGCCCGGTCGGTCGAACCGGCCACGGAGGAATAGGTCCGCAGCAGCTGGTTCGGCGCCGGCGTCCAGGGCGGCTGCTCCAGGCCCACCACCAGCAGGTCGTCGGTGATCCGGCCGGCCCCGTGCTGCTTGGCCGCGTCGCACAGCGCGCCCAGGGCCTGCTGGATGGGGCGGCTGGCGAGCTGCTGCCATAGCCCGGGAACCCGGTCGCGGAAGAACGCCCGGTCCGGGGACAGGGTGTCGAACAGGCCGTCGGTGCCGAACAGCATGCGGTCGCCAGGTTCCAGCACCAGCACCTTTTCGCTGAGCCGGGTCTGGTCGAACAGCCCCAGCGGGGTGCCCCTCAGCACCACTTGCTCGGTCCGCGCCAGGCTCCGGCGGTGCCAGATCCCGTAGGGGTTGCCGGCGTTCACCAGGTGCATCCGCCCCGTGGCCAGGTCCCAGTGGGCGCCCAGCACCGCGATGGCGGTCTCCGGGAAGGGTCCGCCCTGGATGTTCTGGTTCAGCCGCTGGAACAGCTCCACCAGATCCGGGCCGTCCTGGGCGAAGGAGGACAGCATGCCCAGGAACGAGGCCACCGCGTAGCTGCTGAGCACCGAGTGCCCGGCCACGTCCGCCAGCACCAGCAGCACGCTCCCGTCGGCGTGCCGGATGCAGCGGAACACGTCGCCCCCGGCGTCGGTCAGCGGTTCGCAGATGGAATAGACCGGCAGGTCCGGCTCCGGCATGGCCTCCATGGTCCGCTGGGCCAGCCGCACCGCCTGGGCGGTTTCCGCGAACCGGCGGGACACCTGCCGCGACTTGCGCTCCGCCATCAGGCGCCGCACGTGCTCCAGCAGCACCTGGGAATCGAAGGGCTTGTTGAGGAACTCGTTCACGTGGAGCAAAAGCACCTGGTTCAGGGCCTCCATGTCGGCCGAGGCGGTGAGCACCAGCACCGGCATCTGCGGGTCCCGGCCGCGCACCCGCTCCACCAGCTCCAGGCCGCTCATGCGCGGCATGTCCAGGTCGGTCACCAGCAGGCTGAAGCAGGAGGGGTCCGGGGCCGCGCAGTAGCTTTCCCATGCCGCCTGGCCGTCCCTGGCCTCCAGCACCCGGTAGCCGCCCTTGGCCAGCCAGGAACCGATGAGCGAGCGGGTCACCTTGCTGTCCTCGGCGAACAGCACCAGCGGGCCGTTGGCCTCGGGCGCCGGGTCCGCCTGGGCGAAGGCCTTGTCGATGGAGCCCAGCGACGGAGGCTTGAGCCGGCAGCTGTCCATCGCCCGCCGCACCGCCCGGGCCAGGTCCTTGGTGAACAGGGGCTTGCCCAGGATCTCGGCGAAGCTGACGGTGAGCCCCAGGGGCGAATCCGGCGCCTGGAAGGCCCCGGTCACCAGCAGCGCCGGCAGGTCCGGGCGGATCCTGCGCATGCGCCGGGTCAGCTCCGCGCCGGAGAGGGAGGGCATGTCCAGATCGGTCACCAGCAGGTCGAAACTGTCCGGCTTGGCCTTGAACACCTCCAGGGCGTCGAATGCGCTGGTCTTGGCGGTGACCTGGTAGCCCAGGGCCTGGAGCCCCTCCTTGGCCAGCGCGGTGACGATGTCCTCGTCGTCCACGAACAGGATGTGCTCGGAGCCCCCCTGGACCTCCGTGGCCAGTTCGAACGGCGCCCGGGGCTGGGGCGGCTGGCAGGGGATGGCCACCTGGAACCGCGCGCCCTGCCCCGGTTCGCTGTCCACCTGGATGCTGCCGCCGTGCTTGTGCACGATGCCGTGCACCACCGAAAGGCCCAGCCCGGTGCCTTGCCCTTCGGGCTTGGTGGTGAAGAAGGGCTCGAAGATCCGTTCCCGCACCGCCTGGCTCATGCCGGCGCCGGTATCCCCCACCGTGAGCAGCGCCATGCGCGGCGCGCCCGGCTCCTCAAACTCGGCCAGCCCCAGGCTCAAGGTCCCGCCCTGCTGCTTCAGGGCCTGGTAGCCGTTGACGGCGAGGTTCATGATGACCTGGTGCAGCTGGCCGGGATCGCCCATGACCCACACCGAGGAGGCGATGTCGGAATGGATGCGGATGGCCTCCGGCAGGGTGGCGCGCAGCAGGGCGGCCACTTCCTTCACCACCGCGCTGAGATCGAACGGAATCCGCTTCTCCTCCGCGCGCCGGCTGAAGCTGAGCACCTGCTGGTTCAGCTCCCGGGCCCGCTGGCCGGCCTTGTAGATGATCTCCAGCTTGGAACGCGCCGGGCTGTCGGCCTCCAGTTGCCACTCGATGAGCTCGGCGGCACTGAGGATGGCGGAAAGGATGTTGTTGAAGTCGTGGGCGATGCCGCCGGCCAGGACGCCCAGGGCGTCCATCTTTTCCACCTGCAGCCGCTGCTCCCACCCGCGCCGGTGTTCGATGACCAGCCCGGCCAGGCGGGAAGCCTCGGTGAGCAGCTCCAGGTGGCGCTCGTCATGGCTTTCCGGGGCCTTGGCATAGATGCCGAAGACGCCCAGCACCTCGCCGGTGGCGGCCAGGATCGGCTCGGACCAGCAGGCGCTGAACCCGACGTTCAGGGCCAGCTCCCGCACCAGCGGCCAGCTGGGCTGGGTTTCCAGGCGGTCCACCACCACCCGCCGGCCGCTTCGGCAGGCCTCCACCGAGCCGCTGCCCCCGGGCTCGAGCTTCATCCCCTCCATGAGCGCGCTGTAGCTGGGCGGCAGCCCCAGGGTGGCGCCCACCCGCAGGCAGTTGTGCACCGGATCCAGAAGCAGGACCGAGGCCGGATGCTCAGGGAAGATCTCCGCCATCTGTTCCAGCAGCACGTCCAGGCACCGTTCCAGGGTGCCGGAGCCCATCACCTGCTCCAGCACCTTCATCCGGGCGGCCTGCAGCCGATCCATCCGTTCGCGCCCCCGCACCTCCCGGTCCAGCTCGTCCCGGGCCGCGGCCAGGGCCTGGGCCTGCTCCCGGAGCTGGGCTTCCAGGTCCTGGATGCGCCGGGCGGCTTGCTGCTCCTCCGGGCCGGGCCCCTCCTCCGGCCCGGGCTGGGCCTGCAGGAACTCGTTCAAGGCGGAATGCAACCGCGACAGCGCATCATTCAATTCGGGCATGGCAAGGCCTCACCCCCTTGGGGGCATTTTTCGCTGCGACTGAATAAAGCAATTGTTAGAGAAGGAAACAGAAAAAAGGCGCAACCATTGTCCTTCCGGAAGGGCCGGAACGACTCAGTTGCGCCTCACGACTTGCAGGACAGTTCCTACCCGTCAAGGCATCCCACACTAAATGCAGGACTAAGATCAGCACCAGCCTAACGAAGCGCCATGGGCTGTCAATAAAAATTTTAATACCATGCACCCGACCACTGGAATCAGGCTCTCCAGCTTCTGCCGCAGGTCCCTCAACTTCCTGGAATGGAAGGCATCCTTGGTGGCCTCCAGCACCTCGACCCCTTCCTGGATGGCCTGCTCCAGGTTGGTCACCCGGGGGCAGTCGCGCACCGGGCAGCCCTCCCGCCCCTGGAGTCCGGCGGACAGCTCGAACAGGGCCCGGAGATCGCTGATGGTTCCGGCCAGGTTGCCCAGGGCCAGGGTCAGCGCGCCGCCCAGGGTCTCCTGGGCGGTGCCCCGGGGTCCCGCCTTGAAGGCCGCGCGCAGGGCCTGCATGTCCTCCACCCAGCGCTCCAGGTGGCGGCTGGACTCGGCCAGGGTGGAGGCCACCTTGCGCAGGGCCATGCCGCGCCTCAGGTGCCCCAGCAGCTCATCGAAATTCAGCGGCTTCACCAGGTAGGCCAGCACGGGCAGTTGCAGCGCCTGGGCGGCGGTGGCCACCGAAGGGTGGCCGGTCACCAGGATGGCCTGCAGCTCCGCATTGAGCGCGGGAAGCCGATGCACCAGCTCCAGATCCTCGTTGCCCGGCATGTGGATTTCCGCGATCAGGAGATCGTAGGGAACGGATTCCAGCAGGCGGAGCGCCCCGAAGCCGTCGGGCGCGCTGTGGCAGGCATAGCCTTCCCGCTGCAGCAGCACGGCCAGGGGGCGCCGGAAGGTTTCCTCGCCATCGGCGATGAGGATCCGCCCCAGGCTTTGAACATCCTGCCGGGCCCCTTCCGGTGGCATCTCAGTGGCCAATTCCCCCCGCCTCCCCCAAACCGATAGTCGTTTTCATGACCGGACCACACCCAGGCGGGTGCGGGGAAAAGACTCACTCAAGGTGCGCCCCATGTCGTTGCCACGATGGCATCGCAGCACTCGATCCAATCGAACGGTCACCCAATCATTTCACTGAAACCTATTTCCCCTCGTTGGCCTTTTCCACCCGCTCCGCGATGCTGTCCAGCAGGTCCCAGATCTGATGGCATTCCTCGCAGGTGGTGACCGGATCGCCGCAGGGGAAGCCTTCGACGCCGATCCCCTCGCAGCGGGGGTTGCGAACGTAGAACAGGAGTCCTTCGAGAACTTCGCTCATCCGGTCGCGAAGCTTGCTTTCCGGCAGGCCGCGGAGGCCCTGGACGAGCCTCCATTCGGAGGGGCTCAGGACCGCGGTGGTAGTGGGCAGAGGCATGGGCCAGCTCCTTGAATCACCCTAGTATAGGCCCTTGGCGCCGCGCCGGCGCAGTTTCCGGGTTACCCTGGAACCCGCAACCTCCATGGGAGCGGCGCCGTGAAAGCAGTCATTCAGCGGGTGAAACGGGCCTCGGTGACGGCCGGGGAGCGGAGCGCCAGCATCGGCCCCGGCCTGCTGGTGCTGGTTGCCCTGGAAACCGGCGACGGCGAGGAGCAGTGCCGGTGGGCCGCCGCCAAGATCGCCACCCTGCGGATCTTCGAGGACGGGCAGGAGCGCATGAACCTGGCCCTGGGGGACGTGGGCGGGGAGATCCTGGCCGTTTCCCAGTTCACCCTGGCCGGCAGCATCGTCAAGGGCCGGCGCCCCTCCTTCGACCGGGCCATGGCCCCGGACCTGGCCCGGCCGCTGTTCGACCACTTCGTCGCCTGCCTGCGGGCCGAAGGCTGCCCGGTGCGCACCGGGTTCTTCCAGGAAACCATGGCGGTGGAGCTGGTCAACGACGGACCGGTGACCTTCATCCTGGAGCGCTGACTACTTGTCCTTCGGCACCTGCAGGATTGCGCGGAACCGGGCCAGGGCGTCGGCCTTGCCCTTGCCCTGGGGCAGATGCAGCACCGCCAGGACCTGGCCATTGCCGCCCACCGCCCAGGCGGAGGCGGCCGCCTTGCCTTCCGGCGCGGTGCCGGTCTCGACCCACCACATGTTCTCCTTGTAGTTGGCCGACCGGAAGCTGAGCAGGAGCCGGCGGGCCAGGCGCAGGGTCTCATCCTGGGCCGGATCGCTGAGCCAGTGCAGCATGGCCTCCGGGCTGGTGCGCAGCAGGTCCCCGTTGCCGACCCAGGGCGGCTCGATGGCCGGCAGGTCATTCCCGGGGGGCAGCCGGTTGCCCAGGAAGGGGCCGAAGATGTCCTCCAGCCGGGCCCGGGCCGCCCCTTCGCCGTAGTCCCGCAGCCACCACTGCACCGACACCTTGCCCCAGATCAGGAAGGCCAGGTCGCAGTTCTCCTGGAGGGCCTTGGCCAGGTCCACCCGGCCGTGGCCCTTGGGCCGCCAGCAGGCGTAGCCCTGGAACATCCCGGTGCAGTTGAACTGCACGTTCATGGCGCCCCATTCGGAGCCCTCCAGCTTGAGCCAGACCAGGTCGGCCAGGCAGCCCATGGGCGATTCCCGGGTGGCGTCCCCGAACAGGAAGGGCACCCCGTCGGGCCCGCACAGGGCCAGGGCCTCCCCGGGCTGCAGCGGCGCCACCGGGGTCTTGGACGGGGCCGCCGCCAGGGTGCAGACGGAAACCAGCAGCAGGGCTTTGAGGATCGACATCACGGGTCCCGGGAATGGTTGGAGGGTTCAAGGGCAGTATAGTCCAGTTGCCGCGGGCCCATGCCATAATGGCGCGATGATCCAGCGCCGTGTCCTCACCAACCTGCGCGGGGCGGTGAGCCCCGATCCCGGCACCCCATGGGCGGTGGATTTCCTTCCGGACGCCGCCATCGCCCTGGAGGGCGGGCGGGTCCAGTGGCTGGGGCGGCGCGCCGACCTGCCCGCGGAATGGCGCGCCGCCCGGACCCTGGACGGCGGCGGCCGCTGGGCCTCGCCCGGCTTCGTGGATCCCCACACCCACCTGCTGTTCGGCGGCGACCGCAGCCAGGAGTTCAACCGCCGGCTGCACGGCGTCAGCTACGCCCAGATCGCCGCCGAGGGCGGCGGCATCCGCGAGACCGTGCGCGCCACCCGGGCGGCCGGCGTGGCCGACCTGGTGGCCATCGGCGAGCGGCGCCTGCAGCAGTACCGCAGCAAGGGCGTGGTGCACCTGGAGGCCAAGACCGGCTACGGCCTGGAGCTGGAGGCGGAAAGCCGGCTGCTGGAGGCCTACGGCCAGCTGCGGCAGCGCGGCTGGAGCCTGGACGTGACCCTGATGCCCGCCCACGACCTGCCCATGGAATTCAGCGGCGATCCCGACCGCTACATCCACACCGTGGCCCGGGACTGGCAGCCGGAGCTGGTGCGCCGCCACCCCGGCGTGGCCCGCTTCTGCGACGTGTTCGTGGAGGAGGGGGTGTTCAGCCCGGCCCAGGGCCGGGAAATCCTGGCGTCCGGCCTGGCCCTGGGCCTGAAGCCCCGGATCCACGCCGACGAATTCTGCCACACCGGCGGGGCCGAGCTGGCCGCCGAGCTGGGCGCCGCCAGCGCCGACCACCTGATGTTCGTGTCCGACCAGGGCATGGCCGCCATGGCCGCGGCCGGAGTCATTCCCACCCTGCTGCCGGCCACCACCCTGTTCCTGGGCATGCGCGACTACGCACCGGCCCGGCGGATGCTCGAGGCCGGCTGCCGGCTGGCCCTGGCCTCGGACTTCAACCCCGGCTCCTGCGCCTGCATCGATCCCCTGCTGGTGCTGCGCCTGGGCTGCCTCCAGCTGCGCCTGACCTTCGAGGAGGCGCTCACCGCCATGACCCTCCACCCCGCCCGCAGCCTGGGCCGAGCCGATCTGGGCCACCTGCACCCCGGCGGGTCGGACCGCATCCTGCTCTGGGACGTCAGCCACCCCCTGGACCTGGTCTACTGGATGGGCGAAAGCTTCCTTCCCACCCCCCTGGACGCCTTGGAATGAGTCTCACCCTAAGTCGAGATATGTTCCATTAATTTGAACGCCCCAGGTTTTTCCGCTCCAAACGCCAAGGTTCCGGAGCCGGTCCCCCCGCAAAAAACTACCCCGGATTTCCCGGGGTAGTTGAGCCTTTTACATTTATTAGTAGTTTATCCTAGCTCGATTCACTGCCCTCGGCCTTTGAACTCCTGAACGATGTTGTAGATGCGCTCCTTGGCCCTTAATTTGGCTTTCTTGAGCTCGACTTCTTCCACTGTTTCCTGGGCGGAGAGACGTATCTTGTTGCGGAGGTAAACGAGCCTCTCATCCGCAGCGCGATGCTCTTCCATCAACTTCCGAAATTCAAAATGCTCCTTCATGAGCTTATCCTGAACGTCCGGCTGAAGAAAATCCATGAACCCTCCATAAAAGGCCTGTTTACAGGCAGTTTACTTGTGCGAAAGATCTTTTCTTGCCCTAGGGTACTCCCGGTTCCTCCTCCGTCAAGAGAATAGAATTCCCAAAGCAGGTCTGGCTTTTTCCCGAATCCGCCCCGTGTGCACCATTCCTCCCCGCGGGCAAGGCTAAATTAAATTTGGAGTCCAGTCATGGAGTGGTTCGAGCGGGATTTCGACCTCCCGCCCTATTTTGAGATCTACCAGGACAAGGAAGCGGAGGCCGAACTCGAGGGCCCCGGACTGGCCGACCTGCTGGCCCTGGCCAGAGGCGCCCTGGTGCTGGACCTGCCGTGCGGCTGGGGGCGGTTGCGCCCGGCCCTGGCGGCGGCGGGGCTGCGGGTGGTCGGCGGCGACTTGAGCGCCCTGAACCTGCGCCGGCACCAGCGGGAATTCCCGGGCCCCTGCCTGCGCCTGGACCTGCGCCGGCTGCCCTTCCGGGACCAGTGCGCCGACGGGATCCTTTGCGCCTACACCAGCTGGGGCTATTTCGCCAGCGACCAGGAGAACCAGCTTCAGCTGGACGAGTTCGCCCGCGTGCTGAAGCCCGGGGGCGTCCTGCTGCTGGACCTGGTGGGCCGGGAGGCCTGCTTCGGGGCCCTGGAGCTGGTGCAGAACCGCTGGTACGACGTGGAGGGGCGCTACCGCGAGCGGGTCCGGCCCAGCCTCGACGGCCGGCGCGTGCTCACCGAACGGATCTGCGCCGGAACCCGGTTCCGGCACGACATCTGGATCCCCACCGACGCCGAGGTGCGCGCCGCGCTTGGCGCCGCCGGCCTGCGCCTGGACCAGGCCTTCGGCGACCTGTCCGGGGCCCCGTGGAGCCCCCGGGCCGAGCGCTGGATCTACCGCGCCGTCAAGTGACCTGGTGGCCAGGCTCCGCCTGGTCACCAGGTGGGGAGCACGAGGGGGACGGGGAGGGAGCGCAGCGACCGCACAGTCCCCCTCGTTCAGGTCAATCTGCGCACCGCCAGGGCGAAGGCGCCGAAGGCCAGGCCCATGCCCACCAGCGCTTCCCGGATGCCCAGCGCCTGCACCAGGGCGCTGCCCACCAGGGGCCCGGCCATCATGCCCAGGGCGTAGGCGATGTTGAGGATGCCGAACACCGAGCCGTAGCTGTCGCTGCCCATGCGCTCCACCGCGTCGGCCATGGCGGGGCTGGCAGGGGACAGGATCAGGGTGGTGACCACCCCCACGCAGGCCATGGCGGCCACCACGCCCCAGAGGCCCGGCATGAAGGCCGGAAGCGGGACCGCCACCGTGGCCAGGGTGAGCCCCGCCAGCAGGACCCGGCGCCGTCCCAGCTTGTCCGAAAGGGCGCCCAGGAGCGGCGAGCTGATCATGTGGGTGACCGCGGCGGCGCCGAAGCAGAGCCCGATGGCGGTGGGCGCCATGCCCAGGGCGCGGTCCAGGTGCAGCGGCAGGGTGGACTCCAGCAGCGCCAGGAGGCCGGCGCCCATGGCCATGGCCCCGGCGAACACCCGGATGGTGGTGTTGCGCATCAGGTCCCTGAAGCCCAGGCGGGTGTCGCGCACCACGGGGACGTCCTTGAGCAGGGTGATGCGCGCCAGGGCGTCCACCAGGGCCAGGGCGGCGGCGGCCAGGAACGGCGCGCGCAGCCCGAAGTGCTGGGACAGCCAGCCGGAGAGGGCCGGTCCCAGCAGCACGCCCAGGTTGGCGCAGGCGAACACCGTGCCCATGGCCCGGCCCCGGCTCGACCGCGGGAAGTGGTCGGCCAGCAGGGCCATGCCGGCGGTCCAGGTGGCGGTGGCCGACAGCCCCTGGAGCACCCTGGCCAGGATCAGCAGCGGGTAGGAGCGGGCGAAGGCGAACAGCAGGGTGGTGGCGAACAGCCCCAGCAGCCCCCCCAGCATGGGCCCCCGGCGCCCCACCCGATCCGCCAGTTTGCCCAGGGGGAAGGTGCCCAGCAGCAGGGCCGCGGCGTAGCTGCCGAACAGGATCCCGATGCCCATCTGGTCGAGCCCGTAGAGCCGGGCATAGGCCGGCAGCAGCGGCACCAGCAGGTAGTACAGCAGGGTGTCGGTGAACAGGGCCAGAGCCACCACGAAGAGTGCCGAGTTACGGCCAGGGATTGTCGTTTCCACGGGATCATCCTAGCAAAAAGCAGGGCCCCCTTGCGGGGGCCCAGGTGGACCGGTAAGCCGGGTTCTGTCGTGGGACGTCATTCCTCTAGGATGATGATCACTCATCACCTCAAGCGACCTACCCGCTGGCTCGATCGGGCCGATCCTCACTGCTTGCGCAGCACGCCAACCTATTTGGTCTTGCTCCGTGGGGGGTTTACCATGCCCGTCCTGTTGCCAGTCCGGCGGTGGGCTCTTACCCCA
>JARLGP010000051.1 GCA_031292735.1 Holophaga sp.
GGCGGCGCTGGCCCTGGGAATTGGAGCCAACACCGCCATCTTCACCGTGGTCGATACCGTCATGCTGGCCCCGCTGCCCTACCCGGTGGCCCTGTGGGTGCGGGGCACCCTGCCCCCCGCCGGGCCGGCCCTGGCCATGGTCGGCAGCCGGGCAAGCGCCCGGCCGGCCCTGGAACGGGCCCGCGCCTGGGCCCGCACCCTCACCGCCGCGGGGGTGGCCGTGCTGTCCGGCCTGGCCCGGGGCATCGACGGCGCCGCCCACCGGGGCGCCCTGGAGGCCGGGGCCACCTGGGGCATCCTGGGTTCCGGGCTGGACCACCCCTACCCTCCCGAGCACACCGGGCTGATGGACCGGATGGTGGCCGCCGGGGGCGGGGTGCTCACCCCCTTCCCCCCGGCCGCCCGCCCCGAGAAATGGCATTTCCCCCGGCGCAACCTGATCCTGGCCGCCTGGACCCAGGGGGTGGCCCTGGTGGCGGCCCGCTACGCCTCCGGTTCCCTGGTCACCGCCAAGCTGGCCCTGGACCTGGGCAAGGAACTCTGGGCCTGCCCGGGCGCGCCCGAGGATCCCCTGGCGGAAGGGCCCAACCGGCTGATCCGGGAAGGGGCCGCGAAGATATGCCTAAGCGCACAAGATCTGTTGGAAGATATGAGGTTCTTACAATGGGACTTGACAAACGCCCCATGAAAGACCCCATCATCCCAGGTTGGAGTCTCACTTGACCAAGCTCGTGATTGTCGAAAGTCCGTCCAAGGCGAAAACCATCACCAAATACCTCGGGAAGGGGTACACGGTGAAGGCCAGCGTGGGTCATATCCGGGACCTTCCCAAGAAACTGGGGGTCGACATCGAGAACGGCTTCCAGGAAGAGTATGAGATCCCCGCCAGCAAGGCCAAGGTGGTGACCGAGCTCAAGGCCGCGGCCAAGAACGCCAGCGAAATCATTCTCGCAACCGACCCTGACCGCGAAGGCGAGGCCATTTCCTGGCACCTGCTGGAGGCCATCAAGCCGCCCAAGAGCATGCCGGTGAGCCGGGTGCTGTTCAACGAGATCACCCCGGCCGGAATCGCCAAGGCCATGGCCGCGCCCACCGTCATCAACAAGAAGCTGGTGGACGCCCAGCGGGCCCGGCGGGTGCTGGACCGGCTGGTGGGCTACAAAGTGTCCCAGGTGCTGTGGGAAAAGGTCCGCCGCGGGCTTTCCGCCGGCCGGGTGCAGAGCGTCACCGTGCGCCTGATCGTGGACCGGGAGCGGGAGATCCAGGCCTTCAACCCGGTGGAGTACTGGGTATTGAAGGGCCGGTTCGCGGCCAAGCTGCCCCCCCAGTTCTGGATGAAGCTCACCCGGATCGACGGCACCCCGCTGCAGTTGGGCAACAAGGAGACCAAGCGGCGGATCGGCAACGAGGCCGAGGCCCACACCCTGCGCGACATGATCCTCAAGGCCGCCTGGAAGGTCACCGGCCTGGAGACCAAGGAGCGCAAGCGCAACCCCGCCGCCCCGTTCACCACCGCCAAGCTCCAGCAGGAATCCGCCCAGAAGCTGCGCATGAGCGTCACCCGCACCATGCAGAACGCCCAGCGGCTCTATGAAGGCGTGGACTTCGGCGAAGGCCCGGTGGGCCTCATCACCTACATGCGCACCGATTCTCCCCGGCTGGCCCCGGAGGCGGTGGAGGCGATCCGCACCTACGTGGGCGAGCACTACGGCAAGGATTACCTGCCGGGCAAGGCGCGCATCTACAAGGGCAAGGCGGGCGCCCAGGACGCCCATGAAGCCATCCGCCCCACCGACGTGCTGCGCACCCCGGAAAGCCTCAAGAACCGCCTGGAGCCCGACCAGTTCCGGCTCTACGCCCTGATCTGGCGGCGCACCGTGGCCTCCCAGATGGAAGCGGCCCGGTTCGACGAGACCCTGGTGGAGTCCGCCACCACCCTGACCAGCAAAGAGGAGGCCGTGTTCCAGGCCAAGGGCGAGATCGAGCGGTTCCCGGGCTGGCTCGCGGTCTACCGCGCCGAGGGCGACGAGCAGAAGCCCGAGGAGCTGGCCGATGCCAACGTGGTGGAGGAGGAGCAGGAGGAGAGCGTCGGCCTGCCCCCGCTCAAGGTGGGCCAGACCCTGACCCTGAAGGACCTGGAGACCGAGCAGCAGTTCACCAAGCCGCCCGCGCGGTTCTCCGAGGCCACCCTGGTCAAGGAGCTGGAAGAGGACGGCATCGGCCGGCCCTCCACCTACGCCAGCATCATCGCCACCATCCAGGACCGGGACTACGTGAAGAAGCTGGAGGGCCGGTTCAAGCCCACCGAGCTGGGCTGCGTGGTGACCGACCTGCTGGTGCAGGGCTTCCGGGAGCTGATGGAACCCACCTACACCTCCGGCCTGGAAGGCGAACTGGACCGGGTGGAAGGCGGCGAACTGACCTTCCTGAAGGCCATGAAGAACTTCTACGGCCCCTTCGAGAAGCTTCTGACCCGGGCCGGCACCGACATGGCCAACCTCAAGGCCGGCATCGCCACCGACAAGGTCTGCAAGAAGTGCGGCGCGCCCATGCTCAAGCGGATCGGCAAGAACGGCCTGTTCCTGGGCTGCTCGCGCTATCCCGACTGCGACCACACCGAGGAGCCCGAACAGCTGGAAGAGCCCGAGGACGCGCCGGAGTGCCCGCTCTGCGGCTCCACCCCCATGCAGCTGCGCAAGGGCCAGTTCGGCCCCTTCTGGGCCTGCACCAACTACCCCGCCTGCAAGGGCATCCGCAAGGCCGACCCCAAGGGCATCCCAGTGCCCGCCGACGTGGTGCTGGAGGAGAAGTGCCCCACCTGCGGCAAGAACTACGTCAAGCGCTATGGCCGCTACGGCGAGTTCACCTGCTGCGTGGACTACCCCAAGTGCAAGACCGTCAAGAAGGAGATCCTGGGCGTGCCCTGCCCCAAGTGCGGCGGCGACCTGAGCCCCAGGAAGACCCGGTTCGGCAAGATCTTCTACGGCTGCACCAACTACCCCAAGTGCGACTTCACCGCCTGGGACAAGCCGGTGCCGATTTCCTGCCCCGCCTGCAAAGGCAAGTACATGGTTGAGAAGACCCGCAAGCCGCGCGGCAAGGACCCGGTGACGGTGCTCCTCTGCCCCGCCTGCGCCCACGAGGAGCCCATGGGATGAGCCACGAGATCCGCCGCAAGGACCGGGCCCTGCCGGAAGCCGAAGCCTACGCCATCCTCGCCGAGGGCGGCGACGGCGTGCTGGCCACCTGGGGCGAGGACGGCTACCCCTACGCCGTGCCCATGAACCACGTGCTGGCCGATGGCGTGCTGTACCTGCACTGCGCCCAGACCGGGCACCGCATGGACAACCTGGCCCATTGCGACAAGGTCTCCTATTGCGTGGTGGCGGCGCGGGAGGTGGTGCCCGCCCAGTTGAGCACCAACTACCGCAGCGCCGTGGTGTTCGGCCAGGCCACCCGGGTGGAGGATCCCGAGGAGAAGCGGCGCGGCCTCATGGCCCTGCTGCACCGGTTCGCCCCCGGGCACCTGGAGGCCGGCGTGAAGGCGCTGGAACACGATCTCGCGCGCACCGCCGTGCTGCGCATCGACATCCACCGGGTTACCGGCAAGGCCCGAAAGCAAACCGCTTAGCCCATCCGGTTGACGTGACTGGTTTCCCTGCCCACACTTTGGAGGTAGGTTCGCCTGGAGTGCACATGGAATTTGTGGAGTGGACTGAAAAGTACACCGTAGGCAATCCCCTGGTGGACGCCTACCACCACATCTTTTTCCAGATGGTGGATGAGTTCCGCACCGCCCTGGCCCAGGAGGTTCCCCCCGACATGGAGGACCGCATCAGCTTCCTGGTGGACTACACCATCATGCACTTCGAGTCCGAGGAGAAGCTGATGGAGAAGGCCGGCTACCCGGATTTCGAAGCCCACCGGGAGACCCACCGCGTGTTCCGGGACAAGATGCTGGACCTGCAGCAGCGCTACCGGCTGGATCCTGGCGCGGTGAAGGCGGACGAACTGCTTTGCCTGGTCCAGGACTGGTTCGCCAACCACATCCTGGGCACCGACATGGAGTTCAAGCCCTTCGTGGCCAAGTTCTAGGCCCCGTCCCGGCACCACCGCGGGACCTCCCAGGAACCCGGGGCCCGGTTCCGGCACTCCTTCTGCACGGGGGGTGCCAGCATGGCAAACCGGATTCTGGCGTTGGGATTCCTGGCGGGCCCGGCCCTTTGGGCCGGGTTCGGCGAAACCGTCACCATCGACGCCCGCGCCCTCAAGAAGCTTGAGCCGGGCTGGGTGATCATCCGGGAACAGGGTTCGGAACCGAGGATCTATCCGCCCCACTGGCTCACCCGGCGGGAGCTGACCCTGCGGAACCTGAACGGCGCGGCCCCGGGCGAGACCGAGGAGATCACCGCCGCCTCGCCCATCCCGGACGGCTGGGAGGTGGTGGGCGAGCAGCCCGACCAGGGCATGGACGGGATGCACTTCGCCATGCGTTACCAGATCCGCAAGGTCCGGCCGGACTGAGGGGGCCGGCCGCTTCGCGAGCGTCCCTCTGGAATTGCGAGAATTTTTGATATTCGAGATTGCCTCCATGTCCACCCATCCCGCCCCTTCTTTCTGGAACTGGACCTTTCCAGGCCTCGCCCTGGCGGCCCTCCTCATGGCCTGCAGGGGCGGGGGCGAAGGCGGCAGCACCGACCGCCTGGTCCTGGAGACCCTTTCCGTGCTGGGGGTCAAGGACGAGTTCTCCATCAAGGGCGTGAGCAAGGAGGTGGTGCAAACCCCGCCCACGCCGCCCAGCTACCAGGTGACCACCTGGAACAGCCTGCTCATCTCCCAGGCCCAGGAATTCGGCGGGTTCGACCTGGGGAGCATCCGCTCCACCGGCGATTTCATCAAGGCCCTCTACTCCCAGCCCAGCACCTTCGAGCTGAGGCCTGGGGTTTCCTCCCAAACCAGCGTTTTCCCCACGGATGTTCCGAACAACCTGCTCTACCAGGTGCTCCGTTTCAACCCCACCAGGGCGCTGGGGATGAGCGACCAGGTCGAGGTGCCCCTGTACGCCGTGGACCGGGCCCAGCGGAGGGAAACCCGGCTCCGGGATCTGCCCATGCAGGCCGCGGCAGCCTCGGTGTTCAACGGGGGGCACCTCTGGGCGGCCATCCGGGGCGACGACGTGGTATGCCAACGACGACGCCGCCCCCTCCCGCCGGCTGGACCCGTCGGAAATGGCCGAACGACCCAACGACCAAGGCGGCCTGGCCATCGAGTTCACCATGATCCTGCTCCGGCGCAGCGATTGAGCCCGCCCCGTCAGAACACCATGGGCGTCAGCTTCCCATCCCGCTTCACGGCCAGGCGGATGGGCCGGACCGGGCCGCGCCTGGGCACGGTCACCTCCACCCACAGCTCCTCTCCGGCGGCGCGGACGCTGGGGTCGGGCACCCGCCCGGGGATGAAGTAGGCCAGGGTCTGCCGGCCGCCCCCGGCCGTGTTTTTGGGGAGCTCCACCCCCAGCCGCACATAGCGACCGCGGATGGGCAGGTCCGGATCCACCGGCAGGGCCTTGAGCCAGATCCGCGGACACCGGACCCGGTCCAGCAGCATCTTGCCGCCCAGGGCGGCGACCATGGCCAGGTGAAGACCCGCCAGCAGGATGCCTTTGGCCGCTGGTTTCATGGCGTTCTCCTGATCCGGGCGGTGAGCCTGCGCCGCAGACGCTCCAGCTGCCATCCGCCGGCCAGGAACAGCAGGCCCAGCACCAGCAGTCCCAGGCTGCGGCCCAGCTGGTCCATGACGCTGAAGCAGTAGAACGCGAGGAGGGTGACGGCGAACCCGGCCACGCCCAGGTTCACCCGCTCACTGCGGCCCTCGTCCAGCCCCCAGACGACCATGCCCAGGGCGCCCAGGGCGCACCAGAGGTAGATCGCCCAGCCGGGAACCCCGGATGACGTCAGGCCGTCGATCCCCAGCACCCACAAGGCAGCCGCCAGGTTCCTCCAGGCGGCCCGGCCGCGCATGAGGAAGGCCAGGCCCAGCGGCGCGCCCAGAGCCACCGCCCACCCCGCCATGAGCCGGGGATCGCCGGGGAACCCTGCCCTGCCCACCTCAGCCCAGTAGACCCCCTGGACCGCCAGGGCCACTGTCCCAGGCAGCAGGTAGATCCCCCCGACCCAAGCCAGGGCCCGGCGCAGCAGACCATCCCGTCCCGGCAGGCCCAGGGTCAGGTAGGTGATGGCCAGCAGCAGGCAACCCACCTCCAGGACCCCGTTCGCCCCGCGCCCGATGGGGCCCGCATGGGGCATGGCCTCGCTCCATTCGGCCGCGATCCAAGCCGGCGTCAGCAGGGCGACCAGGGTGCCCTGCACCCAGTCCCGGAGCAGCGCCCAGCCCATCCATGCCCCCAGGGCCCAGAGCAGCAGGCCCCCGGGCCAGTGTTCCTGGAGATTGAAGATCTGGCCTGCCAGGTAGATGCCTGCTCCCAGAGCCAGGGTCCCCAGGCCATGGAGCGCGATGGCCAGGCGAGGCTCGCGTGGGGCGGCCAAGACCCCGCCCAGGTGGAACCCGCCCACCAGGGCCAGCACCAATAGGAAGCGCACCGCCGGGCCCAGGTGCGACCAGTTGGCCGCCACGAACAGCAGGATCCCCGCCCCCACCATGAGCACACCGAAGGCCATGGTCAGGACCGAGACGAGGCGCCGGCTGCCGGGGCCTGCGGATTCCCGCTCCTGTTCAAAGGCACGGATCCGCTCGGCCTGGGCCGGATCCAGCAACCCGGCCTGCAGCCATGCACTGAGGCGCTCATTCAGCGGGAACGTCATGATATTAATCATATATTCATGCACTCGAAAAGCAAAAATCCAGCGCGCGGACTGGCAGCGATTTTTCCACTGGACCCTCAGAGGGTGTGTGCTCCGGCCGGCTGCTGGGCCTTTTTGATGAGGGATTCCAGGGCCTCGTTGGCCCAGTCCCCGGCCTGTCCCTGCCGCAGCAGCCGCGAACCGAGGTGGTAGGCCAGGCACAGGGCATTGAACTCGAAGGCCAGCTGCTCCCGGTCCCAGGCCGGGTGGGCAAAACCGTCGAACACGCCCGCCGTCGCCCCCAGGATGCGGCGCTGGATCCCCACCAGGGCCTCCCGCACCTGCCCGTCCTGGTCATCGAACTCGAAGCACGCTCCGGTGATGGGGCAGCCGCCGGGCAGGCCTGGGTCATCGATCCAGCCCTGCATGGCCAGGAACAGGAAGCGCAGCCGCCCCGGTCCGGGCGCCACCTGCGCCGCGGGGGCCGTCCGTTCCTGGATCTGGACGGCGGCGTGTTCCAGCGTGGCGATCTGCAGGGCTTCCTTGGAGCCGAAATGGGCGAACAGACCACTCTTGGACATGCCCAGCACCCCCGCCAGGATCCCGATGCTCAGGCCTTTCACCCCGTCCTGGCTGGCCAGGCGCATGGCCTCGTCCAGGATTCGCGCCCGCGTGTTCTCGCCCTTTTCCGCCAAACCGCCCCTCCTTGCCGACCCCGAAAAGAAAAGCGTACCCGCACCTTGCCCCGGCAAGGATGCTTGCCTATAATAGTACGAACGTTCGTTCTAATACATATCGAACGCCTTCCGTCCAACCCTTCCTTCGGGAGCCCCCATGAGCCTGCAAGCCAAGAACCCGCAACGTTCCTCTCACTTCGCCGCCGCGCAGTTCGGCAATCCGGCCCGGTGGCGGGAGCCCATCCTGGACCCCCCCCAGGTGGGGAAACTCCCGGGCGAGACCTTCCTCGGGAGGCTTCTGGAGCTTTCGTCCATGGAGGTGTCCTTCGGGTCCATGCTGCCCGGGGAAGCGATGCCCTTCCTGCACGCCCACAAGCAGAACGAGGAACTGTACGTGATCCTCTCCGGCGAAGGCGAGATGCAGGTGGATGGCGAATGCATCCCCCTGCGCTCCGGCACCGTCATCCGCATCGCCCAGCCGGGCCTGCGCGCCTGGCGCGCCACCGGGCGGGATCCCATGGGCTACCTGGTTGTCCAGGCCAAGGCGGGAAGCCTCGAGCAGGCCGCGGGCGGCGACGGGATCATTGCGGACGTGGAGTTGCGCTGGCCTGAGGCCGGCGAGCCCGCCGACCAGGGACTCAGCTGGCCGCTGGGCAAGGTGTTTCTCTAACCAGACCGGGGTTTCTCGGATTCCGCCCTTGAAGCGGTTGGGCGCCGGAACAGCACCAGGACC
>JARLGP010000052.1 GCA_031292735.1 Holophaga sp.
ATGTCTTCCCGTCCCGAGGACTGGATGTGCTTGCGGAATTCGTCCAGCGCTTCCATGGAGCCGGCGGCGTGTTCACAGGTGGCGGAACCGATCTGGATCTGGATCTTCGTGGCGTTTCCGGATTCGGCCAGGGCCGCGGCCGCCCGCCCGGTCAGGGCTTGGAAGAATTCGCTAACCTGATTGTCCATCGAGAACTCCCTGAATTCTGGGTTGGTGGATTTGCTCTAGGGGGGGATCTTGTGATTGTAATCGATAAAAAAATATCGATTACGGATAAAAAAAAACAGAAAGGCCCAAGACGTGCCGAAGCACCTTCCCAGCGCCCTGAAATCAGGCTGGACGCACTACCGGTTCCATCCGTTCATCCATTCGCATGGGGCCAGTCCGATGTCTGAGTGGTTATGAAACCAGACATGCAGCATGGCATCCACGCGATTAATATATTCGCCTTCCGGGCCTGAGGCGTTGACTTTGGTCACATCGCCGGGGTGCCGGGAGCCTACCAGCGCACCCGCGCGCGGTAGGTCAAGGTGGCGCTGCCAGAGGCCGGGACGGCCACCTGGAAGCGGGCCAGGGTGGCGCTTTCCCGGATGGCCGGAAGGCTGCTCTGGGTGATCTCCCAGTCCCCCTGCATGGGCTCCAGCAGGGTGATGGTGACCGGCTCCGGCTTGGCGTTCTTGAGGTCCACCTGGAAGGCGGATTCGGCCACGTTGCGGTAGGGCCCCTGGGCGCCCAGGAGCTTGAAATCGGTCTGCCTGCGGCGGGCGGTGAGGTCGAAGGCGTCGCCCATCTTGAGCCGCACCTTCTCGTTCCTGGGGGTGTGGTCGATGGCGTCCTCGCCCACGAACTGGGCGCGACCCGCGCTGTCCCGCTGGTAGACCCGGATCACCCCCTTGGGCAGCGGCAGGCCCAGGTTCGCTTCGGCGCGGTTGTCGAATTCCACGTAGGCCGCCACCTTCAGGGGGCCGCCCAGGTCGGCGAAGCGGTCGCGGTAGTAGTAGCTCTGGCCGGTGAGCTGGTAGTCCCGGCGCACCGGGACCCGGGCGGCGGTGAGCAGGGCCACCTGCTTGGTCTGGTTCTCCTTGAGGGTGGTGGGCCGGTCCAGGGTGTAGAGGTGGTATTCGAACAGGCTTTCCTCGCTCATCCGGTTGCCTTCGGCCATGGTCTTCATCATGGGGGCGGGGGCCGCCGCCCTGCGCCCCAGGGTCTCGGCCCGGTGGACGTCCCCGGCCACCAGCTGGAGGGTGGCGCCCGGGTAGGCGGAGCCGCTCTGGTTGGTGAGGGTGACCCAGCCGCCCAGGTCCAGGGTCTTGCCGTCCGGGGCCAGGTTGGCCACGTAGTCTGCCTGCCAGGACAGGCCGGCGGTGAGATAGGTCAGTTCCAGCTTCTGGGGCCGGGCGGCGGCCGAGTGGAGGTTGATCACCAGGGTGGGGCGGGCCCGCAGGTTGCCGGGCACCTCCGGATAGATGATGCGGCCCGGGGCGGCGGTCTCGATCCGGTCCGGGAACTTCAGCACCACGCCGCCGTTGCTGGCCAGCACTTCGGCCTTTTCCCGCAGCTCCCTGGAGCCCGGGCCGGACTGGTTCGGGGTCTGGGTCACCACGGTCACCTTGCGCCCCACGAATTTCTCCAGGAGCTTTTGCGGGGTGAGCAGGTCGAAATCGAAGTTCTGCTCATTGATCCAGAATCCCTTGGGCTCGGTGAGGTTGCGCAGGAAGGCGGTTTCCGGGCGGATCAGGGCCGCCACTTCCTGGTAGGCCAGGTCCAGGTCGCCTGCCGGCAGCCTGACCTCGCGCTGGTCCCGCACCAGGGCCAGGTTGTTGTTGTAGATGGTGATGGCCAGGGCCTGCTGGTCCCGCTGGGTGGTGACCGTCTCCACGGGGGTCTGGGCCGCCAGCAGGCAGGGCAGGGATGCGAGGAGCAGGTAGCGCATGGCGACTCCCGGAAATGCCTAAGGATGCGCTTGCGCCGACGGGAGTTCTAGCTGATTTCCTCGACGCGGCTTACCCCTCCTCGGGAGGATCGGAGCGGCGCCACCCGGGTGCGGGGTGCACGGGCAGCCCGAAGCTTGTTGGCGTACGGACGCGCGGGAACCGCCAGCCCAGCCGGACCCCAAGGGTTCCCGTGGCGATGAGCACCATCCCCACGCCCTGGCCCCAGGCCAGGGGATGCCGGTAGAGCACCCAGTCGATGAGGATCGCCACCAGCGGGTAGATGAAGGTGAGCACCCCGATCACCGGCGTCGCCAGCCGCGGGTAGGCGGAATACATCAGCACATAGGCGATGCCCGTGTGCAGGATGCCGATTCCGGCCAGCCAGCCCCAGGATGCCGCAGGCACGTGCCGGGAAAGGTGGGCGAAGGGCAGGAGCAGAAGGATGCCGACGGTCGTCTGGCACAGGGCGGTGACCTCGGGCCGCTGGCGTCCGAGGCCTTTGGCCAACAGGGTGGCGATGGCATACAACAGCGCCGCTCCCAGCGTCAGCAGGATGCCGAGTGCCCAGGTTCGGCCGGGATGACGGGGACCGGTGGCGAGGCCACTGGCCAGGACGACTCCGGCGAAGGCTCCGAGCATCCACACCAGCGGGTCCAGGGTGAGACGCTCCTTGAACAGGGCCGCGCCGATCAGCACCACGAAGAACGGCTGGATGTGGTAGACGATGGTGGTGGTGGCGATCGAGGTCAGCGCGAAGCCGGCGAAGAAACCGGTCCAGCTCAGCACCATGCAGACTCCGCCCAGACCGGCCAGGGCGAGTCGGTCCGGGGCGAGGCCGGGATCGGGCAGGTAACCGCGCACCAGGCACCAGGCCGCCAGGAACGCCGTGGCGAAGACGCAGCGCCAGAAGACCATGGTCACTGGATCAAGCCCGGCCTGGGTGGCAAAGGCGCCGACCGTGCCGAGGATCACCATGGCCAGGGCCAGGGCCACCGCTGGAAATTGGACTGCAGGAGATGGGCGCATCACCGGCCCTCCTTTCAGGACGAGGAACCGGCAGTCTGGGTCGAAGTAATCATCCAAACAAACGAATAGATTTGATTATTGATATCAATTATACTGATGGGGCCGTGAACGCGCCGCTCGACCTGGACCTGCTGAACACCTTCATTGCCGTTTGCGAGACCGGCAACTTCTCCAATGCCGTACCCAGGGTCGGCCGCAGCCAATCGGCCATCAGTATGCAGATGCAGCGCTTGGAGGAGACGGTCGGCCACCGGCTGCTGGAGCGCGGCCCGCGCATCGTGACGCCCAATGCGTCCGGAGCGGATTTCCTGGTCTATGCGCGCCGACTGCTGCGGCTTTCGGACGAAGCCTTGGCCAGCGTGAATCGCCCCGAGGAGCGCGGCCGGGTGCGGCTGGGGGTGCCGGACGATTATGCGTCCTCCCTGCTGCCACCGGTGCTCTCCCGCTTCGCCCGCGAGCATCCTCGGGTGACCGTGGAACTGGCCTGCGAACCATCCCGGCGGCTGGTCCCGGCCATCGAGCAGGGCCGGCTCGACCTGGCGATCATCACCCGGCTCCCGGACCAGCCGCTGGAGGTTTTGCGGCGGGAAAACCTGGTGTGGGTCGCCGCTCCGGACCATGCCGCCTGGGAAGCAGATCCCTTGCCCTTGGCCATGTTCGAGGGCTGTGCCGCGCGCACGAACCTGCTCGAAGCCCTCAGCCACGCAGGCAGGTCCTACCGTCGCGCGTACTCCAGCGAGAGCACCCTGGGCCTGATCGCGGCCGTGCAGGCCGGGCTCGCGGTGGCCGGCCTGGCCCGCTGCAGTGTGCCGCCGGCCCTCCGGATCATCGGCGAGGCCGAGGGTCTGCCCGCGCTCCGGGACCTGGAGATGGGCCTTCTGGGGGATTCCAGGGGAAGCGCGCCGGCCATCAAACGACTGGCGCAGTTCCTGCGCCGGGAGCTTGCGCGGTAGCAGCCCGGCAGCGGGCAGGCTGGCCGTCCTGGACCAGGGGGCCGTCCCGATGAGGCAGTCAGGCCGAATGCCTCAGGCTGGCTTTGGCCTCTACCGCAACGTGATCAGCGTGGCCCCGGCGCCGCCCTGGTTCTGGGGGGCATCCTCCACCCGGGCGATGCCCGGGTGACCTTGCAAGGCCGCGCGCACGGCGGCCTTGAGCCGCCCGGTGCCGTGGCCGTGCACCACCCGGATGAACTTCTGGCCGGCGGCCAGGGCGTCCTCCACGAACCGGTGGATTTCGGTGTCCACGTCGTCCGAGGCCCGGCCGATGAGGTTGATCTCCGACGGCAGGCCGCCGGCCTGGGCGCGCAGGCGCATCTGGCCCCGGGCCGGGGCGACGGAACCCATGTCGCCCCGGAAGATGGGCTCCAGCTCGCCGGCCCGGGCCTCCAGCTGGCGGCCCTGGGCGGTCTGCAGGATGACCCGGTCGCCCTTCAGGCTGGTGATCCGGCCTTCCACGCCCAGGCCCCGGTGCCGGGCGAAGCCGCCTTCCTTGAGCAGCAGCGGATCCGAGGCCGGGCGCCTGGGGGCTTGGGCGCCCAGTTCGGCATGGGCGATCTGCTCCATGGTGCGGATCCGCTCCCGGGCCTCGGTGCCCACCCGGTCCGGGTTGTCGTCGGTCTTCTGCTTCTCCTTGAGCTCTTTCACCAGGCGCCTGGCTTCGTGGTCCAGGAAGTCCAGCACCCGCTGGACCTTTTCCTTGGATTCGCGCTGGAACTTGTCCTGCTGGGTGCGTAGCGCCTCCTCCCGGCGGGCCAGGATCTGGCTGTCCTTCTCCAGCAGGGCGGTGCGCTCCTCCAGGGCCGCGGTCTCCTCCATGATGCGCAGCCGGTCGGCCTCCAGCTGGCGCAGGAACTCGCGCCAGTCCTGCTCCCGCTGGCCCAGGACCTTTTCCGCGTGTTCCAGGATGAAGGCGGGCAGGCCCAGCTTGGCGGCGATGGTGAGGGCCCGGCTCTGGCCGGGCATGCCCACCAGCAGCCGGTAGGTGGGCACCAGCCGCTCCTCGTCGAACTGCACGGAGGCGTTCTGGAACCTCGGGTGGCGCAGGGCCCACTGGCTGATCTCGCCCAGGTGGGTGGAGCACAGCACCCAGCACTGGCGCCGGCTGAGGGCCTGGAGCAGGGCGATGCCCAGGGCCGCGCCCTCCTTGGGGTCGGTGCCGGTGCCCAGCTCGTCCAGCAGCACCAGTCCGCCCCGCTTGGCCTGGGCGATGATCCGCTTCAGGTGCAGGATGTGGCTGGAGAAGGTGGAGAGGCTGCCCACCAGGGTCTGGTGGTCGCCGATGTCGGCGTGCAGGG
>JARLGP010000053.1 GCA_031292735.1 Holophaga sp.
GCGCCGGGGCGCCCGGGAGCAGCTGCGGCTGGGGGTGGACTTCATCAAGATCATGGCCGGCGGCGGCGCGGCTTCGCCCAGCGACGAGCTGGACACCTCCCAGTATTCCCTGGAGGAGATGCAGGCCGCGGTGTTCGAGGCCGAATCCGCCGGCAAATACGTGGCGGCCCACTGCTATTCCGACCGCGGCATCAAGCTCTGCTGCAAGGCCGGGATCCGCACCATCGAGCACTGCAACCTGATGACCGAATCCTCGGCCCAGGCCATGAAGGCCGCCGGCGCCTTCATGGTGCCGACCATGGTCACCTACGTGATGATCTCCCGGATGGGCAAGGAGCTCGGCCTGTCCGACAACTTCGTGCGCAAGATCAACCAGGCCCTGGAGAAGGCCGAGAACTCCCTGACCATCGCCAAGGCCTTCGGCCTGAAGATCGGTTCCGGCAGCGACCTGCTGGGGCCCATGCAGACCTACAAGGGGATGGAGCTGGAACTGCAGGCCCGGGTGCTGGGCCCCATGGGCGCCCTGCTGGCCACCACCAAGACCAACGCCGAGATCATCCGGCGCGAGCACGACCTGGGCACCATCGAAGCCGGCAAGCTGGCCGACTTCATCCTGGTGAAGGGCGATCCGCTCAAGGACATGACCCTGTTCCAGAACTACCAGGAGAACCTCACCTTGATCATCCAGGAAGGCAACATCTACAAGAACATCATTGCGCGAGGGAGGTAACAACTCATGACCGGTCCCACCGAAGCAGCACTCCCCGGATTCACCGAGGGCGATTTGAATACCCTGAAACGGCTGGAACGGCTGCCGTTCGGGAAACCGCACATGCGGCTCCTGTTCATGGGCGGCCTGGGCTACACCTTCGACGGCATGGACGCGGCCCTGATCGCGTTCATCCTGGCCCCCGCCATGAAGCTGTGGGGCCTCACCAACAGCCAGACCGGCGTGCTGGGCAGCTCGCTGATGATCGGCTACCTGGTGGGAGCCTTCACCGCCGGTTCCCTGGGCGACCTGATCGGCCGGCGCAAGGTGATGATGTATGCCCTGTTCATCTACACCTTCGCCACCCTGGTGGCGGCCTTCTCGCCCAACTGGCAGTTCCTGTTCTGGTCCCGGGTGGTGGCCGGCTGCGGGATCGGCGCCGAAAGCGCCATCATCGCGCCCTTCCTTTCCGAATTCATCCAGAGCAAGTTCCGCGGCCGGTTCATCGGTTCGCTGTCGGGCTTCTTCTCCTTCGGCTTCGTGTTCGCCGCGCTGCTGGGCTACTTCATCGTTCCGCACTTCTACTACGGCTGGCGCATCGCCCAGGTGATCACCTTCCTGCCCATCGTCATGCTGCTCTGGTGGCGCCGTTCGCTGCCGGAATCCCCCCGCTGGCTCATGCAGCGCGGCCGCTCGGCGGAAGCCGAGCTGGTGGTGGACCGGCTGGAATCCTACTACACGGCCAAGGGGGAGACCCTGGCTTCCTACCAGGACGTGCAGATCCCGCCCATGGGCGAGCGCAAGGCCGGCAACTTCTGGGAGAACCTGGCCGGCCTGTGGTCCAAGGACATGGCCCGCACCTCGCTCATGCTGTGGATCCTCTGGATCGCCATCACCTTCTCCTACTACGGCTTCTTCACCTGGATCCCCACCCTCCTGGTGAAGCAGGGCATGACCATCACCAAGAGCTTCGGCTACAGCCTGATCATCTACCTGGCCCAGATCCCCGGCTACTACTCGGCGGCCTTCCTCACCGAGCGGCTGGATCGCAAGTGGACCATCGTGCTCTACCTGCTGCTGGGCGGCGTGGCGGCATACTTCCTGTCCGTGGCCCGGGCCGACGCGGCCATCACGATGTGCGGCTTCTGGCTGTCGTTCTTCATGAACGGCACTTACGCCGGGATCTACGCCTACACCCCTGAGCTGTACCCGACCTCCATCCGCTCCACCGGCATGGGGGTGGCTTCCTCCTTCGGCCGGGTGGGCGGGTTGGCCGCGCCGCTGATCATCGGCTTCACCTACGCCCGGATCGGTTTCGTGGGGGTGTTCACCATCACCACCTGCGTCCTGGTCATCGGCGCCCTGGCCGTGGCCATCCTCGGCATGAGCACCGCCGGCAAGAGCCTGGAGCAGATTGCCGCAAAAAAATAGAGAGGCTGTCCATCCAGCAAAGGCCGCCCCGACCGGGCGGCCTTTTTGCGTACCGGGTTCGTGCCGCTCAAGTTTGGACCGCCCCGCGTCGATAAGAAGATGATTGATCCAGGCCGCTATCCCCGAAGCTCGGATCCCTTGTTCGAGGTTGCCTATGTCAGGGTACTGGTCCCGGACCATGGCCTTGTGCTTGACCGGCCTGATCCTTGGCGCTGCCGCCCCGATCCGGATCGGCTCCGTGTTCGCCGAGACCGGCGTGGCGGCCGAGGACAACCGGCCGTCCATCACGGGGGCGCGGGAGGCGGTGGCGGAGCTCAACCGCGACGGCGGCGTGCTCGGGCGCAAGCTGGAGCTGATGGTGTTCGACAACCTCAGCACTCCCATCGGCTCGAAGCTGGCCGTGGAACAGGCGGTGGCGGCCCAGGCCTCGGCCATCATCGGCGCGGCCTGGAGTTCGCACACCCTGGCCATGGCCCCCATCGCCCAGGCCCACCGGACCCCGCTGATCACCACCATCTCCACCCACGGGGCGGTCACCCTCGCCGGGGACTGCGTGTTCCGCATGTGCTTCCTGGATGCCTTCCAGGGCGAGGTGATGGCCCGGTTCGCCAGGGAGGCGCTGCACGCGCGCACCGCCGTATCGGTCAGCGACCTGGCCAGCGACTACGCCGCCGACCTGTCCCGGGAGTTCGAACAGGACTTCCGCAAGGCCGGCGGCGAGATCGTCGGGAAGCTGAGATACCGGATCAACCAGGCCAGCTTCACCGAACTCGCCGGCCAGGTCAGGGCCCTGAATCCGGATGTCGTCTTCATCCCCGGCTACTGGGACAGCGCGGTCATCATCAAGGCCATCCTGGCCTCGGGGTGCGCCACCATCCCGCTGGGCGGCGACGGGTGGGGCACCCGGCAGTTCTACAGCCTCGGCGGCAACGCGATTCCGAGGGCCTACTTCTGCACCCACTGGGCGGAGGATTCCAGTTCGGCGAAATCGAAGGCCTTCGTGGCGAAATACAAGCGCGGGGCGGAGCCGATGGATTCCCAGGAAGCGCTGGCCTACGACGCGGTCTACCTGCTGGCCGGCGCCATCCGCCGGGCCGGGAGCGCCGAGCGGGAACCGGTGCGGGAGGCCATCGCCGCCACCCGGGCCTTCGTCGGCGTGACCGGCCGCGTATCCTTCCAGGACCGGCGGGACCCCAGCCGGAGCGCCGTGATCGTGGAAATCAAAGATGGCAAGCCGCATTTCTATAAGAGCGTCCAGCCCTGACAGGAAGAACCTGAAATGAAACCGTGGATGAGATTCAAGACCTGCTTTCGTGGCGCCGCGCTGGCCCTGGCCGGATGGTCCGCGCTGGGGGCGGCCGAGGTCAAGCTGGCCATCATCCTGGCCCATACCGGCATCGGGGCCGACGAGAACCTTCCCGGGCTGAAGGCGGCGGAGATGGCCGTGGAGGAGATCAACGGCGCCGGCGGCCTGCTGGGGCGGAACGTGGAACTGATCGTGGTGGACACCGGGAGCACCCCGCTGGGATCCCGGAAAGCCGCGGAATACGCGGTCAGCCAGGGGGTGGTGGGGGTGATCGGGGCCTACCGAAGCTCCGGCTGCCTGGCCATGGCGCCGGTGATCCGGGCCGCCCGGATCCCCATGATCACCCCCAGCGCCACCAACCCCGATGTCACCAGCGGCAACGATTTCATCTTCCGCGCCTGCTTCACCGACGAGTTCCAGGGCCGGGCCATGGCCGAGTTCGCCCGCCGGGACCTGGGGGCGGGCAACGCCGTGGTGCTCACCAACATGACCGAGAACTACTGCATCAGCCTGGCCCGCTACTTCGTCGGCAGCTTCCGCGAGCTGGACGGCAAGGTGCCCTGGGAGGGCGAATACCAGGGCAGCGCGGTGGATTTCAAGGCGGTCCTGGCCGAGCTGAAGCGGCTCCGGCCGGAGGTGGTCTTCATCCCGGGCTACCCTCGGGACAGCGGCCTGCTCATCAGCCAGGCCGTGAGTTCGGGGATCCGCACGGTGTTCCTGGGCGCCGACGCCTGGGACATGGGGGTGGACCAGTACGTGGCGGGCCCGGCCCTGGAAGGGGCCTACCACTCCGACCAGTGGCACGCCGACGCGCCCTATGCGCGGAACCGGGCGCTCAAGGCGCTGTTCCAGAAGAAGTACGGCCGCGAAAGCTTCAACAGCATGCAGATCCCCCTGACCTACGATTCGGTGATGCTGTTCGCCGACGCGGTGAAACGGGCCAATTCCCTGAACCCGGAACGGATCAGGCAGGCGCTCCAGCAGACCAAGGGCTTCAGGGGCGCTTCGGGCAGCATCACCTTCGACCGGAACCGGAACCCCATCGGCAAGGATGTCGTCATCATGAAGTTCCAGGGCGGCGCCTGGAGATATTTCAAGTCCATCAGCCCGGGCCGCTGAATCGGATACAATCGTTGCAACCCATTCGCGACTATCCTGTGCAACCGGCATTAGGCGGCCCTCTATGCCTTTCCAAGGTCTACGTTTCAAGATCAATTCGGCGATAACCGCCACCTGCCTGTTTGTCGCCTTTTGTTTCAGCGCCATCGTCTATCCCTATGAACTGCACCAGCGCACCTCCAGGTTCGGGGAGATCCTCACCCTGGTCAGCGCCGTGTTCGAACAACGGCGCGAGGAGATCGCCAACGAGATCTATGCCGGGCAGCAGTCCGGCCTCATCAGTTCCCTGGGCAGCATCCAGGAGGTCAAGGGCATCGCCAAGGCCATGGTCTACGACACCGATGGCCGGCTGCTCGCGGCCACCGGGCCCGGGCCGGAGGCCAGGGTGGAAGCCAGCGAACTGACCGCCCACGACCCGGACTTCGGGCTGCAGCAGCGGGTCTTCGCCGGCCACCCCTATGCGGTCTATTCCGCGCCCATCGAGGTGATCGGCGTGAAGGTGGGGTCCATCCGGATCTACTACGACCTCAAGCCCCAGCACCAGGAGGCCATCCTGCGGGTCGGCATGTTCCTGCTGCTGCTGGTGTCGGTGCTGGTGGTCATGTCGCTGATGCTGAACGTCCTGCTCAGCCGGTTCGTGCTGAAGCCCACCTTCATGCTGCGCAACGCCATCACCCGGCTGCAGGCCGGCAACCTGGGCGAGCAGGTTCCGTTCATTTCCAAGGACGAGATCGGCGAGGTGGCGGCGGCGTTCAACGCCATGTCCAGCATGCTGGGCAGCCAGCACGAGGCCCTGAACGATTCGGTGCAGGCCCGGGAGGAGTACGCCCAGAAGCTGGAGCGGGCCAACCGCGACCTGGAATACCTCAATGCCAGCCTGGAAACCATCGTGCTGGAACGGACCTCCATGCTCAGCGAAAGCAACCGGCGGCTGCAGGAGGAGATCGCCGAGCGGATCCGGGCCGAGGAGGCGCGCCGGGAGCTGGAGGAGCGGCTGGCCCGCTCGCAGAAGATGGAGGCCCTGGGCCTGCTGGCGGGCGGGGTGGGGCACGACCTGAACAACGTGCTGTCCGGGGTGGTGAGCTATCCCGACTTTCTGCTCATGGAGATGCCGGGCGATCATCCGCTGCGCAAGGCGATCACCGCCATCCGCAACTCCGGCCTGAAGGCCGCCGCCATCGTCCAGGACCTGCTGGCCCTGGCCCGGCGCGGGGTGATGCAGACCAGCGTGCTGGACCTCAACCGCGACATCGTGCAGGACTACCTGGACTCCCCGGAATACGCCGCCCTGCTGCTCCAGCATCCGGACATCCGGATCGAATCCTGCCTCAGCCCGGACCTGAAAAGGATCAAGGGATCTCCGGTGCACATCAAGAAGTCGCTGATGAACCTGATCATCAACGCCATGGAGGCGCAGCCCAAGGGCGGCTCGATCCGCATCTCCACCAGCAACGTCTACCTGGACGGGGCCATGGACGGCTTCGGCAAGGTGGGCGAGGGCGACTACGTCCGGCTCCGGGTGGAGGACGACGGGGTGGGGATCAAGCAGGAGGACCTGACCCGGATCTTCGAACCGTTCTACACCCGGAAGGTGATGGGCCGCAGCGGCACCGGGCTGGGCATGGCGGTGGTGTGGGGCACCGTCCAGGACCACCATGGCCACATCACCGTGAGCAGCGTGCCGGACCACGGCTCCACCTTCGACCTGTTCTTCCCGGTCACCCGGGAGGAGGGCGTCCCCGAACCGGGCAACGTGCCCATGGGCGAGTACCGGGGCCACGGGGAGCGGATCCTGGTGGTGGACGACCTGGAGGAGCAGCGGACCCTGGTGTCGGCCATCCTGGAGCGGCTGGACTACCAGGTGGTGACCGCCGCCAGCGGGGAAGCCGCGGTGGAGTATCTGAAGGGCCACACGGTGGACCTGGTGCTGCTGGACATGATCATGGACCCCGGCATGGACGGCCTGGCCACCTACCGGCAGATCCTGGCGCTGCATCCGGGCCAGAAGGCGATCATCGCCAGCGGCTACGCGGAAAACGAGCGGGTGGTGGAGGCCATCGCGCTGGGGGCCAGCCGCTACCTCAAGAAGCCCTACACCATCGAGAACCTGGGCCAGGCGCTCCGGGCCGACCTCGTGTTCAGCCCGGCGGATAGCAGAGGATGAACCGGCAGCCCCGCTGGGGGCTGCTGTCCACCCGCACCGTGCCGTGGTCCCCGTCCACCAGGGCCTTGACCGTGGCCAGCCCCAGGCCGGTCCCTTCGCCCTCGCCCTTGGTGGTGACGAAGAACTCGAACAGGTGGTCCAGCACCTCGGGCGGCAGCCCCGGCCCGTTGTCCGCCACTTCCAGCTGGACCAGGGGCCCTTCGGGACCCGGCACGGAGCCCAGCCGGATGCTCACCACGCCGCCGTGGGGCATGGCGTCCTTGGCGTTGCACACCAGGTTGACCAGGATCTGCTCCAGGTTGGACTTCCGGGTGAGCACGGGAAACCGCCCGGGGGCCAGGACCATGCGCAGCTCGATGTTCCGGGGCAGCAGCATCCGCAGCAGGTCCTCCTGCTGGGCCAGGGCCTCGGCCAGGTCCAGCCGGCGGGGCGGCTCCGAATCCTTGCGGGCATAGCCCAGCAGCCGCCCGGTGAGCGAAGCGGCCCGGTCGGTGCTGGCGTGGATGCGCGCCAGGTGCCGGTCCCCGGGCTGGGGGGAGCCGTCCAGCTCCTGTTGGATCAGCTGGACGCTGGAGCGGATGACCCCCAGGAAATTGTTCAGGTCGTGGGCGATCCCCGCTCCCAGGGAGGCCAGGGTGTTCAGCCGCTCGGTGCGCAGGACCACCGACTGCATGGCCTCCAGGTCCCGGGTGCGGGCGTCCACCCGCTCCTCCAGGCACTGGTTGGCCACCCTCATCTCCTGCAGCAGCAGGAACTGGCGGAACAGCAGGAGCCAGGCCAGCAGGATGAAGCCCACCAGGGAACCGCCGGCCACCCTTCCGGAAAGGAGGTACTGCATGAGAATGGCCACCGCGGCCAGGGCGAAGGCGGCGTAGGGCAGGAACACCCAGATGCGGGCCTTGCCCATGGGCGCGTCGGAGAAGTCCAGCGGGGCCCTGGACCAGGCCGCCAGCCCCAGGATCAGGGGGGAAACCGCATAGACGCTGGCCAGCTGCGGGGCCGGCAGCCAGCCGTGCACCAGCAGGTTCTGCAGGAGGCTGATGTAGACGCCGCCCAGGAGCACATTCACCAGGATGAACCCGAGCACCCCGCGGATCCGCCTGGGGTCCTGCTCCAGCAGCATCAGGCTGACCCCGCCCAGCAGGGTGAGCCGGCCGCAGGCGGCCACCATGGCCAGGTTGATCAGGCTGTTCGAGCGGAACCCCGCCCGCCAGTCGCCGAGGGTCCACAGGATGAGCAGGATGGAACCCACGAACAGGCAGCTGGCCAGGAGGTTCCTGGCCTTCCAGGGCAGCCCGGCGGGTTTCCAGGGCAGGCACAGCAGGGCCGCCGTGGCCAGCCCCTGGCTGGTCGCCCCCAGCACCACCGGCCCGGCGGTGCGCAGGGCCGAGCCGGGATCCTGCACCAGGAAGCCGGCGCCCAGGCTGGCCGCGGTCAGAACGGCCAGGGCCCATCCCAGCAGCCGCCAGCCGGTGGCTTCCGCGGGGGATTCCCGGGCCCGGACGAAGGCCGCGACCGCGCTGATCAGGTTGGTGAGCGCGCCGGCCTCGGCCAGATGGAAGCGGATCTCCCGCAGCGGATGGCCCGACAGCCACAGGCCCAGCCCGAGGGTGCAGGCGGCCATGACCAGCACCGGAACCAGGATCGGGCGCCGGGGCAACACCGCGCCCGGGGATCCGCCCGATCCAGCTCCGGTCGTTGCCAGCAAGCCCAAACCCTCCATTCGCTCCACCCTGGAGCCATGGCCGCAGGGCATCGCCTGTTTCTGATGAGCCTAGTCTAACCGAGGACTGGGCGCAGGGTTATTCGTAGCGCAGGGCCTCGATCACGTCCAGCCGCGAGGCCTTCCAGGCGGGCAGGAACCCGGCGGAGATCCCCACCGCCGCGCTGAAGCCCAGGCCGAGGGCCACGGCCCAGGGTGCCATCACCGCCGGGGTGGTGGTGGTCCAGCGCAGCAGGCCCAGGCTGGCGCCGGCCAGGGCGATGCCCACCGAACCGCCGAGCACGGACAGGACCACCGCCTCGGTGAGGAACTGCAGGAGGATGGTCTGGCGCATGGCGCCGAGGGCGCGCCGGATGCCGATCTCCCGGGTGCGTTCGGTGACCGTCACCAGCATGATGTTGGAGATGCCGATGCCCCCCACCAGCAGGGAGATGCTGGCGGCCATGGCCAGGAACAGAGTCAGCACATCCGCCTGCTGGGTCATCATCTTCACCAGGTCGTCCTGCTTGCGGATGGTGAACGGGGACTCGCCCTGGTCCGGCACATGGAGCCGCTGGCGCAGCAGGGCGGTGATCTCCGTCTCCGCCTGCTGGGCATGGCCCTCCCCGGCGCTCACCAGGAGGTTCTGGATGTGGTCCTGGCCCATGAGCTTGTGCATCACCGTGGTGTAGGGGGCGATGACCGTGTCGTCCTGGTCGCCCATCATGCCGGCGCCCTTGGCGTCCAGCACCCCGATGATCTCGAAGGGCAGCTTGCCGATGCGGATGGTCTGGCCCACCGGATCGCCGCCGCCGGGGAACAGGTTCTTCACCACCGTGGCCCCCGCCAGGCAGACCTTGGCCTGGCCCTTCACCTCGGCCCGGGTGAAGCCGCGGCCGTCGCGCAGGCTCCAGCCCTGGATCAGGGCGAACCTCTCGCCGGCGCCCTGGATGCTGGTGATCGCGTTGTTGTTCTGGCAGGCGGCGGCCTGGGTGGTGCGCACCTGGGGGGTGGCGGCCACCACGCAGTCGGGGAGCTCCTGTTCGATGAGGTCGGCGTCCTCCTCCTTGAGCACCTGGATGGAGCCCACGGCCATGGGGCCCATCCGGCTGTTGGCGGCGCTGCCGCCGTTGAAGATGATCAGGGTGTTGGAGCCCATGTTCTGGATCACCGCCAGGGTGGCCTGCTTGGAGCCGGTGCCGATGCCGATCATGACGATCACCGAGCCCACGCCGATGATGATCCCGAGCATGGTCAGGATGGCCCGGGGCAGGTTCCGGCCCAGGGAGGTCAGGGCCAGGCGGACGCATTCGCGCAGGGTCACGAGCGTCTCCTAGTGCGGCGGCGGCCCGCCCAGGGGCGGAGCCGCGGCCTGGGCGGGCTTGGCTGCCTCGGTCCCGGTGAGCACCTGCATGCCTTCACGCAGGCCCGGCCCGGAAACCTCGGAGAAGCGCGACCCGGTGATGCCCACGGTCACCGGGACCGGTGCGGGCACGCCGCCGGCCAGCACCCAGAGCTGGTTCCCCCCTGGCGCGCCGGCCGGATGGAAACGCAGGGCCAGGTTGGGCACCCGCAGCACGTTCTGCCGCTTGGCGGTGAGGATGCTGATCGTGGCGGTCATGCCTGGGAACAGGGCCATCTCGCCGCGGTAGACCGGGCTCCCTGCGGGGATGTAGCGGGCCGTGCCGGGCACCCCGGCCACCGCCCGCTTCTGCCCGGAAGGCCTGGCCACGTTGGCCACCTCCAGCACCACGCAATAGGTGACCACGTTGCTGGAGACGGTGGGGTTGAGCTGCACCTCGCTCACCGTCCCGTGGAACGGCAGGCCGGGGTAGCTGTCCACGGTGAACACCGCCTCCTGGCCCACCTGCACCATGCCGATGTCGGCCTCGTCGATGGCGGCCTGGACCTTCATGCGGGAGAGGTCCTTGGCGATGGAGAACAGGCTGGGCGTGCTGAAGCTGGCGGCCACGGTCTGGCCCACGTCCACCAGGCGCGACACCACCACCCCGTCCACCGGTGCCCGGATGGTGCAGTAGCCCAGGTTGATGCGGGCCCGCTGGAGATCGGCGCGGGCCGTCTCCAGATCGCCCACGGCCGCTTCAAAGGCGGTGGTCTTGACCTCCAGATCGGCCTCGGAGAGCAGTTGTTCCGCCGCCAGCCGGCGGTTCCGGTCCAGGTCGGCCCGGGCGTGGTCGCAGGCGGATTTGGCCTTGCGCAGGGCCGCCTGGGCATCGGCCACCTGGGTCTCGTTCACAGAGGCGTCGATCCGGGCCACGATCTGGCCCTTCCTGACGATGCTGTTGAAGTCCGCATAGAGGCCGGTCACCACCCCGGAAACCTGGGTGCCCACCGAGACCTGGATCAGGGCGTTGGCGGTGCCGGTGGCGGTCACCTTGCGCTCCACCTCGCCCCGCTCGATGGTGGCGAACCGCCACCGGGTTTCGGCCCTGGGCTTCAGCGCCACCCAGGCGACGGATCCGGCCAGGGCAAAGGCGGCGGGGATTCCCAGAAGGATGGTACGTCTCATTGGGAGTGGCTTCCAGGGCGCAAAGGGGATGATAGAACCTTGCCGGCCCAAGGTAACTATACGGCAGGCCCAGGTGCCTGGTCGGACGCTTGTGTGGAAGGACTGGCGCCACCGCCGAAGCGGTGCCATGGGCCGCTGAACGTCGCCGGCCCCCGCTGTGCGGGGGGCTCGGGACTGGACGCACGACAGGGCCGCTGGTTTCTTCCGTCCGGCGTCCCTGTGCAAGCGTTGGGCGTCCGGGGATCGAATCCCGGCCGCGACGGGGGCATGCTGGTTGGGACCCGGGGGCGGCGGGAAAGGCCCCGGGACCCTTCCGCGTGACGGTTCCGTCGCGTCCGCCAAGCCATCCGGAGGTTCCTGTGCCCAGTTTCCGCCAACGGCTCCTGTTCTGCCTGCCCATGCTCCTGGTGCTGGGGTGCGGCGGAGCCTCGGGTGGCACCGCCCTTTATGTCTACGACAACGCCACCAGCTCGGTGCTGGTCTGGAGCGACGTGAGCAAGGTCTACGCCTCCGCCGAGGCCGGCACCACCGTGGCCGCGGCGGACCGCAAGATCGTCAACGGCCTGAGCAGCAGCACCGAACTGGCCTGGGGCGGACTGACGCTGGACAACAGCAGCAACCGCCTCTATCTGGTCACCACCAGCGGTGTGGTCTATGTCATCAAGAAGGCCAGCAGCCAGACGGGAACCATCTCCAAGCAGGCCGACATCATCAGCTTCAACCTGGGGCAATCCGGGACCGACCCGTATTCAGCCGGTTCGGTGTTCGAGCAGGCGTCGGTGGACGGGAACAGCAACACCTTGTTCGTGCTGGAGGTCGCCGCCGACGGCTCCGCCACCCGGGTCTGGAAGATCACCAATGCCAGCAACGTGGACAACGACACGACCTTCACGCCGGCGTCCAGCTACACCACCGGGGTGAGCACGGACACCTTCGGCTGCGGGGTGGCGGCCATGTCGGGCGGCAACCTGTTCGGCCTGTTCGGCGGGGGCGGCACCATCTACAACGGCCTGGGCACCGTCGCCTATTCCGGGCCCCGGCTGCGCAAGGGCAGCGGCGGAACCCTCACCGCCCCCGCGAGCGGCGACTATTCGTCCGGCGCAATCATCGGGTCGTCCACGGAACTGGGCTCGTCCCTGGAGTACGGCGCCCTGGGCTATGATTCGCAGAACCTCGTCTTGTATGTGTTCGCCCCCAGTTCCACCGCGCCCACGGACGCCGCCATCCTGGTGTTCAACAATGGCCAATTTTCCCCGGGCCTGGACGAGGCGCCCACCCGGACCCTGGGCGACACGGCCGGGGCCCTGGCCAGCCTGCGGACCATTTCCCATCCCGCCACCGGGGATTGGCTTCTGGGGGCCAATTTCACCCTGACCTCGGACTCGAAGATCGGCGCCGGCACCGGGGGCGACACCCTGATGATCTGGAAGGCCCCCAGCGGCGGCAGCGCCGCCGTCACCGCCACCCTGCCGGGCACTTCCGAGATCCGCGGGATGACCATCGGCAACTGATTCAGCGCCCGCGCATCCAGCGGGCCGTCGCCTGCGCCACGCGCCGGCCGAAGGCTTCGCCGGTGGCCTGGTCCGCGGGGCCGGGCTCCTGCTCCGGCGGCACGTTGCCGGACTGGGTCATGACCCCCAGGTAGCTGGACAGGCGGTTCACTCCGTCCGGCACCACCACCTCGGACTGTCCCACCCAGATCATCCCGTGCTGGGCGGCGAACACCGCCAGGGTCTGGAGGGTGTTCAGCTTGTCGCCGCTCAGGCCGCCGGAATTGGTGAAGCCCGCCGCCAGCTTGTCCTTCCACTTCTGTTCGAACCAGGTCTTGGCGCTGGCGTCCATGAAGGCCTTGAAGGGCGCGCTCACCGATCCCATGTAGGTGGGCGTGCCGAAGATGATGGCATCGGAGGCCTCCAGGGCGGCCCACTGCTGCTCCACCTGCTCCACCGGGACCAGGGTCACCTCGGTGCCCGGCACCTGCCTGGCGCCCCGGACGACCGCTTCGGCGATCACCTTGGTGTGGCCGTAGCCGCTGTGGTAGACGACGCTCACGTTTGCCATGGATCCCTCCTTTGGGATGGCCGGAGTTCCGGCTTCCATCTACTATGGTTACGGTAACCTTCCAAAAGATAGAAGGCACCTTTTTGAGAGATACACACCAAATGGTTCGTGACATGCAGCAACCCAGCGTGCTCAACGCCCAGTGTCCCACCCGCAAGGTCCTGGAGCTCATCGCCGACAAGTGGACCACCCTGGTCATCCACATCCTGGCTGGCGGCACCTACCGGTACAGCGACCTGCAGCGGGCGGTGGACGGCATTTCCCAGAAGATGCTCACCCAGACCCTGCGCGAACTGGAGCGCAACGGCCTGGTCCTGCGCAAGGTGTTTCCCGAGGTGCCGCCGCATACCGAATACAGCCTCACCACCCTGGGCCTGACCCTCATCGAGCCGCTGGAAGCCCTGTGCGCCTGGGCCGAGCAGTACCTGCCCGCCCTGGAGAAGGCCCGGCAGCGCCACTCCCTGGAAGGCAAGGCGGTGGGCGCCTAGGAAACCCAGGGCAAGAGGGGTCCAGGCGGATCTTTTTTCCTGTGGGGCGGCCTGATTCAACCTAGAATCGGAACGAGACTTCCGCCAGGCTGGCCATGCGGCACATGGCCTTGACGATCTGCACCATGGTTGCACCTTGGTTGGGGTGCCCGCCGTCCGATTTCAAGTAACCGCAGGAGTTGCCATGCAGTGGTTCAACAACATGAAGATCGGTTCCCGTCTGGGCGCGAGTTTCGCCTTCGTGCTGGCGCTGCTCGCCATCATCGCCTATTCCGGCATCAGCCGGATGGGGGAGATCAAGGGCGCCTTCGACCAGGTGGTGAAGGAGCGCAATGTCAAGATCGCCATGGCCAACCGGGAGCTGATCCAGGTGAACGTGGTGGCCCGGTCGATCCACAACCTCATCCTGTTCTCCGATCCCCATGAGCAGGCGGCCATGAGGGAACGCATCCTGGTGGCCCGCAAGGATTACGACGCGGACCACGAAAAGCTCAAGGCCCTGGTCCGGTCCGATACCGGCAAGAAGCTGCTGGCCGACATCGAGGCCAAGCGCGACGTGACCCGCCCGCGCCTGGTCAAGACGGTGGAAATGGTGGAGGCGGGCAAGGGGAAGGAAGCGATCGGCTACCTGGCGACCGAGGTCCGGACCCCCCAGGAGGAGTGGCTCAAGGCCATCCAGGCCATGATCGAATTCCAGGAAGCGGACAACCAGGCCAAGGTCGATCAGGCGGCGCTGGATTACCAGAACGCCTACCGGGTCATGATGGGCCTGACCATCGCCGCCCTGGTGCTGGGCACCGCGGCCGCCTTCGGCATCACCCGGGCCATCGCCCGGCCCATCACCAGCGTGCTGGAGGCCTCCCGCAACCTGGTGTCCGCCTCGGAGCAGGTGAGCGCCACCGCCCAGGCCTTGAGCCAGGGCGCCGCCGAACAATCGGCCAGCGTCGAAGAGACCAGCGCCTCCATGGAGGAAATGAGCGCCTCCATTTCCCAGAACAACGAGAACGCCAAGATCACCGGCGACATCGCCACCCGCACCGCCAAGGAGACCGTGGACGGCGGCCAGGCCGTGCGCGAGACGGTCACCGCCATGAAGCAGATCGCCCACAAGATCTCCATCATCGACGACATCGCCTACCAGACCAACCTGCTGGCCCTGAACGCGGCCATCGAGGCGGGCCGGGCCGGGGAGCACGGCAAGGGCTTCGCCGTGGTGGCTGCCGAAGTGCGCAAGCTGGCCGAACGCAGCCAGGTGGCGGCCGAGGAGATCAGCCAGCTGGCCAGCCAGAGTGTCGGCCTGGCGGAACGGGCCGGCACCCTGCTGGAAGGCATCGTCCCCTCCATCCAGAAGACCGCGGACCTGGTGCTGGAAATCTCCGCCGCCTCCAGCGAGCAGAATTCCGGGGTGAGCCAGATCAACACGGCCATCAATCAGATCAGCCAGGCGGTGCAGATGAATGCCGCGTCCTCCGAAGAGCTGGCCTCCACCTCCGAGGAGATGAACGCCCAGGCCCTGGAACTGCAGTCCCTCATGACCGTGTTCACCCACACCTCCGGATCGGCGGGTTCGCCCGCCCGGGGCTCCGCGCCCAGGCCCCCGGCGGGCGGCAAGGCGGAGTTCATCAAGCTGCCCGCCTCCCGGGGTTCCAAGAACAAGGATGGGGATTTCACCCAGTTCTGAATGAGCTTCAGCGGCCGCGCAGTTCCAGGGCTTCGGCGGTGTGCCGGGCCTTCCCGATCATGCGCACGAAGACCGGCACGGTGAGGGCGCGCAGGGCCAGCAGCGGGCTTCGGGCGGGCAGGCCCCGGAGTTCGCCCGCCTGGCGGACCGTGACCAGCTGTTCCACCACCCAGGGGATGAAACAGATGGCCAAGGCTCCGGCCAGGCTCAAGGAACTGGCGGCACGCCGGCCGAACACCCGGAACAGGACGTCCAGGGCCGCGCGGATCTCGAACACGGTGGAGGTGGCGCTCAGCCATTGGGAGGCCCCCAGCATCACCAGGAACGTGAGGCTGCGCCAGGCCGCCGGCAGCAGCGCGGCCCGGGACAGCCGCCCCGCCATCAGCTCGATGGCCAGCGGCGCGGCCACGAACAGCCACAACCAGCCCAGGGCCCGGAACCAGGCGCGCCAGGGGATGCGCCGGCCCAGGCCCATGACCAGCGCCAGCGTGGCCAGGGCGCCCCAGGGTGGCAGCAGCCAGGCGCCCACGCTGAAGCCCAGGTAGGTGAGCAGGCGCCAGCCGAAGCGCCGGGGCCGGGTGGGGATGGCCGCGAAGCGGAACAGGCCCGAGCTCAGGCCAGCCATGTCATGCCTTCCAGGGTGCCGCAATCGGGCCCGGGGCGGCGCAGGCCGAGTTCCGGCAGCCGGTCCCAGAGTTCCCGCACCGGGCCGTCGGCCTTGACCGCGCCCGCTTCCATGACCACCAGGCGGTCCGCATGGGCCAGGCACTTGTCCAGGTCGTGGGTGATCACCAGCAGGGCGATGCCGCGCCGGTGCAGATCGATGAGGATGGCCAGCAGGGCCTGGACCCCGGGCCAGTCCAGGTCGTTGAAGGGCTCGTCCAGGATGATCAGCTCGGGCTCCGCGGCCAGCACGGAGGCGACGGCCAGGCGGCGTTTTTCGCCGCCGGACAGGAAGGCGGTGGGCTCGGCGCCCCGCCCGGCCAGGTCGGTGAGCGCCATGGCCCGTTCCCGGCTGGCCTGGATGCGGGCGGCGGGCCAGCCCAGGCGGGAAGGGGTCCAGGCCACGTCCTCGTCCACGGTCATGCCGAGGATCTGGTGCTCCGGCTCCTGGAACACGAAGGCGACCCGGCGCCGCAGCGCCCGGAGGTCGTTCCGGATGTCCGCGCCGTCCAGCAGGATCCGGCCCTCGTCGGGCTGTTCCAGGCCCAGGATGTGCCTGGCCAGCAGGGTCTTGCCGCTGCCGTTGTGGCCGGACAGGATGGTGAGGCCCGGGCCTTCCAGCACCAGGTTCACGCCGCGCAGCCCCCAGCGGCCGCTTTCGAAGCGCTTGCCCAGGGAACTCAGTTCCAGCCTCATTTCAGCAGGGGCAGCAGGCTGCGGCTGAGCACGGCGGCGGCGGCCACCTTCACCGCGTCCCCGACCATGTACGGCGCCATGAACAGGCAGGCGGCCCACAGGGTGGGGGCCTTGGCCGGAAGCACGGCCTCGAACCACGGCAGGCCGAGCGCGTAGAGCGCGGCCATGCCCAGCAGGCTGGCCAGGGCCAGGCGCGCGGCGCCGGGGACGCGCCGCGGCGCGCGCCAGCCGTGGGCCACCAGCCCGGCCACCGCCGCCGACAGCAGGTAGCCCAGCAGGAACCCGCCGGTGGGCGAGGCGAAGTGGGCGAAGCCGCCGCTGCCCCCGGAAAAGACCGGGAGGCCGATGGCGCCCAGCACCAGGTAGAGCAGCACCGAGGCGGCGCCGTAGAGCGGGCCGAGCATGAGCCCGGCCAGCAGGGTGAAGAAGTTGGCCAGCACCAGGGGCACCGGCACGAACGGGATGGCCACGAAGGAACTGGCCACGATGAGCGCCGTGAACAGCGCCGAAAGCACCAGCCGGAACAGGGGATCATGGGTCATGGGGGGTCTCCGGGCAGGGCGGGGCATCGGCGAGGCGGATGGTCAGCACCTCCTCCGGCGGAAAGATGGTTTCGGTCCCGCTGGCCGGATCGGCCAGGATCAGCCCGCCGTGGGGGGCGAAGCCGCGGGCGATGCCCGTGACGGTCCGGCCTTGCCAGTCCTGGAGCGCCACCGGGCGGGACAGTTGCGGGCAGCGCCGCTCCCAGTCGCCGGGGCGCAGCCTCGGCGTTTCCGCCCAGGCCGCCATGCGCTCACGGAAGGCCGCCGCCAGGTCCCGGCGCATGGGCGAGTGGGCCGGGTGGTCGGGCAGGTCCATGGCCCGCAGGTCCAGTCCCAGGCCCAGCAGGTAGAAGCGGGGAGCCTCCGGGGCGCCGGCCAGCTCCACCAGCAGCCCGCCCACCTTGCGCCCGGCGGCCATGAGATCGTTGGGCCAATGGCATTCCAGCCGCCGGCCGTGGGTGGCCTCCAGCCATTCCCCCAGGACACAGGCGGCTTCCAGGGCGAGGCTGGCCGCATGGCTCGCCGGCAGGCGCGGGCGCAGCACCAGGGTGAGGCAAAGGCTGCCGCCGGCGCCCTGCCAGGGCCGGCCCTGGCGCCCGCGGCCGGCGCTCTGGCGGTCGGCGATCACCAGGGTGCCGGATGCGGCGCCCCGCTCGGCCAGCGTCCAGGCCTCGTCCATGGTCGAGCCGGTCTCGCTGCGGTACACCACGGGATCGCCGTTGCGGAATTCCCACGGCACCACCGCATCGTCCTCCACCAGCCGATAGCCGCCGTGCCCGCCCTGGATCCGGTAGGTGAACCCGTTCAGCCGCTGGATGCGTTTCCACAGCGCCACCCGGCTGATGCCCAGGCGGTCGGCCAAGACCTGTCCGGACACCGCCCCCGTGGCGGTCCTCAGGGCCGCCAGAATCTCCAGGTCCCCCGGGTCGGGGGTGAAATTAACGTTAACCATACGTATATCTTATTGGTTAACATGGCCCGAAAGCCTTTGTCAAGGCCGGCCCATAAATCGAAGCCCCGCCAGTTGGGCGGGGCTTCCTGTTTGGCTCCGGCGATAGGGATTGAACCTACGACCCATCGGTTAACAGCCGATTGCTCTACCACTGAGCTACGCCGGATCGCGAACCTCAATTCTACCCAATCGGAGCGCAGGTTCAAGAGGGCGTTTCAGTTCTTCTGCAGTTCCATCAGAATCTGGCGGGCGCAGGCCTTGAGCGAATCGATCACCCCGATGCCCTTGGAGGCCACCGCCTCGATCATCGGCTCGTTGTGGAAACGAAGCAGCTGCTCCATTTCAGCCAAGGGCGCGGCCGTCGGCATGTCCCGCTTGTTCAGCTGCAGCACGTACGGGATGGTGCGGATGTCGAAGCCGTGGTCCTTGAGGTTGGTGGCCAGGTTGGCGATGGATTCGATGTTGGCCTCCAGGCGCGGGCGCTGGCTGTCCGCCACGAAGATCACCCCGTCGCAGCCGCGCAGGATGAGTTTGCGCGAGGCGTCGTAGAACACCTGGCCGGGAACGGTGTAGAGGTGGAAGCGGACCTTGAAGCCCTTGATGACGCCCATGTCCAGCGGGAGGAAATCGAAGAACAGGGTGCGGTCGGTCTCCGTGGCCAGGCTCACCAGCTTGCCGCGCTTTTCGGGGTTGGCCTGGGAGTGGATCCACTGGATGTTGGTGGTCTTGCCGCACAGACCCGGACCGTAGTAGACGATCTTGCAGTTGATCTCACGGGATGCGTAGTTGATGAAGGTCATGCTGGATTTCCAGAGGGGGGGCCCGGTTCAGTCGCCGAAGAGCTTGTCGATGTCTTCATCCGTGATTTCCGAGAAGGGGCTTTCGAACCGGGCGGTCTCGGAAGCCTGGTTCTGGGCTCGTTCCTCCACCCGCTCGAAGATCTCCTGCAGTTCGCGGCTGGCCTTCTTCACCCGGAGCCTCACCAGGGCCAGGCTGGAGCTCTGGTCGAAGATCACCACCAGGATGCCCCGCTTGCCCACGATGGAGATGTGCAGGTTGTCCTTCTCCCCCTCGTGGAAGAGCAGGCTGAATTCCTTTTCGCCGATGAGCTTGGCCAGGCCGTCGGTGGCGGCCACGTTGCCGGCGGTGAGCGAGGCGAGGCTGGTGGCGTCGATGCTGCGCAGGTCCCCGGAGGCGGCGATCTGCTGGCCGTTCTTGTCCACCAGGAAGATCACCTTGCTGGCGGAATCCGTCTGCAGGCGACCGATGATCTCCTGCAACTGCTCGAACTCTTCTTCGAACATGACGAGATCCATCTTCGCCACAATGACCTCCAGCCGGTTCTGTGTACCCGAGGATACCGCAGTTGTCCGGGAGGCGGGCTACTGGCTGAGGATGAAGCGGCCGAAGCTGCCGCCGCGCCCGTCGACCTGTTCGCAGACCACGCGCGATGCGCTGATCTCCAGCCGGGAGAAGCCGGGCGCGCGCGGCGCCGGCGTGGGGCGGGGCGGTTCCGGGCCGTCGCCGAGCAGCGGCTGGTGGCCGGTGAAGACGATGGCCACCCGGTACTTCCGGAACAGGGGCCAAACGGTTCGCAGGGTGTCCGCGCCGCCCCGGGCCGGGCGCGGGAGCACCACGAAGCGCCACCGGGCGGATTGGGCGGCGGCCAGTTCCCGGGCCAGCCAGGCCTGCCGGGCCGGTTCGTTCCAGGAACCCGGGCCGGCGTCCAGTACCGTCCAGTGGGCATCGCCCGCGCGGAAATCGAAGCTGCCCTGCGGGGCGGGGGCGTCCTCGGGCGCCGCGCCGCCGTGCACCTGCCCGGCCCAGCGTTCCGGCCCGGCCTGGGGCTGGTCCCAGTAGGTCCGGTAGGCGAGGCGGCCGGCGGGGCCGGGATCGCGGACGCTGACCAGCACCGTGCTTCGCATGAACGGTGCGCCGGATTTCGGGTCGGTCGGACCGGCGTTGTAGATGGAGAAGAGGGACCGGCGGTACTGCTGCAGGGAGTCCGGCGGCGGCACCAGGCTCCCGGCGGCCACCATGAGGTCCGGGTTCCTCTGGTGGATCAGGCGGACCATGGTCGAGCCTCCCTGCGGGTCCCCGCCCGCCAGATCCCCGGCCACCACCACCTCCTGGGGCTGGCCGGGGCCCTTGAGGGCCTTGCCTTCCGTCTGGAACACCTCGTTTCCATCCAGCAGGACCCGGTATTCGAAGGGCAGGCCCGGGCCCAGGGGGGTCAAGGCGGCGCTCCATACCCGGTGGGGCGCCGCTCCTGGCTGGTCCACCAGGACCGACACCGGCGGCGCCATGCGGGTCCAGTCCTCGCCGGACTGGGGCTTGATCTCCACCGCCCAGTCGCCGGGCCCGTCCTGGGCGTGCCAGAGCAGGGTCAGCCGGTCCGGGGACGCGGGACCGGCGCCCAGCTGGAGGTACGGCTCCACCTGGAAGGGAGCAGCGGGGACGCCGGCGGAAGAGGGACGGAGCACGCCCCCGGGGAAGGGCGGGAGCATCTGGACTGCCTCTTCCGGGCAGGCCAGCACGGCGAGCAGAAGCAAGGAGGAGATCAGCAGGCGAAGCAAGGCGGCCTCGGACGGATTCACCAATATGCATTATTAATTCAGGCTCGCCAGAGGCAAATTCGGGGTCCGATGGATTCTCCCCGGGCCCCAGGATCCGTTCTTGGCCCCTGGGCCACGCCATGTTACGATTGCTGCTTCCTGCCAGGGGAAATCTAGCCAGTCCTCCTGGAGAGTTGTCCGAGTGGTTTAAGGAGCACGCCTGGAAAGCGTGTATACGAGCAATCGTATCGGGGGTTCGAATCCCCCACTCTCCGCCAAAAGTAGTTGCAAGCCCCTGAAAAATCAGGGGCTTGCTTATGCCCAATCTTGTAACCATACCTTGAAAAGGATTCTCGGCGCTCGACTTACGCGGGTGATATCGCGGGTTGGCACCTCGTGTATCAGGTACGGGCACCGCAGCATCGGCCGGTCATACCCGGAGGTCAAAGGCAGGTAGAACCGCACGGTCAGCCCGTCTTCCTCGGAATAAGGTTGGGGTTGGCCTGAGTGCCGCAGGGCAGTTCCTGGATCCAGCGGGTCACGGCGTCCTCCTTCCAAACGAATCGGGTTGCCGGTGGCCCATAACTGCCAGCTTCAGCCGGTACCACAGTTCTTCGGGAATGGTCAGAGTGATCCGCACCATGGGGACCAGGGGAGCGCTGGCAGCAGGTTGGTCGACCGGCTGAGAGGAGGTGCTGGGCGCCGGGGGAGCCGGGCGCATACTCCCAGACCGCCTGACGCTTGGCGATGGCATCCTTGAATTCGATTCGGCGGCCCAGGCAGCCTGCAAGCTGGAAGATTCCGGAACCCTGGACCCATTTGAGCAGAAGTTTGTCGTTCGCCTGCCGTCTCGAGCAGCAGCAACGCTTGAGCCGCCCCCTTACGCCGGCTGCATGGCAGCGCTTGCCGGCATTTACGCTGCACCGACCGGTAGGCATGTTGTTCTAGGTGTTGTCTGCTACTCACGGGTGATAGAATCTGAACTCAGAGGACAGGCCAGTGCGCTTGGCCTGGATATAAGCATCCACTCCTTTCCTGGTTGGTATTTCTGATGATTAAGTTCACCAAGGGCAACCTTCTTGAGGCCGGAACTGAGGCCCTCGTCAATACCGTCAATACCACAGGTGTGATGGGCAAGGGCATTGCCCTGATGTTCAAGGAACGTTTCCCCGAGAACTTCCGGCTCTATGCGGCGGAGTGCAAGGCCAAGCGTGTCCAGGTCGGGAGAATGTTCGTTACGACTGTTCATGAGTTGGAGGGCCCACGCTGGATCATCAATTTCCCGACGAAGGAGCATTGGCGCGCGCCATCAAAGATCGCTTGGATTGAGGCGGGCTTGAGGGACCTCCGCTGCTTTATCATTGAGAACAGTGTTCGGTCCATCGCTCTACCACCTCTTGGCGCGGGCAATGGCGGGCTCGATTGGAGTCAGGTGCGCCCAAAGATTAAAGATGCGCTTGGGGACCTTCCTGTAGAGATCCTCGTATACGAACCAACCAAGGAATACCAAAACGTTTCCAAGCCCACTGGGGTTGAAAAATTAACCCCCGCCCGTGCCCTGCTCGCTGAGTTGATCCGACGTTACTGGGTTCTAGGAATGGAATGCAGTTTGCTTGAGGTTCAGAAGCTCGCTTGGTTCATGGAGAGAACCATTGAGAAGCTCTCGGCACAACCGAACCCCCTAAACTTGCAATTTATTGCGCACAAATATGGCCCTTACGCAAACAAGCTGGATCATCTGCTCAATAACATGGACGGAAGTTATCTTCGCAGTGAAAAACGGATAAGCGATATGGGCCCTCTTGATGTCGTGTGGTTCAACGAAGATCGGCGCGAATTTCTGCCGGTCTACCTCAAGACCGAAGCGAAGGAGTACGTGCCAGCCTTGGAGCATGTTGCCACCCTCATCGATGGTTTCGAGTCCCCGTTCGGAATGGAACTGCTAGCCACCGTCGATTGGCTTCTCGTCAGGGAGGGTGTGGCCCCAGACGTTCCATCAGTCCGGCAGGGATTGAGGAGTTGGCGGAATGGGGGAGATGCAACATCCGAACGAAAGACCCGGTTATTCGATGATCGTGCCTTGGGAATCGCATTGAACAGACTTACTACCGAACCTCCAATTCTGACTACGGCTTGAAGATCCAAGAGTTGATGCTCCGACATTGACCCAGAAACTGTGCATTCGAGAGAAGGTGTGAATATTCCTATGCCTGTAAGGGGGATTCTGGATTCAGATTGTCGGGGCGGTTCCGTGGGAACTCTGAGTGTCGTTCAACCTTGAGGCCAAGGACCGCCTGGCTCGCATGGAGGCTATGGGACTGATCGAAATCCTGTCCCCCGAACAGCTTCACGGCCACGGAGGTGGCTGTGGAACTACCGTAGTCAGGGACTACCCGGCCGAACCGGAGCAGGTCCTCGAAGGTGCGGTCCGCATCCAGACCGCTCCGCTCGGCCAGCCCGATCCGCTTCTGGGCATCTGCCAGCCGGGGGTTCCTGGGGGTTGGATCAATGGTCAGCAGGTTGCTCTGGGTCCCCCCAACAGGAAAGCCATTTGGGCCGCTGGCCCGGATTCCGTCCGCTTCCCAGAGCACTGGGACCCTCACGGATGCAACCGCTAACGGCCTTCCTGGACGATTGTCACTTCCGCTTGGCGCAGAAGGCATCCATCCGCGCCCGGGCCTCCAGCACCAGCTGACGGGCCTTGGCCTGCTGGTCGGGGGTGAGGATGGGGGCGATCTCCTTCACCACCTGGTTCAGGTGGAGCTCCAGGGTCAGCTGGGCCGCGTTGGCCTTGGCATCCAGCTCCCGGATCCGCTCGGGCGTGGCCTGGGGGTCCGTCAACAGCTGCGCCAGATCCATCCGGGATCCGAGCGCCGCGTCGAACTCCGCCTTCAGGGCCGGGTGGTGGGCGGCGATGACGGCATGGGCGGCCTCCTTCTGGGCGCTGGTGAGGTCCAGTTTCTGGATGATCATGGCGTGCATGTCATGGTGGAAAGGGCGGTGCATGCCGCAACTCACCGAGCCGATGAGCGCCGGTACGGCCAGGACGGCGAGGCAATAATTCTTCATGGTGTTCTCCTTAGGGGTGAGGTTCAGCGCGCAGGTCGATGAGGATTTCCAGGTCTCCATACCGGGCAAGGAGACCATCCTCGCTGTCTTCCATGGCGATCCTGCGTTCAGCTTCATTCCGGAGTTCCCTGCCCAGGGCCCCCGCGGGCAGGTCCAGCCTGGCAACGGGGAACTTGAAACCGGTGTCGGAGTAGGTGGATTCGATGTCCTGGCATGGGCACGGGCATCCCCTGACCCGGGGGACCAGGAAATCGGCCCAGAGCGATTCGAACCGTTGGGGATTGCGGTGGCATGGGTCATCGAACCATTCCTGGGCCACCTTCCGGGAGCACCGGGTCTTGCCGAGGATGGCTTCGGTGCCGTCCGCACGGATGATGATGACCGTCGCCCCGGTCATGCAGTCGACGGGCGATGGCAGCCGCTGGATTCCGGACGTCATGCTACCGGGCTCCGGGAAGGGGCCCCACATGCTCTGGAATGCGTCGAGAATCCTGGGTTCGGTCACGGAATGGGCTCCTGGGTTGGCGGCCAGCCGGAAGGCCGCGGAATGGGGTACACAGGTAGGACGGTGGGATGGGAGGTTCTATTGCAATCTTTTCCCAAAAGCCTTTCCGTCAACCTTGTCCCGCCATTGGCCGTGGCCGGCCGCCAGGGAGGTTCCCCGGACTTCAGGCTTCAGGGACGCGCAACTTCTCGAGATCGGCGATCAAACCCGGCCCGGTCGGTTCCCATCCCAGCTTTCTCCGGGTCTGCTCGCTGGAGGCGGGCATGTCGTGTCCGGCAAACATGCCGAGCCAGCCGAAAAACGCTTGCGCCGTTTCCGGGGCGATGGCCTGGACCGGCAGTTCCAGGCGTCGGCCAAGGGTTTCGGCGATGGCGCGCATGGACACGCCCTCCTCGGCGACCGCATGGTACTTGGCATTGGGCTCGGCCCTTTCGAGCACCAGCCGGTAGAGCCGGGCCACGTCGAGAACGTGGGCCGCCGGCCAGCGGTTGTGCCCGTCTCCGATGTAGGCGCACACGCCCTTGTCCCGGAACATCCCGATCGCCGGGGTGACGAGCCCCTGCCTGGCCGTGTCATGCACCTGCGGGAGCCGCACCACCGAGACATTCACCCCATCCGCGGCCACGGAGGCGGCGGCCTCTTCCGACGCGGCGCGGGGAATCACCTCGGAGCCCAGGGCCGCATTGTCCTCCCTGGCCGGCTGGCCGGGCACGGCATGGGCCATCCCGGTCCCGGAGGTCACGACCAGCGGCCGGTTCGAGCCGGCCAGAACCGCGCCGAGCGCCAGGATCACCCGGCGATCGTCTTCGCAGTTCGCCGCGAATTTCGAGAAGTCGTGGTTGAAGGCCAGGTGGATGACGCCGTCGGACCAGTCCGCCCCTTTCCGGAGGCTCCCGAGGTCCTCCAGGGACCCGCGACAGACCTCGGCGCCGGCGGCAGCCAGGGCCGCCGCCTTCTCCTCCGAGCGGCAGAGTCCGAGCACCTCGTGGCCCGCCGCGATCAACTCCTTGACCACGGCCGAGCCGATGAATCCGGTTGCACCAGTGACAAACACGCGCATGAGCCACCCTCCAGGTTGTCCAGGAGACAAATCTCGGCGCTCGATCTATTCTTGTAAAGTAGTGGCCTTATCATAGTAAAGGGGATAACAGGATGAGCGACCATCTCCCCCCCGTGAACCTGCTCGGGACCTACCTGCGGGACCGCCGCACCAAGCTGGACCCGGCCGTGCTCGGCTTTCCCTCCGAGCGCCGGCGCACCCCGGGCTTGCGCCGCGAGGAGGTGGCGCAGCGGGCCAACATCAGCCCGACCTGGTACACTTGGCTGGAACAAGGGCGCGGCGGGGCGCCCTCGGCCGACGTGCTCGAGCGGATCGCGGGCGCGCTCCTGTTGACGGAGGTCGAACGCGAACACCTGTTCCTGCTCGGTCTCGGCCGCCCCCCGGAGGTGCGCTACCGGAAGAACGAAGGCGTCACGCCGCGGCTGCAGCGGGTCCTGGACGCCCTGGACCCGAGCCCCGCGGTGATCAGGACCGCCCTGTGGGATGTGGTCGCCTGGAACCGGGCGGCCACCGTGGTGCTGATGGATTACGGAGCGCTGCCGCCGGAGCAGCGCAACATCCTGCGCTTCATCTTCCTCGACCCCCGCGCCCGCGCCGCGCAGTACGACTGGGAGAGCGTGGCCCGGTTCGTGCTGGGCGCGTTCCGGGTGGACGCGGCGCGGGCCGGGGCGGCCGCGGAGGTGGAGCCGCTGGTGGAGGAACTCTGCCGGGTCAGTCCCGAGTTCCGATCGATGTGGCGCGACAACGACGTTCGCGCGGCCCACGGCGAATCCGTCAAGCGCCTGCGCCACCCGGTTCTCGGCCCCATCGCCTTTGAATACTCGGCCTTTTCGGTCGACGGCCGGACGGATCTCAGCATGGTGGTCTACAACCCTGCAACGGCAGAGGATGCCCAACGGATCCGGTCCCTGCTCGCCTGAGCCGACGGGATCCGCCTTTCCGGCCCGACCGGGAGCCCGGGTAGGATGGAACGGCACGAGACGGACGGGCCCGGCCATCCGGGACCTTCGCTCGCGGGGAACCCGAGCTGCCCATGACCACCGAACAGGAACTGAAGGAAAAACTGCGCAAGATCGAGGCCCTGTTCGCGGGAGCCTCCACCCGAGGCGAGCAGATGGCCGCCCTGGCCGCCCGGGAGCGCATCCGCGAGAAGATCAAGAGCCTCGAGGCCCAGGAACAGCCGGAGGAGATGAAATTCACCCTGGGCGACGGGTGGCATCTGCGGCTCTTCCTGGCCCTGTGCCGCCGCTATGGGCTGAAGCCCTATCGCCGGCGCGGGCAGCGCCATACGACGGTCATGCTGGTGGTCGTGCCCAGCTTCGTGGATGACATCCTCTGGCCCGAGTACACCCAGCTGGCGGAGGCGCTCCGGGACTACCTGGACGAGGCCACCGAACGGATCATCCGGGAAGAAGTGTTCAAGGATCCCGACGATCCGGAGACCCGGTAGCCGTCCGCCGGGCCCCGCCCGCGGCCGGGCCCAGCGATTAACCTCATGCCGGCGCCTGGAATTCTATATCATTGGGGAAACCAGCCTTTTTCTGCGGCCGGGAATTCCAGGCCCCGCGGGGCGTTGCAAAGGAAAGCCCAGACACATGGTCATCTCCCCCCTTGAAATGAAAAAATTTATCATTAATACGCTTGGGCTGGAGGATTTGACGCCCGAAGCCATCGGCGACGACGAGCCCCTGTTTGCCGGAGGCCTGGGCCTGGATTCCATCGACGCGCTGGAGCTGGGCATCGCCTTGCGCAAGCGGTTCCACGTCCAGGCGGCGGAACAGGACCCCGCCCTCAAGGATCACTTTCGCACGGTGCGCAGCCTGGTTGCGTTCGTGGCCGGCGCATGAGCTTCCTGCCGCTGGGCCAGCTGGTCGGGGAGGCCCGTGAGCCCAACCATCCGGTGGCCCTGGAGCTGAATCCCGGGACCGGCCCGGTGCTCCGCACCTGGGCCCAGTTCGCCGCCGCGGCCGCCGGGGTGGCGGAGCGGTCCCGGCGGGCCGGCGGCCAGCGCTGGATCCTGGCCTGCCCGGAGGCCTGGGACTTCGCGGCGGGGCTGTTCGGCCTGCTGCAGGCGGGACGCACGGTGGTGCTGCCGCCCAACTTCCTGCCGGAGACCCTGCGCCGGCTGGAGCGGGAGGCGGACGGGGTGCTGTGGGAGCTGGGCGAGGCCCTGCCGCCGGCGCCGGCGGCGCTCACCGGCAGCGTGGAATTCTGGACCTCCGGCAGCACCGGCGAGCCCAAGGGGGTGCCCCGGAGCATGGCCCAGCTGGAGGCCGAGGTGGTCATGCTGGAGCGGAGTTTCGGCCACCTGCTGCCGGCCGGCCCCATGGCCGGCACGGTGCCCCACCACCACATCTACGGCTGCCTGTTCCGCATCCTGTGGCCGCTGGCGGCCGGGCGCCCGTTCCTGTGCGAGCCGGCCGGGGATCCCGCCGGGTTTCTCCGGGCCCTCTCCCAGCCGGCGCCGGTGGCGCTGGTGGCCAGTCCGGCCCACCTGTCCAGGCTGCCCCAGCTGCTGGACCTGGATGCCCTGGCGGTGCCGCCCGGGGTGGTGTTCTGCTCCGGCGGGCCGCTGCGGGCCGAGGACGCCGCGCTCTGGAGCCGGCGGGTGCCGGCCGGCGTGGTGGAAATCTACGGCAGCACCGAAAGCGGGGGCATCGCCTGGCGCATCCAGGGCCCGGATCCGGATTCGGCCCACTGGACCCCGTTCGCCGACGTGACCGTGGCGTTCCAGGGCGCGGCGCTGGTGGTGACCTCGTTCCGGGCCGGGCCGGGGCCCCTGCGCATGGAGGATGCGGCGGAACCGGTCGCGGGCGGGCGGTTCCGGCTGCTGGGGCGGCTGGACCGGATCATCAAGCTGGAGGAGAAGCGGATCTCCCTGCCGGAACTGGAACAGGCCCTGGAGGCCCATCCCTGGGTGGCCCGGGCCGCGGTGGTGCTGCTGGAGGGGCCCCGGCCCACCCTGGGGGCGGTGGTGGTGCTGAATCCCGGCGCCCCCGCCGAGCGCGGCCTCCTGGTGCGGACCCTGAGGGCGCACCTGGCCCTCCGCTTCGACGGCCCGGCCCTGCCCAGGCGCTGGCGCTTCCCGGAGCAGCTGCCCTACGACGGGCGGGGCAAGCTGACCCCCCAGGCGCTGGGCCGGCTGTTCCTGGCGCCCCCCGGGTCCTGCCCGACGCCGCCATGAGCTTCCGGCCCTGCCTGATCCTGCCGGTCTACGATCCAGGGCCGGCCCTGGTGCGCACGGTGGCGGCCCTGTCGGGTTGCGGCCTGCCCATGTACCTGGTGGACGACGGCAGCAGCCTGGAGACCCGCAGGGAGCTGCAGCGGATGGCGGCGGACCAGCCCCTGATCCGGCTGCTTTCGCTCAGCCCCAACCAGGGCAAGGGCGCCGCGGTGATGGAGGCCCTGCGCCGGGCCGGCCAGGACGGCTTCAGCCACGCCCTCCAGGTGGACGCCGACGACCAGCACGACGTCGGCGCGGTGGCCGGTTTCCTGGCCCTGGGCCGGGACCATCCTGGGGCGGTGATCGCCGGGGTGCCCCGCTACGACGCCAGCGTGCCGGCCGCCCGGAAATACTGGCGCTACCTGTCCCACTTCTGGGTGTGGGTGAGCACCCTGTCCCTGGACATCCGCGACTCCCTCTGCGGCTTCCGGCTCTACCCGCTGGCGCCCACCCTCGCCCTCATGGCCCGGGAACACATCCGGCCGCGCATGGAGTTCGACACGGAGATCATCGTCCGGCTGCACTGGGCCGGGGTGCCGGTGCTGAACGCGCCGGTGGGGGTCACCTACCCCCGGGACGGCGTTTCCCACTTCCGCCCGTGGCGGGACACCCTCTGCCTCGTCTGGATGCACCACCGGCTGTTTTTCGGGATGCTGCGGCGCCTGCCCAGGCTGCTGGCGGCCAGGCCCAGCCGGCCCTGGTACCGCATCCGCGAACGGGGCACCCGGGTGGGGTTCCGCGTGATGGTCTGGATCCTGCGCCGGCTGGGCCCGCGCGGGCTGCGGCTGGCGGGCGGGATCCTGGTGCCGTACTTCTTCCTCACCAGCGGCCAGGCCCGCAGGGCCTCCCGGGACTACCTGACCCGGCTCCGGGCCTGTTCCGGGCCGCTGCCGGGCCTGCCCGGGAACCCGGGCCTGCGGGAGGTCTACCGGCATTTCCGCAGCTTCGGGCGGGCCATCACGGACAAGGTGCTGGCCTGGTCCGGATGCCGGCCCGAGCTGGCCAGCGAGGACCTGGAGCCGTTCCTGGCGCTGCGCCGCGGCGGCCGGGGCGCGGTGTTCCTGGGGGCCCACCTGGGCAACCTGGAGATGCTGCGCGCCCTGGGCCAGGGCCGCGGCCTGCCGGGGCTGAACGCGGTGGTCTACAGCGAGAACGCGGTGCGTTTCCACGAGCTGCTGGCGCGGGTCAACCCCGCTTTCGGGGTGAACCTGGTGCAGGTGGCGGCGGTTTCCCCGGATACCGCCATCCTGCTCCAGGAGAAGGTGGACCGCGGCGAATGCCTGTTCATCGTGGCCGACCGCACCCCGCCCAGCGACCGCGGCCGCACCGTCCAGGCCCCGTTCCTGGGCCACGACGCGGCCTTCCCCATCGGACCCTTCATCCTCGCCCACCTGCTGCACTGCCCGGTCTACCTCATGTTCTGCGTGCATGACGGGCAACGCTACCGGGTGCGTCTGGAGCCCTTTGCCGAAAGCGTGGAGCTGCCCCGGGCCGGACGGGAGGCCGCCCTCGCCGGCTGGGCCGGGCGTTATGCCCGGGGCCTGGAGGCCCAGTGCCGCGCCACCCCCTTCGAATGGTTCAACTTCTTCGACTTCTGGGCCAGCCGTTGAGGCGGCCGGGCTTCACGGCAGCCTCAATGGTCACCCAACGGAGAGGACGTGCGGGAAAGGTAGAGAAGAAGGTTGTGCCCGATCTTGTCATTCCAGTTGAAGGAATTGCACAGTACGACCACCGCGTAGTTCCTGGCCATGTCCATGCCGATGTAGGTACTGTACCCGGAGGTCATCCCATGCTTGTAGGTGATCCGGGCATGGTCGTCTCCCACTTCCGAGATCGTCCAGCCGAGCGCCGACGTTTCCCCATCCTGCTGGTGCACTTTGGGTTCCGTTGTCCTGAACAAGATCGGGTTGAGCGGCGAGTTTTCCATGGCAAGCGTGTGCTTGGCATAAATGAGCAGATCGGCAGCGGTCGAGTAGATGCCTCCGGACGGGTTCATGATCTCTCCCATGTCCCAGGCTTTGATGGGCGTGTTCCGCCTCATGAAATAAGGCTGGTCACCCACATGGCCCATGGCTTGCCGGCGATCCTGCTCCGGCGATAATGAAAAAACAGTGTCCTTCATGTGGAGCGGAGAAAAAATGTCCTGGGTGACCAGATCCTGAAAGGGCTCTCCGGTTTTGACTTCGATGAGGTAGGCGAGCAGGCCGTAACCAAGGTTCGAATAGATGAATTTATGCGACTTGTTCTTGATCCTGCAGGTTCTCAGGTAGTTCAGAAGCCAGGCTTTGTCCATGTAGCCATACAGGTTTTCTCCGGTAAATTCGTAGTTGACGAAAAACCGGAACTGTTTGAAGGTCACCGGCTCCCGCGGCAGACCGGATGTGTGGGTCGCCAGCTGGTAAACCGTAATCTTGCCAATATCCGCACTTAGCTTGACATTGCGGGGAAGGATGTCGCGCACGGTATCCGTGTAGTTGATCTTCCCGTTCTGGACCAGGAACTCCAGCGCGGACGCCGTGAACAGCTTGGAAACCGACCCGACTTGAAAAATCGTCTTGCCGTCCGGCAATTCCGCCAGGCCCGAGTCGCTGACCCTGCCATAGCCGTAGGATCGGGTTGACCCGTCGGCGAACAGGACCCCGATTTCAAGGCAGGTGGCCTCCTTGCTCTTGATCAAAGGCCTGGCGAGTTCATCGACCTCGGCTTCAAGGGTGGTCTGCCCGGGCTGGATCCGTTCGGCGGAAGGTTTGGGATCATAGACGACGCGGGATGAAAGGGGACCGCAGGCCAGGCAGATGATGCAAAGCATGGCCGAGGCCAGGGCGATGATCGGCGCGGCGGGCAGAATGTCGGCGAACTTCCACCTAGGAGCCTGTCTACGTATTGGTCGCGGGGCCTTCGAATACGTAGACAGGCTCCTAGGCACACCAAACATTTTCATATAAGTCTTTCGGTGACTTGAAACGACTGGTGCTGACTGCCTGCCCCCCTGCTCGTGATGCCGACCTCCCGGTGGGGCCGGATCCATAGGCCGGGCAAGATCCTTGCGATGAACCTTGCTGCTGATGGTACACGGCAGGGGTGGGCGTGGAAAGCTCCCAATGATCTCCGCCCGCCGGGTGGCGAAGCGGTTCACGCCCCCTCATGGTGTCGAGGCGGAATTGACGCTCACCCCAAGGTCACGGAGCAAGCCGTTGTGAAGGTCGTAGATCCAGCCATGGATGGCCAGGGCCTGGCCCCGTTGCCAGGCCTGGACAATGGTCGGGAGGCTCGCCAGGACACGCACCTGATCCATGACGTTGAGTTCGCACAGCCGCTGCCAGCGCGCGCTGTCATCCGGGAGCAGGGCCAGTTCCCGCGCGTGGGCCTGCCGGAGCGAGCGGATCGGGGCGATCCATCCTTCGAGCGGACCAGGGGTTGCGGGCCCGAGGGCGGCCTGGACGCCCCCGCAGTTGTAGTGACCCGCCACGATGACGTGGCAGACGTGCAGGAAGTCGACGGCATATTGCACCACGGACAAGCAGTTCGGATCATCCTGCCGAACGACATTGCCGATGTTCCGGTGGACGAACAGTTCTCCGGGGATCAGGCCGACGATTTCGTTGGCAGGAACTCGGCTGTCGGAACAGCCGATCCAGAGGTAATCGGGTTTCTGGAGTGCGCACAGCCGTTCGAAGAATCCGGGGTCGCGCTGGGTTTGCTGAATGGCCCAGGCCCGATTGTTGGCGAAAAGATGGGGGAGGAATCGCATGCTGGATGGCTTTCCCTGACGCTAGGAAAAAGGATGGACCGGTTTGGGTACCATGACATGGCGTCATGCGCCGAGTCACTGCTTCTTTGCCTGGCTCGCGGGGAGGCCATTCAGGCCCCGACGCGCAGCGGCGCCTGCCCGTGGCGAACCACGAAGTTCACCAGGCTCATGACGTCGCGGAAATCGTCCTTGGTCGCGGGATCCCTTTCGGCTGCCGGGATGTGGAACCTTTTCCGGAGGGCCATTCCCAGTTCCAGGGCATCGATGGAATCCAGGCCCAGGCCCTCCACGAACAAAGGCTGCTCATCGCCGATCTCCTCCGGGGTCAGATCCTCCAGATCCAGGGTCTCAATGATGAATTGTTTCATCTCATTCGGGGTGATCAACAGGCCCATGGGGGAATCCTCCTTGACGCTTCTGCGGGAATCCTGGTTGAGCGAATCGCCTGACCGTGCCTTCCAGCATCAGCTGCCTGGCCTGGGGCCGATGCGTCCCATCCAGGTCGGCTCATTCCCATTCGAAACGATCCAACTACCCGCCTGGGCTAGGGGCGCAAATTCAAGGCCAGTTTGTAATCATTATGGATATGGAACCTGCATGGAAAGGGCGCATGCCTCCGGCATGGGATCAAATCAGAATGAACCCGATTCCTTTCAAATTGAATGACTGGCCATGGCGCGGCTGCGGCTCGTCACCGGGAACCGGGCGCAGCGCACCTCACGCCCACTCCACCAGGGTCGCCCCCAGGGAGTAGCCGACCCCAAACCCCACCAGCACCACCCGGTGCCCGGGACGGATCACCCCCTGGGCGACCTTCTCCTGGAGGACGATGGGAATGGAGGCGGAGACCGTGTTGCCGCAATGCGCGAATGCGCTCAGGAACTTCGCCTTGGGGATGCCGATCCGCCGGCGCAGGCTTTCCAGCATGTATTCGTTGGCCTGGTGGAACACGAAATAGTCCACGCTTTCCATGGTGAAGCCGCCCTCCGCCATGAGCCTGTCCACCAGCGCGGGCACGGCCTTCTGGGTGAACGTGAAGACCTTGGGGCCGTCCATGAAGAGGTGGTCGGCGGAGCGGGTGTTGCCCTTCTTGTCGGTCTGCGCGATGCCGGTCTCGGCGGTCCTGGGCTGGCGCATCCCTCCGGAAGGCACGATGAGGTTGGCTCCGCCCCGGCCATCCGTGCCGTAGGCCATGGGGCCGATGCCGCCCCCATCCCCGGCGCTGACCAGGGTGGCGGCGGCGGCGTCGCCGAACAGGATGCGCACGGAGCGGTCGCCGGGGTGGACGTGCTTGGAGTAGGTCTCAGCGGTCACCAGCAGGACATTCCTGGCCTGGCCGGTCTCCACCAGCCCCTTGGCCAGCCCCAGGCCGTAGACATAGCCTGAACAGCCCAGGTTGAAGTCCAGCGCCCCCGCGTGGGTGGGCAGGCCCAGGCGGTCCTGCACGAGACAGGCGGTGGTGGGCAGGAAGTGATCCGGCGACTGGGTGCAGAAGAGCAGGAAGTCGATGTCCTGCGGCTGGCAGACGCCGGTGGCGAAGAGTTTGCGGCAGGCCGCCACGCCGAGGTCGGATGCGCACTCGTCCGGCGCGGCGATGTGGCGGGTATGGATACCGATCTTTCCCTGGATCTTTTCCACCTGCCAGCTGGGGTTCTCGGCAGCCAGTTGTTCGGTCGTCAGTTCCTGCTCCGGAAAGTGACAGGCAATCCCACGGATTACGGCCTTCATGTATCCTCTCTTTCATGGGTCCAGTTGGGTGTCGCGGTTCGGTTCGGCTCGCATCGAGCGATTGTGCCAGACCCGGATACCCGTCGACCATGGGCGACCTGCCGGAGCGGGCATCGATCCCGCGGGTCTTGGGTCTGCCGTCGGTCCGGGAGCCCTCGGGGGACACCGGCTCGGGTGATCGCCTGGACCTCGCCCTGCCCGGGGCCCCTGGCCCCAGCCCCCAGGCGCAACCCTTCCGGGTTGGCGGGCATCCAGGAAGGCCGGAATTCCCGGCCGGGCAAGCTACCGTAGGTCACAGGACGCTCCGGGGAGGAGAATTGGGGCAGGAAACAGGGGTAACCAGACGCATAACGTATTTTGATCGATCGTACGATCAAAATGCAAGTTCAAAGTGATCCCGATGCCTCCCGGGGCGTCCGCCTCAGTTCTTCTTCACGGCGCGCTTGAACCCGTGGCCGACGTCCTTGGCCCCGCGCTTGAATCCGTGGCCGCCAGGGCTGCCGTGCCTGGCTTTCTCCAAACGGGAAAGCGGGTTTCCTGCATTTGTCATTCCCCTGGGCCGGGAGGATCCGCACACTGTAGACCTACGTCCTAATTCTGAATCACGGGAGTGAACCATGAGTGAAACCATCGGGGCCCTAGCAGGCCTGCGTGTGATTGAATTGGGCCAGCTCATCGCCGGCCCTTTCGCTGCCAAGATCCTGGCCGAGTTCGGCGCCGACGTGATCAAGGTGGAGCCCCCGGAAGGCGGCGACCCCCTGCGCAGCTGGCGGATGATCAAGGACGGCACCTCCCTCTGGTGGCAGGTGCAGTCCCGCAACAAGCGCTCGGTGGCCCTGGACCTGAAGCGGGCCGAGGCCCAGGAGATCGTGCGCGGGCTGGTCCGGGAGGCCGACGTGCTGATCGAGAACTTCCGGCCGGGCACCATGGAGAAGTGGGGCCTGGGCTGGGAACAGCTGCACGCGCTCAATCCCAAGCTGGTCATGCTGCGCATCTCCGGCTACGGCCAGACCGGCCCGTACCGCGACCGGCCGGGCTTCGGCGTGATCGGCGAGGCCATGGGCGGGCTGCGCTACCTCACCGGCGAACCCGGGCGGGTGCCGGTGCGCTGCGGCGTCTCCATCGGCGACACCCTGGCGGCCCTGCACGGGGTGATCGGCGTGCTGACCGCCCTGCGCCACCGGGATGCCGCCGGCCAGGGCCAGGTGGTGGACGTGGCCCTGTACGAGGCCGTGTTCAACGTGATGGAAAGCCTGGTTCCCGAATACAGCGCCTTCGGCGCGGTGCGCGAGGCCACCGGCAGCGCGCTGCCCGGCATCGCCCCCACCAACGCCTACCGCTGCGCGGACGGCGGCTACGCCCTCATCGCGGGCAACGGCGACGGCATCTTCCGGCGGCTCATGGAGCGGATCGGCCGCAAGGACCTGGCCGACGACCCGGAACTGGCCGGCAACACCGGCCGGGTCGCCCGGGTGAAGGAGCTGGACGAGGCCATCGGCGCCTGGAGCGCGGCCCATACCCTGGACGAGGTGCTGAGCGCCCTGGACCAGGCCCGGGTGCCCGCCGGGCGCATCTACACCGCCCGGGACATCGTCAACGACCCGCACTACCAGAGCCGCGACATGATCCTCACCACCACCCTGCCGGACGGCACCCCGCTGCAGGTGCCCGGCGTGGTGCCCAAGCTGTCCCTGACCCCCGGGACCCTGCGCACCCCGGCTCCGGCCCTGGGCCAGGACACCGAGGCCGTGCTGCGCCAGGCCGGCATCTCCGAAGCGGCCATGGCCGAACTGCGCGCCAAGGGCGTCATCTCTTGAGCCACGCCAAGTTGAATCTGATCCAGTTGAAGGAGAACATCCAATGAACACCTGGGAAGGCGCCGGACGGCGCATCCACCTGCAGGAAGTGGGCACTCGCGACGGCCTCCAGGCCGAGAAGGTGTTCGTCCCCACCGAAACCAAGATCGCCTTCATCGACGAGTTGTCCCAGACCGGGTTCGACAAGATCGAAGTCAGCTCCTTCACGTCGCCCAAGGCCATTCCGGCCCTGGCCGACGCGGATGCGGTGATGCAGGGCATCACCCGCCAGCCCGGGGTCGTCTACAGCGCCCTGGTGCCCAATGTGCGGGGCGCCGAGCGGGCGATCCGGGCCCACACCGACGAGCTGAACCTGGTCATGTCCGCCAGCGAAAGCCACAACCTCACCAACCTGCGCATGACCCGGGCCCAGTCGTTCGCCTCCCTGGCCGAAGTGGCGGCCATGGCCCGGCAGGCCGGGACCGCGGTGAACATCTCCCTGTCGTGCTCCTTCGGCTGCCCCATGGAAGGGGACGTGCCCGCGGCCGGCGTGCTGGACTGGTGCGCCCGCTTCATCGGCGAAATGGGCGTGGACCACATCACCCTGTGCGACACCACCGGCATGGCCTATCCCACCCAGGTGGCCGACCTCACCCGCGCGTTCCTCAAGCGCTGGCCCACCGCCGAGCTGACCCTGCACCTGCACAACACCCGCGGCCTGGGCCTGGCCAACATCCTGGCCGGCATCGACGCCGGAGCCGTGCGGTTCGACAGTTCCCTGGGCGGCATCGGCGGCTGCCCGTACGCCCCCGGCGCCACCGGCAACGTCAGCACCGATGAAGTGGCCCACGCGCTGGAGCTCATGGGCTTCCAGACCGGCCTCGACCTGCCCCGGCTGATCGCCCTCGCCCGGCGGCTGCCCGCCCAGCTGGGCCACGAGGTGCCAAGCCAGATCGTCAAGGCCGGCCGCAGGCTCGATCTGCACCCGCTTCCGGCCGACTTCCCGGCCATCCGCCAGCGGGCGCTGGACCGTACCTAGCTGCCCTGCCGCCCGTGCGCGCCATGAACCTGCACAGCTTCGATCTGGGGTCCCTGGCGCTGTTCACCCTGGTGGCGCGCACCGGCAGCATCAGCAAGGGGGCCAGGCTGGCCCA
>JARLGP010000298.1 GCA_031292735.1 Holophaga sp.
CCCTTTCCCTCGAATCAGCGTCCCCCCTCCTACAGCTTCCGGGCGTTACGCGATAAATCCCGGGGGCCTGGGGGCAGAGCCCCCGGGAGCTTGGTGCGTCGACCCGCTCTGGATGTGCCGGGCCAATACATGATGTCTAGTCCTTGACAGTCCCGGGGTTCCCGACTCCGGGCCTGCTCGGGCGCAGTGGACTCTGTTCGCGGAAAACGGGGCCTTCTCAGCCGAATCGGTGCAGTTTGCGTACCGCTCCGAACAGGTGGTGCCTGTCAAGGCCCAGCGATAAACCGCCGTGATGGAATAAACCTGGTCCATTCCGGGCGGCCCCAGCATAAGTCCATTTTTAGATACACATTAGCAAATAGCTTAAGAAGCATTGGTTATCAAATCGCCTTTTCCTGCCGAACCATCATCATTCCAAGCTTGGCCGCCCGCCCTGAGAGGGCCCTCACGACTTGCTCCCGGTAGCGCTTCTCGTGGTAGTCCTGACCCTGATCGGTATTCTCCTTCGTTGCTGTGCCCCCTGGACCGACCCTATCCCCCGGGGTCGTTCCGGACCTCCCAGCAGAACAACTTGCATCCCCTGACCGCGAATGGCTGCTAGGCTGGACACATTAACCAAGCATACGTGCCCCGGTCGTGCTGGGTTCCAGGGCACCTTTTCAACGAGGACAAATGATGGATATCCCGTACGCAAAACGCATGGCACTTTTGAAGGCCTCCGATATCCGGGAGATCCTGAAGGTAACCCAGAGGGCCGAGGTGATCTCCTTCGCCGGCGGCCTGCCTGCGCCGGAATTCTTCCCGTGGCAGCGTCTGGCCGAGGTCTCCCGGGACCTGCTGCTGGAGGACGGCCCGCGGGCCCTGCAGTACTCCACCACCGAAGGCCACCCGCCCCTGCGGGAGAAGCTGGCCCTGCGCCACAACGCGCGCTGGGGAACCCACCACGCGGCGGGGGACATCCTGATCACCAGCGGTTCCCAGCAGGGCCTGGACCTGGTCGGCAAGCTGTTCCTGGACGACGGCGACACGGTGCTGTGCGAAAGCCCCACCTACCTGGGGACCATCTCGGCCTGGACCACCTTCCGCCCCACCTGGGTGGAGGTGGCCACCGACGACGACGGCATGGACATGGCCGCCCTGGAAACGCGCCTGGCGCAGTGCGGGCAGGTCAAGCTGATCTACGTGATCCCCAATTTCCAGAACCCCTCCGGGCGCACCTGGTCCATGGAACGGCGCCGGCAGTTCATGGCCATCATCAACCGCCACCAGATCCACGTGGTGGAAGACAACCCCTACGGCGAACTGCGCTTCGAAGGCGAATCGCTGCCCAACCTGGAGTCCATGGACACCCAGGGGTTGGTGATCGGCCTGGGCACCTTCTCCAAGGTGTTCTGCCCGGGCATGCGTCTGGCCTGGATGACCGCCAAGGCGCCGCTTTACGAGAAGCTCGTGATCCTCAAGCAGGGGACCGATCTGCATACCAGCACCCTCCATCAGATGGAGGTCAACCGGTATCTGGATCACTACGATCTGGACGCGGACATCGCCCGGATCCTGCCGGTCTACCGGGAACGCCGGGATGCGATGCTGCGCGCCCTGGAGGCGGAACTGCCATCCGACGTGCGCTTCACCCGGCCCGCGGGGGGGCTGTTCATCTGGGTGGAACTGCCCGAGGGGCTCAACGGCCGGAAGCTGCTGGCCGCCTGCTTGGAGCGCAACGTGGCCTTCGTTCCCGGCGGCGCCTTCTATCCCAATGGGGGACACGAGAACACGTTCCGGCTCAACTACTCCAACATGCCGGTGGAGCGCATCCAGGAAGGCGTGCGCCGGCTGGCCGGCGCCATCCGCGAACTCCGCTGAGGGAAGTCAACGCCAACGCCCTTGACGGTTGAAACACGAAGTGAGGGGAAGCGGTCCTTCAGGCCCCGGAGGCCGGGGCCAGCAGCCGCGCGCTTCCGGAAACCCGGATGGAACGGCCGGGGGTAGCCGGGATCTCGGCCCGGAGCCGGGAGCGCATGCCCATGTCCTCCCCCTGGATGATCTCGATGGCGCCCCCGTGGGGCCAACCGAGATCCCGCAGGTAGCCGGCGAAGGCGGCCGCGGCGGCCCCGGTGGCGGGGTCCTCGTAGACTCCGCCGGAGGCGAACGGGTTGCGCGCGTGGAACAGGGTGGCGGTTTCGGCATAGGCCAGGTGGATCGTCACCAGGCCGGCCCGGTTCATCAGGGCCCGGCCCCGCTCGAGGTCGTAGGCCATGGCGGCCAGCAGGGCCCGGGTCTTCAGCCCCAGGACCAGATGGTCCGCGCCCCCGTGGGCCAGGGCGGGCGGGATCCGCGGATCCAGGTCCGCCTCCCGGTAGCCCAGCAGGTCCAGGGCCTCCCGGACCAGCTGGCGGTCCGCCGGGACGCTGCGGGTGGGCGGGGACTGCAGGGCGGCGGCGATGGCCGTCCCGTCCCGGCGGCCTTCCACGGTGATGTCCGCCCCGTTGAGCTTCAGGGCGAAAACCCCGTTGCCGTGCTGGAGCGCCAGGACCGCCCCCAGGGCGATGGTGGCATGGCCGCAGAAGGGCACCTCGGATTCCGGGGCGAAATACCGCACCCGCCAGCCGCCCTCGATGGGCGCCGCGAAGGCGGTCTCCGAATAGCCCACCTCCGCGGCCATCCGCTGCATGGCGCGCTCCTCGGGAAGTTCGCCGGCAATGAGCACCCCGGCGGGGTTGCCGCCGACCTCCCCGTCCGAGAAGGCCGCAATCCGCACCACGTCCATCTTCCGCCCCCGTCGCACCCAGGGTGGGTGTCCCCTAAAATACAGCCTGCCTGCCCGCCGTGTCTAGCCTTCCGCCGGGTCCGGGAGGCTGAACGAGAAGGTGGCCCCTTCCCCCAGCTTGGCTTCCGCCGTCACCCACCCCCCATGCCGGTGGATGATCCGCTGGACGATGGCCAGGCCGATCCCGGTGCCTTCGAAATCGGTGACCGAATGCAGCCGCTGGAAGGCGTTGAACAGCTTGTCGGCATGGGCCATGTCGAACCCGGCGCCGTTGTCCTGGATGAAGATGATCCGCTCTCCGGCGGGGGAGGTCCGCTCGCCCACCTCGATCCTCGGATTCGCGGTCTTGGTGGTGAACTTCCAGGCGTTGCCCAGCAGGTTTTCCATCACCACCTGGATCAGGTGCGGGTCGGCCCGCACCCACAGGTCCGGCTGGATGACGATCTCCACCTGGCGGTCCGGGGCGGCGAGGGTCAGGTCTTGGGCCACCAGGTGGCAGATCCGGGACAGGTCGCAGCGGGTCAGGTTCAAGGCGCTGCGGTTGGTCTTGGAGAGCTTCAGCAGGTCGTCGATGAGCTGCCCCATGTGCTGGGCGCCATGGCGGATGCGGGCCAGGTAGTGCTTGCCGGCCTCGTCCAGCTGGTCCTGGTAGTCCTCCATGACCACCTGGCTGAACCCGTCGATGCTGCGCAGCGGGGCGCGCAGATCGTGGGACACGGAGTAGCTGAAGGCCTCCATCTCCTTGTTGGCCGCCTCGAGCTTGGCGGTGCGGTCCTGCACCCGCTGTTCCAGTTCCTCGTTCAGCCGGCGGATCTCCAGCTCGGCCTTCTTGCGCCCGGAGACGTCCTCCAGCACGGTGGCGAAGTGGCCCACCCTTGGCGAGACCACGGAAATCCGGAAGTACTTGCCCAGGAAAGGGATGTCGCTTTCCAAGACCAAGGGCTCGCCGCCCTGGGCCACCTTGCTGAACTCCTCCAGGTGGAGCGGTGGCGTGACGGCGAACAGATCGCTGGCCAGGCAGCCGCGCACGGCGGCACAGCTCAGCCCGGTGTGCCGCTGGAAGGCCGGGTTCACGTCCACGAAGCGGTAGTCCTTGACTCCGGTTTCGTCCTGCACCAGTTCGTGCAGCGCCACGCCCTCGTGCATGGTCTCGAACAGGGTGCGGAACCGGTGCTCGCTTTCGGTGAGGGCCGCCTCCAGCTGCTTGCGCCGGGCCTCCTTGGCATGGTTGGAAAGGCCGAAGGCCACGTCCCCGGCCGCTTCCTGCAGCAGGCTCAGCTCCTGGGGTCCGAAATAGCCCGGTTCGGACGCGTACACCATCAGGACCGCGCCGACCCGGCCTTCCACCGGAATCGGGAAGCCGGCGGAGGCCGCGTATCCGGCCGACAGCGCGACGCCCTGCCAGGGGGACGCGTCCGCGGATTCCAGCAGGTCGTTCACCACGCAGGGACGCCCTTCCCGGATGACGGTGCCGGTGCACCCGCGCCCCAGCGGCGAATCGTCGCTGCGCACCCGCAGGTTCTTGAGGTAGCCGTGCTCGTCGCCGAACTGGCTGCGCACTCGCACTTCATGGGTTTCCGGGTCGTCCCAGGCGATCCAGGCCATGGCGAACTTGCCGAACCGCACCATCACTTCGCAGATCTTGTCCAGCAGGGCATCCGGGGTGGAGGACCAGACGATGGCCTGGTTCACCTGGCTGAGGGCGGCATACAGTTCGGTGAGCCGTTCCAGCCGCCTGGACTGGACCCGCTGCACGGTCACATCCTCGAAGCTCACCAGGGCGCCGCCTCCGGGGAGGGGCTCGTTGGACACCTCCAGCCAGAGGCTGTCGCCCTCCCCCCGGGCCCAAAGCATGGCGTGCCGGCCCGCGGGCTGGGCGGCCAGCTGAATCACCAGGCTGGACCAGGGTTCGGGCAGGTGGCCGCCTTGCAGGGTGGCCTGGTCCAGCCCCAGGATCCGGGCCGCCGCGGCATTGGCCTGGAGCCGCGGGTTGCCCGGGTCGATCCGCAGCACGCCGCAAGGCAATGCGTTCAGGATCGTAGACACGCTTGGACGGAAAAGGTCCTCCCGTTCTTCCGGGGAATCGGACGGATGCAAGGTACCCATGAAACCTTCCTGCGGTTCCGATCCATCGTGGACCATGCCTGGAACCGTCAATGAATGAATTTATCACAAAGTCTGCACCCGCCCCGGAGGAAGCCCCGGTCGTTCACCGCGCCGGGTTTGCAAGGGCGCATTCAGGCCTATGATGCTGGCGGAGGTGCGCTGATGGCATTCACCAAGAGCTTCGCGGAGATGGTGGCCGACCTCAACCAGGTGCTTACGCCCCACCGGTATTCCCTGATCGAGCAGCCCGACCCGAACGGCAAGGCGCTGCTCACCCATCCCGACATCGACGAGGTGGTCAAGACCCGGATGTTCCTGAACCACGGCCTGTGCGGAGCCACCCACAGCGGCGTGCTCCTGAGCCTGTCGCACAAGAGGACCGAGCTGTTGCTGGAAAGCGGGTTCAAGGTGCTGCTCACCTGCCATGCCTTCGAGCCCGAGATGCTGGCCCAGGCCCTCATGAAGGCGGGCCTGGACCTGCTGGAGCGGACCCGGAAGTTCATCGCCGATTCCAACCCCCTGCACCGCCAGTTGCTGGAGCACCGGGAAGCCATCACCCAGGCCGGTTTCCGGCTGGAGCCGACCTTCTTCATCGCCAACCTGGAAACCTACCGGGAGCTCAAGCGGGTCACCCGGGAACGCACCGACCTCATCGGGGTGACCCTGGACGAGGCCGGCCAGCTGGTGACCGCCCGGCTCAGCTGCGCCTTCACCACCCCCGTGCCCTTCCCGGTGGCGCTGAAGGTGATGAGCCTGGGCGTGGCCAAAAGCTAGGAGGGCAAGGTCAGGATGGCGCCCTTGCTGGCGCTGGTCACCAGGTGGGCGTAGCGTCCCAGCCAGCCCCGGGTGATCTTGGGGACGGGCCGCACCCAGGCCGCCTGGCGCCGGGCCAGTTCCGCCGGCTCCACCAGCAGGTCCAGGGTCCGGTTCGGGATGTCGATGCGGATCCGGTCGCCGGCCCGCACCAGGCCGATGGGGCCGCCTTCCATGGCCTCGGGGCTGACGTGGCCGATGCACAGGCCGGCGGTGCCGCCGGAAAAGCGGCCGTCGGTGATCAGCGCCACCGAGGTGCCCAGCCCCTGGCCCTTGATCATGGAGGTGGGCGACAGCATCTCCGGCATGCCGGGGCCGCCCTTGGGGCCTTCGTAGCGGATGATCACCACCTGGCCGGGCTTGACCTCCCGCTTGGACAGGGCGGCCAGGCACTCGTCCTGGCTTTCGAAGATGACCGCCGGGCCCTCGAACCGGTAGCAGCTGGGGTCCACCCCGGCGCTCTTGACGATGCTGCCCTGGGGGGCGATGTTGCCGAACAGCACGGCCAGGCCGCCGTCCGCGGTGAACGGCGCCTCCAGGGTGCGGATGATGGCGGGATCCTGGATGGCGGCGGATTCGATGGTCTGGCCCAGGGTGCCGCCGGTGACGGTCATGGCGTCCAGGTGCAGCAGCCCCGGCTTCCGGGACAGTTCCCTGAGGATGGCGCTGATGCCGCCGGCCCGGTCCACGTCCTGGATGTGCACGTCCGGCAGCGAAGGCGAGACCTTGCAGATGCAGGGGGTGATGGCGGAGATCTGGTTCAGCCGCTCCAGCGGAAAGTCCAGGCCCGCCTCATGGGCGATGGCCAGGCTGTGCAGCACGGTGTTGGTGGAGCCGCCCATGGCCATGTCCAGGGCGAAGGCGTTCTCCAGGGAATCCATGGTCACCAGGTCCCGGGGCTTCAGGTTCCGCCGCAGCAGCTCCATCACCTGCCGGGCCGCGGCCTTGGCCAGGTCCACCCGCCGGGGGTCCACCGCCGGGATGGTGCCGTTGCCGGGCAGGGCCAGGCCGATGGCCTCCAGCAGGCAGTTCATGGAGTTGGCGGTGAACATGCCTGAACAGGAGCCGCAGGTGGGGCAGGCCGAAGCCTCGATCCGGTCCAGCTCCTGGGCGGTCATCTCGCCGCTCTGCACCTTGCCCACCCCCTCGAACACCGTGATCAGGTCGCTGGGGCTGCCGTCCGGCCCGCGCCCGGCCAGCATCGGCCCGCCGGTGACGAAGATGGTGGGCACGTTCACCCGCAGCGCGCCCATGATCATGCCCGGGGTGATCTTGTCGCAGTTGGAGATGCAGATGAGGGCGTCGAAGCAGTGGGCCTCGGTCATGGTCTCCACCGCGTCGGCGATCAGTTCCCGGGAGGGCAGCGAATAGCGCATGCCCAGGTGGCCCATGGCGATCCCGTCGTCCACCGCGATGGTGTTGAACTCGAACGGCACCCCGCCCGCTTCCCGCACCACCTCCTTGATCACCGCGGCGAAGCCGTGCAGGTGGGTGTGCCCGGGCACGATGTCCGTATAAGAGTTGGCGATGCCGATGAACGGCTTGGCGAAGTCCGCCTCCTTGAGCCCGGCGGCCCTGAGCAGACTGCGATGCCCGGCGCGCTCGATGCCCTTCTTCACAGTGTCTGATCGCATAGGTTGCTCCTGAAATTCATCGTATCCAGGTTCCGGATCGGCCTCCCCTTTCCAGGCGATGGACGAATCCTCCTATTTGTTTTGACTATGGTGAATCATTCTCGTTGACAAAATTCAAGGGGCATTTTAAAAATAGGGTATGTCGTTTCCGCACCAGCACCCCGCTCCCATGGTTGGCCTCGCCAACATGGCCGAGTTGCGCTCGCTGCGGATCAGCTCCCTGCTGGTAACCGTACTGGGTCTTGTGGTCCTTATTATTGGCCACGGGGCGGGGGTAACTTAGGCAGATGACCTGAACCACCCACCGCCCCGCACCCCAAAGGTTGCGGGGCTTTTTATTTATACCGAACCGGCGAGGAACCGGCCCACTCCATCCCGAACCTCTTGCAACCCAATCCCCATGACCTGTCCATCAGGCCACAGGATTCTTTTATCGGAAAATAGCCTTGGAACAGTCTGGTGCAGCGCTTCTTTGGGAATGTCTTCAACGGGAAGGGGTCGAGGTGGTGTTCGGCTACCCGGGCGGCGCCATCCTGCCGGTGTACAACGCCATGGTGAACTCCCCCGTGCGCCACGTGCTGGCCCGCCACGAGCAGGGCGCGGCGCATATGGCGGACGGCTACGCCCGGGCCTCGGGCCGGGTGGGCGTGGTGCTGTGCACCTCCGGCCCCGGCGCCACCAACCTGGTGACCGGCCTGGCCACGGCCATGATGGATTCGGTGCCGATGGTGGCCATCACCGGCCAGGTGTCCTCCAGCCTGCTGGGCTCGGACGCCTTCCAGGAGGTGGACGTCACCGGCGTGACCCTGCCCATCACCAAGCACAACTACCTGGTGCAGCGTCCCGAGCAGATCGCCCCGGCCATCCGCGAGGCCTTCGCCCTGGCCCAGAGCGGCCGGCCCGGCCCGGTGCTGGTGGACATCACCAAGGACGCCCAGGTGGCCACCGCCACCCTGGAATGGGATCAGGCCGCGCCCACCCGGCACCTGCGCCACCTGGCTCCGGAAGTTCCCCAGGCCCAGC
>JARLGP010000299.1 GCA_031292735.1 Holophaga sp.
CCGGGAGCCTGACCTGGGGGCGGGCTTGGCCGCGGGGCGCGGCTTCGCGCCGGCCTTGGCCGGGGTCCGGGATCCGGGCGCGCTCACTCTGGGTTTCGACGGTTTGCGGGGTGGGGTCGCCATGGGTGGTTCTCCAGCGTCATCACGACGCGAATCGGAAATTGTCTCATAATTCACACCTGTTTCATAAGGGATTCGGGCTCGGCAGGCCGAGGATATGACGAGGGTCCGGTCCAGAGATATCACGGGCATTTTTCCGGCAGGCGAGTAAACTGAAGGCTAATTTGGTTTTTTTTTCGGAGAAGCCCATGACCAAACACGTTTACACCTTTGGCGGCGACCGGAACGAGGGCAGCGCGAAAATGCGTAATCTCCTCGGCGGCAAGGGCTGCAATCTGGCTGAGATGGCCGGCCTGGAGATCCCCGTTCCCCCGGGCTTCACCGTCACCACCGAGGTCTGCTCCCTCTACATCAAGGCGGGCAAGACCCTCCCCCAGGACGTGAAGGACCAGGCCCTCGAAGCCCTCAAGTGGCTGGAAGGCAACCGCGGCCGCAAGCTGGGTGACGTGGAGAACCCCCTGCTCCTCTCCGTGCGCTCCGGCGCCCGGGTCTCCATGCCCGGCATGATGGACACCGTCCTGAACCTCGGCCTCAACGACCAGACCGTCGAAGGCCTGGCCAAGGCCAGCAACAACCCCCGCTTCGCCTACGATTCCTACCGCCGCTTCATCATGATGTTCTCCGACGTGGTGCTGGGCGTCCACAAGGACAAGTTCGAGCACGAGATCGAGAAGCTCAAGAAGGCCACCGGCAAGAAGCAGGACACCGAGATCACCGCCGAAGAGTGGAAGGGCCTCACGGTCATCTTCAAGGCCATCGTCCTGAAGGAGCTGGGCAAGCCCTTCCCCCAGGACCCCATCGAGCAGCTCTTCGGCGGCATCTGCGCCGTGTTCGACAGCTGGGACACCGACCGCGCCATCCTCTACCGCCAGAAGAACCGCATCCCCGACGACTGGGGCACCGCCGTCAACGTCCAGACCATGGTGTTCGGCAACATGGGTGACGACTGCGGCACCGGCGTGGCCTTCACCCGCGACCCCGGCACCGGCGAGCCCTACTTCTACGGCGAGTACCTGATCAACGCCCAGGGCGAGGACGTGGTCGCCGGCGTGCGCACCCCCCAGCCCATCACCAAGGCGCAGGCGGTCGGCACCGGCCACACCAGCCTGGAAGAGGCCCTGCCCGACGCCTTCAAGGACCTGCTGTCCACCTGCCAGCGCCTTGAGAAGCACTTCAAGGACATGCAGGACCTGGAGTTCACCATCGAGCGCGGCAAGCTGTTCATGCTCCAGACCCGCAACGGCAAGCGCACCGCCCTGGCCTCCATCCGCATCGCCATCGACATGGTGGATGAGGGCATGATCGATTCCAACACCGCCCTTGGCCGCATCGACCCCGACAGCCTCAACCAACTGCTGGCCCCGGTGTTCGACCCCAAGGAGAAGAACGCCTTCAAGAAGGACGGCAAGCTCATGACCAAGGGCCTCAATGCCGGCCCCGGCGCGGCCGCAGGCCGCATCGCCCTCAGCGCCGAGCAGGCCGAGGAACTGGCCAAGACCGGCCCGGTGGTGCTCTGCCGCACGGAAACCTCCCCTGAGGATCTGGCCGGCATGGTCGCCGCCAAGGGCATCCTCACCTGCCGCGGCGGCATGACCTCGCACGCGGCCGTGGTCGCCCGCGGCATGGGCAAGCCCTGCGTGTGCGGCGCCTCCGGCGTCACCATCGACATCAAGGCCGGCACCCTCACCGACGGCAAGACCGTGCTCAAGGCCGGCACCGACTTCATCTCCATCGACGGCTCCACCGGTGAAGTGTTCGCCGGCCAGCTCAGCGCCTTCCCCTCCGAAGTGAACCAGGTGCTGGTGGAAAAGAAGCTCAAGGCGGAGGACAGCGAGCTGTTCGGCCGTTTCAAGAAGATCATGACCTGGTCCAACGCGGTGCGCACCCTGAAGGTCCGCACCAACGCCGACACCCCGCATGACGCCATCGTCGCCCGCGCCTTCGGCGCCGAGGGCATCGGCCTGACCCGCACCGAGCACATGTTCTTCGAGGGCGTGCGCATCATCGCCTTCCGCAAGTTCATCCTGGCCAAGGATCTGGAAGCCCGTCAGGAGGCCCTGAAGGGCCTGCTGCCGATCCAGCGGGCCGACTTCGAAGGCATCTTCGAAGCCATGCACGACCTGCCGGTCACCATCCGCACCCTGGATCCCCCCCTCCATGAATTCGTGCCCCACGACGAAGCCGGCCAGGCCGAGATGGCCAAGGTGATCGGCGTCAGCCTCGCCGAAGTGAAGCACCGGGTGAGCAAGCTCTTCGAGTTCAACCCGATGATGGGCCACCGCGGCTGCCGCCTGGGCATCACCTATCCCGAGCTGATCCGCATGCAGACCCGCGCCATCGCCGAGGCCGCCATCAACGTGGGCAAGCGCGGCATCAAGGCCCTGCCCGAGATCATGGTGCCCCTGGTGGGCACGGTCAAGGAACTGGCCTACACCAAGGCGCAGATGCTGGAAGAGCTGGCCGCCGTCAACAAGGAGCAGGGCACCAACTTCACCTGCCCCATCGGCACCATGATCGAGATCCCCCGCGGCGCCCTCACCGCGGACAAGGTGGCCCAGGAGGCCGAGTTCTTCTCCTTCGGCACCAACGACCTCACCCAGATGGGCTTCGGCTTCTCCCGGGACGATTCCGGCTCCTTCCTGCCCGACTACATCTCCAAGAAGATCCTCGACGAGGATCCCTTCCAGAGCCTGGACCAGGAAGGCATCGGCGAACTGGTCCGCATCGGCTGCGAAAAGGGCCGCGCCACCCGCCCCGGCATCAAGCTGGGCGTCTGCGGCGAGCACGGCGGCGATCCCCGTTCGGTCAAGTTCTTCCACCGGACGGGCCTGAACTACGTGAGCTGCAGCCCCTACCGCGTGCCCATCGCCATCCTCGCGGCCGCCCAGGCCGTGCTTGAAGAAAAGCAGTAGCCGGAGCGTTTCCGGTGCACGAAGGCGGGGGCCTGGCCCCCGCCTTTTTCTGTACTGGCACTTCATCTAGGTTATTGCATACTTATAACAGTTGAGTCCATGCACCCCCCCTTCTGGTTCCCCGGGCCCGCGGGAGGCATCGTGAAATCCCAGTTCCTTTCCATCTGCGCTTCCGTCCTGCTGGCGACCTTCCTGGCCTGCGGCAGGAGCAGCCGCACCATCCGGATCGGCGCGCTGGCGCCGCTCACCGGCGAGGCCGCCGGATTCGGCGCCTCCACCCGCAACGGATACCAGCTGGCCGTGCAGGAATGGAACGCCCGGGGCGGGGTGCTGGGCCGGCCCCTGGAACTGATGCTCCGGGACGACCAGGGCAGCCCCGCCGAAGGCCTCGGCGCCCTCACCAGGCTGCTGGAGCAGGACCGGGTGTCGGCCCTGCTGGGCGCGTCCCTGTCCAAGGTGTCCTACGTGACGGCCCCCATCCTCCAGTCCCTGGGGATCCCCATGATCAGCCCCACCTCCAGCGATCCGCAGCTCACCGCGGTGGGCGACCACATCTACCGGATCTGCTGCACCGACCAGGCCCAGGGCGGCAGCGCGGCGGCCTTCGCCTACCGCGATCTGCGGGCCCGGCGGGCCGCCTGCATTTACGACAGCGCCAGCGTCTACCCGGCGGAGCTGGCCCAGGCCTTCCAGTCCAGGTTCACCAGCCTGGGCGGCCGGATGGTGGCCTTCCTGCCCCATCCCGCCGGCAGCATCACCATGGCCGCCCAGATCACCCGGCTGGTGCGCGCCCGCCCCGACGTGCTCTACCTGCCCGATCTCTGCGCCGAGGCCGCGCTGCTCGCCCAGGAGGCCCGGGCCCAGGGATTCAAGGGCGCCCTCATGGGCGGCGACGGCTGGGACGCCCCGGCCCTGGCCCATTCCAGGGGCCTGGAGTCCGGCTTCTTCACCGGCAACTTCTCCCAGGACGAGGACCGTCCCGTCGTCCAGGAGTTCGTCCGGAACTACCGGAAGCGCCATGGCCAGGATCCCGACGCCTGCGCGGCGCTGGCCTACGACTCCGGCAGCGTGCTGTTCGACGCCATCCGCCGCGCCGGCACCGCCAGCGGGCCGGCGCTCAACGCGGCCCTGGCCGCCAGCGACTACCCCGGCGTCACCGGCCAGATCCGCTTCGATCCGCAGCGCAACCCGGCCAAGCCGCCGCTCATCATCGAGATCAAGAGCGGCCGCAGGTTCTACCGGGGCAAACCGGCGATCGAGTCTGGTCCAGAGACGCCCTGCAACCTCCCAGCCCTCGGAGATGACGGCGGCAGACAGGAAAAGCCATTGAGAAATGCGACGAACATCTCTAATCTTAGGCACTGATCCTTCCCACAACCCGGCCACGAGCGGCCAGATCCCAGGTCTGCCGCAGCTTTGTCATGGCTTTCGCGGTCGCCCAGCTTGTCGTTGTTCCACTGGTAAATCACCCACCTTTACGCCTTTGCCCTTCCCGAGGTTTCCGCATGAGCCACACCCTTGCCGACCCAGCTGCGCCTACCACTCCATGGTGGAAGGAGATCACCCGCAACCAGTGGTATGCCCTGCTCGCCGGCAAGCTGGGCTGGATGCTGGACGCCTTCGACGTGATGCTCTACGTGTTCTGCCTGAAGGTGATCATGGAGCAGTGGCACCTGAATCCGGCCACCGCGGGGTTCATGGTGACGGTGACCCTGTTCGCCTCCTCCTTCGGCGGGATCGTGTTCGGGGCGGTGGCCGACCGTTGGGGCCGCAAGAATGCGCTCATGGCCACCGTGCTGATCTTCTCCGTCTGTTCCGGCCTGTCCGGGCTGTCCCAGAACCTGCTCCAGCTGGCCATCGCCCGCACCATCCTCGGCCTGGGCATGGGCGGTGAATGGGCCGCCGGCGCGCTGCTGGTGTCCGAGACCTGGCCGGCCAAGCACCGGGGCAAGGCCATCGGCCTGATGCAGGGCGGCTGGGCCATCGGCTACATCCTCGCCGCGGTGGCGGCCGCCACCATCCTGCCCAGGTTCGGCTGGCGGGTCATGTTCTTCCTGGGCATCATCCCGGCCCTGTTCGCGGTGTGGGTCCGCACCAAGGTCGAGGAGCCCGACGTGTGGGTGAAGCAGCACAAGAAGGAGCGCGCCGAGCCCAAGACCAAGGGCAGTTTCTGGCAGATCTTCGCGCCGGACCTCCTGCGCTTCACCTTCATCAGCACCCTGATCTCCACCTTCGTGATGTTCGCCTACTGGGGCCTGTTCTCCTGGTTGCCCAGCTTCCTCGGCTCGCCGGTCTCCAAGGGCGGCGCCGGCCTGTCCATCGTGCGCGCCCCCATGTGGATGATCCCCCTCATGATCGGCGCCTACTTCGGCTACGTCTCGTTCGGCTTCGTCGCCGACAAGTTCGGCCGGCGCCCCACCTTCGCCGGCTACCTGATCCTTTCCGCGGTGTTCGTCTTCCTGTTCGGCAACACCCGCAACGCCACCGCGCTCATGATCATGGGCCCCTTCCTGGGCTTCTTCGGCTCGGGCTACTACAGCGCCTTCGGCGCCTTCATCTCCGAACTGTTCCCCACCCGGGCCCGCGGTTCGGCGGTGGGCTTCTGCTACAACACCGGGCGCATGATCAGCGCCCTGGCCCCCACGGTGATCGGCTTCTTCGCCATGAAGTTCGGCGTGGGCGCGGCCTTGACCTTCACCGCCATCGCCTTCCTGCTGGCCGCGGCCTCGATCTTCCTGCTGCCGGAAACCGCCGGGACCGAACTCACCTAGGAGGCCCGGTTCGGGCCAGAGGTCCAGGCTTGGCACAAGCAGCCGTAACGGCTGCTAGCAAAGCATCCTTACGAACTCCTTGCCGGTGCTGTTGCCGTACTTCAGGCAGGCCTTGCGGATGGTGCCCGCCGTGGCGTGCACCATCGCCTTGGCGTCGCTCCGGTAGCACATGGCGACCATGAACGGGGGCGGCTGCGGGCGCACCGGCAGTTCCACGATCTCACCGCTCAACAGGGAGTCCTTGACGATCAGGCTGGGAATGGCGGCGATGCCGTAGCCGTCCTTGGTCAGCTGGACGATGGCCGCCACCGAAGGGGAGCAGGTCAGGCGGATCTGCTCCATGGGGATGTCCTCCTCGCTGGCCATGGCGGAGATCAGTTCCACCAGCGCCAGCTGGGGCTGGGTGCCCTGGGCGAAGGTGAGGATCGGGTAGTGCAGCACCCGGCGCGCCAGCCCGCGCGGCCGGGCCGAAAGCAGCCCCTTGCGGGCCAGCCACTGCACCGGATAAAGGGCCAGGGCGGTGGACAGCACCTCCGGATGGTCGATGCCCTCCACCCGCACCACCAGGTCCAGTTCGCCGGCCAGCAGGCGCTTCTGCAGCACGCTGCTCATGTCCACCGCCAGATCGATCTCCAGTTCGGGATAATCGGCCGCCAGCTGCTTCATGAACTGGGCCAGCCAGCTGTGCACCACCGTCTCGATGACCCCCAGGCGCACCCGCCCGCGCACCGGATGGTCCTCCATGGCCGCGTACTGCAGCTTGGCGGCGGCGGCCACCACGGTCTTGGCAAAGCCCAGCAGGTGCTCGCCGTTGGGGCTGAGCCGGAAGCCCTTGGCCGAACGGTCCACCAGTTCGGTGCGCAGCTCGTCCTCCAGGCTCTTGATCCGCAGCGAGATGGCCGCCGGAGTGGCGTTCAGGGCGCGGGCGGTGGCGTGGAAGTTGCGCAGCTGGGACAGCGTAACGAAGGTTTCGAGGAAGCGCGTGTTCACGGGGTGCACCTGTTAATTAAATTTTAACAACTATGGTGGAAAAAAGTCGATGGAAATCCTCCTTCGGCAGCTCTACGCTTGCCTGAAGCTCTTCCATAAAATTCGATTATCCGAGGTGAACATGACCCCAGCAGAGTTCCGCCAGCAGGTCCGTGCTGGCCGTTTCCACGGCCCGACCTCTGGACAGTGCGGCCCGTACGCACAAGCAAACCTTGCCATTTTGCCCCAGGTATACGCGGAGGATTTCCTGCGCTTCTGCCTGTTCAACCCCAAGGCCTGCCCCCTGCTGGGAGTGGGCGAGCCGGGGCAGTGGGCCATCGAGGCCCTGGGCAAGGACCTGGACATCCGCACCGACGTGCCCGGCTACTACGTCTACCGCGATGGCGAGCGGGCCGAGGAGCTGACCTCCCTGGAGGCCATCTGGCAGTCGGATTTCGTCACCTTCGCCCTGGGCTGCTCCTTTTCCTTCGAGCAGATGCTGCTCCAGGAAGGCATCCCGCTGCGGCATATCCAGGAGAACAAGAACGTCGCCATGTACCGCACCAGCACCAAGAACCGGGCCGCGGGGCCGTTCGCCGGAGAGCGGGTGGTGAGCATGCGGCCCATGACGCCGGCCAACGCCATCCGGGCCATCCAGATCACCAGCCGGTTCCCCGGCATCCATGGCGCCCCGGTGCACTTCGGCGATCCCGCCTCGATCGGCATCCGCGACCTGCAGAAGCCTGATTACGGCGAACCCGTGGCCATCCTGCCCGGCGAGGTGCCGGTGTTCTGGGCCTGCGGCGTGACGCCCCAGAGCGCGCTGAACGCGGCCAGGCTGCCCCTGGCGATCACCCACAAACCGGGCTACATGCTGGTCACCGACATCCTGAACACCACCCTGGCCGTTTTCTAGCCCTCCAACCCAACCCCTTTGAAAAGGCTCAAGCCATGAGCTTCTGCTACAATACCGGGCGCATGCTGAGCGCCTTTGCCCCGACCATCATCGGCGCTCTTTCCATTTCCTTCGGTTTGGGCGGGGCGCTCACCTTCCTGGCCCTCGCTTTCGGAGCAGGGGCGGTCTCCATCTTCCTGCTCCCCGAAACCTGCGGCACGGAGCTGGCCTGACATGGCGACCCAAGCGTCCACCCCTTCCAAGCCTCCCGCCCTGCACGTGGAGCCCCTGGGCGACCAGGCCCTGCTGGCGGTCCTGGGCGAGGGCATCGATCCCGGAGTGAACGACCGGGTGCATCAGCTCACCGCCCTGATCCGCGCCAGCGCCCTGCCGGGCATCGCCGACCTGATCCCTGCCTATGCCAACCTGGCGGTGCACTACGATCCCGTCGCCTGGGCCACGCAGGGCAGCCCGTACCAGGCGCTGCGCGACGAGCTGGTGCGGCTCTGGCGGAGCGCCGGCGCCGCGGCTCCCGCCGCCCCGCGCCAGGTGGAGATCCCGGTCTGCTACGGCCTGGAATACGGGCCCGACCTGGAGGCGGTGGCCGATCACTGCAAGCTGCCCGCCGAGGCCATCGTGGCCCGCCACGCGGGCGCCGAGTACCGGGTCTACATGCTCGGCTTCGCCCCGGGCTTCCCCTACCTGGGCGGGCTGGACCCGGCCATCGCCGCGCCCCGGCGGGAAACGCCCCGGCTCAAGGTGCCGGCCGGATCGGTGGGCATTGCCGGGATGCAGACCGGGATCTACCCGCTGGAATCCCCCGGCGGCTGGCAGATCATCGGCCGGACCCCCAGGCGCCTGTTCCAGCCGGACCGGGAGGAACCCTGCCTGTTGCGGCCCGGGGACCGGCTGCGCTTCGTGCCGGTGGACCGCGAGGCCTACCTGGCCATGGACAGGGAGCGGTCATGAGCATCCTGGTTGATACCCCCGGCCTGCTCAGCACCATCCAGGACCTGGGCCGCATCGGCTTCCAGCATCTGGGCGTGGGCCCGGCCGGAGCCATGGACCCGGTGTCGCACCGGCTGGCCAACCTGCTGGTGGGCAACGCGCCCGGGGCGGCCACCTTGGAGATCACCCTGGCCGGGCCCACCCTGCAGTTCCAGAGCGACACCCTGATCGCCCTGGCCGGCGCCGACCTGTCCCCCGAAGTCGAGGGGGTGCCGCTGCGCATGTGGCGGCCCACCCTGGTCCGGGCCGGGGCCACGCTGGCCTTCGGCGCGCCCCTCCAGGGCTGCCGCTGCTACCTGGCGGCGGCCGGCGGGTTCCAGGTGCCGCCGGTGATGGGCAGCGCCAGCACCCAGGCCAAGGCCGGCTTCGGCGGCTTCCAGGGCCGGCCCCTGCAGCGCGGCGACCAGCTGAAGACCGGCACCGCCCGGGAGCTCTACCCCGCCCTGCGCGAGCGCTTCGCCCGCGGCGGCCAGCCCAGCCTTGGGCTGGACTGGTTCCCGGCCTGGTACCGGGAACTGGACTTCCTGCGGCCGGCCAGCCTGCGGGTGATCCCGGGGCCCCAGTGGCCCTGCCTGACCGCGGCCGCCCGCAGCGCCTTCCTGGAGCAGAGCTTCCAGGTGGCGCCCAACTCCGACCGAATGGGCCTGCGCCTGAGCGGGCCCAGGCTGACCCTGGAACGGCCCATGGAGATGATCTCCTCCGGGGTGGCCACGGGCACCGTGCAGTTGCCCCCGGACGGCTCGCCGATCCTGCTGATGGCCGACCACCAGACCACGGGCGGCTACCCGCGGCTGGGCGAACTGGCCTCGGTGGACCTGGCCAGGGCGGCCCAGTTGCGTTCCCTGGAAAGCGTGCGGTTCGCCACCATCACCCTGGAGACGGCCCAGGCGCTGCTGCTGGAACGCGAAGCCCGGTTCCGCGCCCTGGCGCGGGTGCTGGCCGAACGGCAAACCTATTGATTCTGGAGCGGACATGAGCAAGCACATCGACCTCAACTGCGATATGGGCGAAAGCTACGGCGCCTGGACCATGGGCCAGGACGAGGCCCTGCTGGAACTGGCCACCAGCGCCAACATCGCCTGCGGCTACCACGCCGGCGATCCCGCCACCATGATGCGCACCGCCAGGATCGCCGTGGCCAAGGGCGTGGCGGTGGGGGCGCATCCCTCGCTCCCGGATCTCCAGGGCTTCGGCCGCCGGACCATGGCCATCTCGCCCGACGAGGCCCGGGCCATGACCCTCTACCAGATCGGCGCCCTGGACGCCTTCGCCCGGGCCGCCGGCGGCAGGCTGGCCCACGTCAAGGCCCACGGCGCCCTCTACAACATGGCGGCCAGGGACCGCCGCCTGGCCGACGCCATCGCCTCCGCCGTGCGCGACTTCGATCCCGCCCTCATCCTGGTGGGCCTCTCCGGCAGCGAGCTGATCAAGGCCGGCCGGGCCGCGGGCCTCACCTGCGCCAGCGAAGTGTTCGCCGACCGCGGCGTGGAGCCCGACGGCAGCCTCACCCCCCGCGGCCAGCCGGGCGCCATGATCGAGGACGAGGACCTGGCCGTGACCCGGGTGCTGCGCATGATCGAGGAAGGCAAGGTGACCGGCCGGGACGGGGTGGATGTGGCCATCCAGGCCGACACCGTGTGCATCCACGGCGACCAGCCCAAGGCGTTGGCCTTCGCCCGCCGGCTGCGGGACGCCCTGGCCAAGGCGGGCGTGGAAGTGCGGGTGCCGTCCCGGACTAATTAGAACTGATTTCCATTGACACCCATCTCAAATAGAATTAATTTCCATTAAGGAATTGATTCCATTTGAGGTGGATGTGGAAACACGCTGTTGCAGGATCCTGACCAGCATCCTCGCGGCCGGGCCGCTGCTGGTGGCCGCCCCGGCCGCCAGCAGCGGCACCCTTTCCGGCCGGATCCGGGACGACCAGGGCCGGCCCGTGGCCGGGGCCCAGGTGGTGCTGGCGGGCAAGGTCTCCGGCTACCGCCAGGCCGTGGCTTCCGATGCCCATGGCCGGTACACCCTCTTCAACGTGCCGTTCAGCGACTACCAGCTCACCGCCCAGGCCCCCGGGTTCGACCCCGCCCAGCGGCCGCTGGCCGTGCGCTCCAGCCTGCCGGTGAATGGCGACTTCACCCTGCGGGCGCCTTCCACCACCGTGGTGGTGGAAGCGCCGGCCAGCCTGCTCACCGACCACCCCTCCAGCCATCAGGAGATCGACCGGAGCACCATCGAAACCGCTCCAGCGGCGGTGCAGAGCCGCGCGCTGGAGAGCATCCTGCTCACCACCCCGGGGTTCATCCAGGACGAGAACGGGCGCTTCCATTTCCGCGGCAGCCACGGCCAGGTGATGTACGTGGTGGACGGAGTGCCGGTCACCGACCAGGTGCAGGCCACCTTTTCCAATTCCATGGACCCGGCCCAGGTGGAAAGCATGGACGTGATCACCGGGGGCGTCAGCGCCGAGTTCGGCGGCAAGCCCGGAGCCGTGGTGAACCTCACCTCCCGGTCGGGGCTGGGCACCCCCGGCGGGTTCGCGGGCGAAGCCAGCCTCGGCGCCGCCCGGTTCAACACCCTGGAGGCGGGGACCAGCCTGCGCGGCGGCGACGACCGTTCCGGCTGGTTCGTGACCCTGGCCGGATCCCAAAGCGACCGGTTCCTGGACCCGGTCAATTTCGACAACCTGCACAACCACGGCGCCACCGGGCGCCTGTTCACGCGGTTCGACCAGGTGCTGAGCGACACCGACAGCCTGCGGCTTTCCTTGAGCGGGGGCCAGACCAACCGGGACGTGGTGAACCTGGCCAGCCAGCAGGCGGCGGGCATGAACCAGCGGGTGGACAACCTCGACCAGAACCTGAGCCTGGGCTGGACCCACCTGTACAGCCCCACCCGGAGCCTGACCGCCACCCTGTTCTACCGGCACAGCGACTCGCGGTTGCTGCCCACCGAAGCGCTCCAGCCCGGGTTCCCGGGCGGCGGCCCCGATACCCCCGAATGGGCCCGGCACCGGCAGCTCCTGGACAACCAGGGCATCACCACCGCCTACACCCAGGTGAATGGCGGCAACACCCTCAAGACCGGCCTGCAGTATGTGCGCTACCCCAGCCACGAGACCTTCGCCTTCGCCATCACCGACCCGACCTTCGAGGGCGTCGTCAGCGGATCCCCGCTGTGGCCGTACACCCCGGGAGGCGGCGGGGGCCTGTTCCAGTTCGATGACCGGATCGCGCCCACCCTGGCTTCGGCCTTCGTCCAGGACGACCTGAAGGCTGGCAACCTGAGCCTGGGCCTGGGGCTGCGCTTCGACAGCTACTCCCTGCGCGACTACACCCAGACCCAGTGGCAGCCGCGGCTGGGCCTTGCCTACCTGGTGCCCGCCAGCGGCACCCAGTTCCGGGCGGCCTACGACCGGCTCATGATCACCCCAGAAAACGAGGGCCTGGCGGTGTCCACCTCCCAGCAGGTCTGGACCGCCACCTCCGGCGCGGGCACCCCGGTGGCCCAGCTCCGGCCGGAACTCCAGGACAGCTACCTGCTGGGGGTGGACCAGCAGCTGGGCCAGGTGGCCAGGATCACCCTCGACTACTGGTGGAAGACCAGCGTCAACCCCGCGGACAACTCCCAGTTCCTGAACACCGGCCTGCTCTACCCCATCGCCGCGGCCCGGGGCAGGTTCCACGGCATGGACCTGCGGATCGACCTTGTCCCGGTGCGCGGCTGGTCCGGCTACGTCAGCGCCGGCACCGTGCGCACCGTCTTCTTCAACCCCACCGTGGGCGGGCTGGACGCGGCGAGCAGTGCCGACAACAGCCTCCCCTACCTCATCGACCACGACCAGCGGCTCACCCTGCAGACCGGCGCGCGCTACGAGCTCCAGGGCTTTTTCGGCCAGGTGGCCTGCCGCTACGATTCCGGCCTGGTGGCCGGCGACCCCACCGCCCCGGGAGTGGCCGGCAACCCTGACTACAATTTCGGCATTTCCCACGTGCACCCGGTGAACGACAGCCTGGCGGGCAGCTATTGGCGGGTGGACCCGCGGACGGTGTGGACCCTCAACGCCGGCCAGGAGTTCAAGCTGGCCAACCAGCGCAGCCTGTTGGCCGAGCTGGACCTGCTCAACGTGTTCAACGAGAAGGCTATCTACAACTTCCTGAGCACCTTCGGCGGCACCCATGTGATCCCGCCGCGCACCCTGGCCGCCCGGCTCAATTACCGGTTCTAGGTCCTTTTTGCCTCTTCCAGGAACCCGGCGTAAGCCTTGTCCACGTCGCGGATGTGGGCCAGGAAGATGGTGGCGAAGATCTCGGGCAGGGAGGTGAGGGGCGGGGAGTCGGGCGAGCTGAACTGGTCGATCAGCCCACGGCAGCGCTCCACCAGCACCTCGTGCTCGGCCCGGTGGGGCAGCAGCAGCGGATACTGGATCAGCTCCAGGCGCGCCTCTTCGTCCCGGAAGTGGTCCAGCACGTAGTCCTCCAGCTGCTTGAGCCGGGCGCCCAGGGTCGCCAGCGGGAACGGCCCGCGCAGGCTTTCGTCCAGGCGCTCCAGGGCATGGAACATCCGCAGATGCTGCGCATCCAGGTCCGGGTCTCCCACCCGGCAGAGATCCTCGCTGGCGAAGCAGGAGGGGATGGAATCAGCCTGTTCACTTGTCATCTAGGCGCACCGTAAGCCGTTGTTAAAGAATTACCATTCCCGTTGCGCGCAGCCCCGGCATAAGGGGCCGTAGCGGAATCGGGGCGAATGGGAAAGGTTATTCCGCAACGGCCCCTAAGCATAAGCATAAACCATAACTTAAACGGGCCTGAAGGAAAACCCGGCTCATGGGCTTGGGCATCCGGGTAGGATGGTGCCGATGACCACCCGCCCATCCCTGCTGCTCGCCGCCTTTCCCCCTGAACTGGCCGGGATGGAGGCCGATCCTCCCGCCGGCTGGCGGGTGGCCTGCACTGGGGTGGGCGCGCTCACCGCGGCGGTGGCCACCGCCCGGTTGCTCGCCGACCTGACCCCGCGGCGGGTGCTGTTCGTGGGCACCTGCGGCGCGTACGACGAGCGCCTGGAGGTGGGCGGCCTGCTGGTTGCCTCTGAAGCGCTGGCCCTTTCCCTGGATGTGCTGGAGGGGCGCGCCTACCTGCCGGAAATCGCCGTCCACCGCTGGCCGGCCACCCTGGCCGCGGTGCTGGCCATCCCCTTCCCCGCCCTGCCCGTGGCGGTGCCTCCGGGCATCACCCGGACCCTGGAAGGCGCCCGGCGCCTGGCCGGTTTCGCCGCCGTCGAGCACCTGGAGCTGACCGGCGTGTTCGCCGCCTGCCACGCGGCCGGCATTCCCTGCGGGGCGGCCCTGGCCGTGGCCAACCGGGTGGGCCCCGACGCGCACGGGGAATGGCTGGCCAACCACCCGCGGGCGAGCCGGACCCTGATGGCCGCACTGCGGGACCACGGCGTCTTCCAGGCGCCTTGACCCCCAGGAGTGCATGGACCCTCCTGACCGCCTCGGCCGTTTCTGCCGCGCTGACCACTTCTGTCGCGCTGACCGCATCGGCCGCCCTGGCAGGCTGACCTACCAACCGGAGGCTCCGCCCACCCGGCGGGGTTTTCGGCCGTCCCCGGTCTCCACCAGCCACCCGCCCCGGTCGCCGTCTCCGCTCCCCTCCCCGTCCCCCACCGCAATCACCCGCACGCCACGACAGGTGCCGGTAACGAAGACCCGCGCGCCGGTGGAGCGCAGGGCCGCCATGGCCTCGCCGTGGGGATGGTCGAACGCGTTGCGCCGCCCCGCGGACACCAGCGCCAGGTCCGGGCGAAGCGCCGCCACCCAGGCCGGGTCGGAGGCGCTGCGGCTGCCGTGGTGGCCCGCCTTGAGCAGGCGGCGCCGGCCATCTTCCTCCGGGTCGCCCAGGGCCAGCAGATCCTGCTCCTGGATGGCTAGCGCGTCGCCCATGAGCCAGACTTCCCGATCCCGCCAGCGCACCCGGAGCACGGCGGAAACCATGTTGGGGTCGCGCACCGCCAGGGGCCGAGGCGGCCAGCGCACCGAGAACTGGGCCTCGCCCCGCTGCCACTCCTGCCCGCGCAGCAGGCGCCGCGCCCCGGCCGCGGCGCCGGGCGGGCCGTAGCGGGACCAGGCCTCCGGCCGCGCCATGGCCGGCAGGGCGGTGGAGGCGGGCGGC
>JARLGP010000300.1 GCA_031292735.1 Holophaga sp.
CCGGTGCGCATCGGCTTCAAGGAAGCCTTCCAGGGCACCAAGCTGTCCCTGAGCCTGCAGCGCAGCGAGACCTGCCGCGCCTGCCAGGGCACGGGCGACCTGCCCGGCTCGCGGCCTGCCGCCTGCCCGGCCTGCGGCGGCCGGGGCTTCCGTGAGGAGGGCTCGTCCTTCTTCCGCACCCGCCAGGAATGCTCCGAATGCCACGGCACCGGCAAGAAGGCGCCGCCATGCAACGTCTGCCAGGGCCGGGGCCGGGTGCCCAAGGCCGAGGCGGTGACCGTGGCCATCCCCCCGGGGGTGGAGGACGGCACCCGGCTGCGGGTGGCCGGCAAGGGCGAAGCGGGACGCCGGGGCGGCGGGCCGGGCGACCTGTACCTGCAGATCCAGGTGGAGCCCGACCCCCGCTTCGAGCGCCGGGGCCCCAACCTCTACCTGGACCTGCCCATCAGCTTTTCCGAGGCGGCCCTGGGCACCAAGGTGGAGATCCCCACCCCCGACGGCCATTCCACCATCCGGATTCCGCCCGGCACCCAGGGCAACGCCAACCTGCGCCTGAAGGGCCTGGGCATGCCCATTCCCGGCAGCGGCCAGCGGGGCGACCTGTTCGCCCGCGTGAAGGTGGTGACCCCCACCATCGTGGACGAGCGCAGCAAGGAACTGCTGCGGGAGCTGGCGGAACTCAACGACGCCGAGATTCGGGCCAACGCCTGGGGGCCATGATGCGCCGGGATCCTAAGAGTGGTTCATACATGATCGGGGTGGTGGCGGCCCGCTACGAGATCCATCCGCAGACCCTCCGGCTGTACGAACGGGAGGGCCTGCTGCTGCCTTCCCGCACCGAGGGCAAGACCCGGCTGTACAGCGAAGACGACCTGGAGCGCCTGGAATTCATCCTCAGCCTCACCCGGGACCTGGGGGTAAATCTTGCCGGGGTGGAGGTGGTCCTGAACCTCCGGGACCGGATGAAAAATATGCAGGAGGAAATGCAGCGATTCGTGGAAACATATGAACAGAAAATGAAGGCTGCCGGCATTGAACCCGAAAGGGTCCGGGAAGGCATTCCTTCGACAGGCTTGGTGAAACTCACGTCGCAGGGCCTGCGCAAGCGATAGACGGAACCTTCTTTTTGGTATCCTGACCCCTCCCTCGAAGGTGGAACGTGCCCCAACGGCATCTGGAAGAGCGATCACTGGACAAATACTTCGATTCCATCCGGGATCTGCCGTTGCTGACGGCGGAAGAGGAGCGGATCAACGGCCGCCTGTGGCAGCGGGACCGCAACCCCGAAGGGCTGCGCCTGCTGGTGGAGGGCAACCTGCGCTTCGTGGTGAAGGAGGCCCGCAAGTTCCAGGGCATGGGCCTGGACCTGCTGGACCTGATCTCCGAGGGCAACCTGGGGCTGATCGAAGCGGCCAAGCGCTTCGACCCGGAGCGGGAGAACAAGTTCCTCACCTACGCCTCCTGGTGGGTGCGCCAGGCCATCTTCCACGCCCTGGCCGAGCACGGCAGCAAGATCCGGCTGCCGCAGAAGGTGGCGGGGCACCTGGTGCAGCTCAACCGCATCTCCCACCGGCTGGGCCAGGACCTGGGCCGCACGCCCACCGTGCAGGACATCGTCGAGGCCAGCAACTTCACCGCGGAAGAGGTGGAGCGCCTGCAGCTGCTGCAGCAGACCACCTCCACGGTGTCCACCGAGCAGGGCATGGGCGAATCCGACCTCACCCTGGGCGACAGCCTGGAGCAGAACATCGAGCCTTCGCCCATGGACACCATGGACCAGGAGTCGTTCCTGGACCAGGTGCGGTTGAGCCTGGGACTGCTGAACGAGAAGGAGCGCCGGATCATCGCCCTGCACTTCGGCCTGGACGGCAGCGACCCCATGACCCTGGAGCGCATCGGCCAGTCCTTCGAGCCGCCCATCAGCCGGGAGCGGGTGCGCCAGATCGAGGAACGGGCGTTCATGAAGATCCGGGACCGGCGCCGGGTCCTGCTGGGCCAGTTCCTGAAGGGGGACCGTTCGTGAAAGGTCAACCGGGCTGCCCCCTCTGCGGGGGCCTGGGCGTGGTCCTGGATCCCGACCCGCTCCAGCCGGCCCGGCCCTGCGGCTGCGTCGTCTCGTCCACCTCCCTGCGCATCCTGGAGGGGATTCCCCACCGCTACCGCGCCGCCACCCTGGAGGGCTTCTGGGAATGGTGGAAGCTCCAGCACCCCCGGGAAAAGCTCACCGCGGCCCTGGCCAGCGCCAACCAGCTGCTGGAGCACGCCCGCGAAACCCTGCCCGAGGACCTGCGCTCCAAGCTGGACCTGATCCTGCACAAGTGCGGGCCCAAGCCCCAGGCGGACGGCGAGCTGGGCTGGCGCGACCTGAAGCCGGCCCAGGAGCCCCAGGGCTACCGCAGCCTGTTCAACTGGACCCGCAACGACCGCGACCCTTCGGATTCCTGGTGGATCGACGGGCCGCCGGGCAGCGGCCGCAGCACCCTGGCCGCCGCCGTGCTGAAGGCCTGGTGCGAGCGGCTGGAGCAGCCTGGGCTGTTCATCTCGGTGCGCACCTTCAGCCTGGAGCTGAAGGACATCTACTACGATTCCCGCAGCTTCCGCAACACCGACTTCCTCAGCGAGCGGGACCGCATGGCGCCCCTGCTCAAGGCCCCCTGCCTGGTGCTGGACGATTTCGACCGGCTGGACGCGGACATCCGGGTGGTGCGGGCCCTGGCCCAGCTGCTGGACCACCGCTACAGCGAAGAGCTGCCCACGGTGATCACCGCCGGCCGCTGGGCGGAGACCCTGGCGGCCACGGACAAGGAGAGCTACCCGCTGCTCCGGCTGGAGGATTCCAGCCTGCTCCGGCGTCTGGCGAGCAGCAAGCGGGTGGAGCTGCGGCCCACCCTCCTGCGGCTGCTGGACAGCGTCAATGGCTAGCCGGGGATGAACCGGATCCTGCGCGCCCTGCTGCGCCTGCACCTGCGCCGTCCGGCCTGGCTGTGGCTGGCCCTGGCCGGGTTGACCCTGGCCCTGGGCCTGGGGGTGCTGCGGGTGGAGCGTCGGCTGGACCTCATGAGCCTGCTGCCCACCGACAACCCGGTGGTGCGCGCTAGCATCGAGGCGGGGGTGGGCCAGCAGGAGCTGCTGTGGCTGGCCGCCGAAGGGACCCCGGGCGACCTGGAGGCCCGGGAGGCCTGGGCCGAGCACCTGGTGGAGAACCTGCTCAACGATTCCGGGCTGCCCCTCAACGGCATCGACGATGCCGGGCGGATCTCCCCGCCCATGCCGGTGCCGGAAAAGAAGGGCGCCTCCCTGTGGCCGCCGCTGCTGGCGGCGGGCAGCTTCCTGGAAGGCGACGGGGAGGTGAGCCGGCTGGTGACCGAAAAGGCCTATGCCCTGGCCCCCATGCTGCTGGGCGACCGCCTGGAGCCGCTCAAGGACCCGCAGGAGCTGCGCCGCCGGCTGCGGGCCACCGCAAAGGCGCTGGCGTCGCCGGACCCGGTGAAGGCCAAGCTGGCCCAGCTGGATCCGCTGCAACTGCTGACCCTGGTTCCCAGCGGGGACGCCACCCTGGCCGGCGCCACCCGCAGCGCCAAGGCCTTTCCCCTGAAGCTGCGCACCGGCTACCTGGAAACCAAGGACGCCCGGTTCGTGCTGCTGCCCCTGGTGCTGGACTTCCCCAGCGGCGACAGCCAGGCCACCGCGCGGGTGCTGCACTGGCTGGGCTGGGGCGCCCAGGGGCCGCTGCCGGTGAAGGTCTCCCACGCCCAGGTGAACCAGGCCCTGGCCGTCCGGCCCGGACGGCCCTTCCCGGTGCAGGCCACCGGCGCCCACGCCATCGCCTACTGGGAATCGTACCGGCTCACCCGGGAGATCCTCATGAGCCTGGCCCTGAGCTTCGCGCTCATCGGCCTGGTCTACTGGATCGGCTTCCGCACCCTGGCCGGCTACGGCTTCGTGGTGGTGCCGCTGCTGCTGGGCATGCTCTGGGCCCTGGGACTCACCGGCTGGATCCTGGGCCGGCTGAACCTCATGGCGGCGGCCTTCGGGGCGGTGCTGCTGGGCATCGGCGACGACGTGGGGATCCTGCTGTTCAGCCGCTACCGGGATGAGCGCCGCGCCGGGCGCAACAAGATTCGGGCGATCCGGGCCGCCCTGCTGTCCACCGGACCGGGCGTGGTGGCCGGCGGCCTGGCCACCGCCTTCGCCTTCCTGGCCTGCATCGCCGCGCCCTTTCCGGGTTTCCGCGACCTGGGCCTCACCGCCGGCCTGGGGCTGCTGGCCTGCATGGCCTCCTGCTTCCTGGTGCTGCCCGCGCTCCTGCTCACCCTGGACCGGGGCACCGGCACCTTCGCCCCCGCGGCCGGGGTGAGCGCCCCTCCCGGCCGGATCCGCGCCTGGAAGCCGCTGGCGGCCCTGGTCCTGGTGCTGGCGGCCCTGTGGGGGGCGCGCCGGGTGACCTGGGAAGAGGACCTGCGCCGGTTCCGGCAGCAGGGCAACCCGGCCCTGGCCCTGCAGGAGGCCCTGGCCCACGCCCTGGGCGCCGGACTGCAGCCGCTGGCGGTCCAGCTCCCGCTGGACGATCCCGAGGCCCTGCCCGACCTGTGGAACCACATCGTGCTGCCCCTGCGCCGGGAAGGGCTGCCCATGCCGGTCTGGCAGGACACCGACCCCGACCTGCGGCGGGTGCTGGCTTCCGACACCTGGTACGGGTGGGTGCTGGACGAGGCGGGCAAGGCCGGGCTGGACCCGGTGGCGCTGGAACGCTCCCTGTCCGCCTTCCGGGCCAGCGAAGCCGATCCCCTGGCCGTGCCCCGGTCCCTGCAGGCGCTCATGCCGCCCATCAAGCCCTTGCCGGAGCGGAGGCCCAGCTGGAGCCTGCTGAACCGGGTGCGGCGGCGCCCGCCGGCGCCGGTGGAGGAGCCCGCGGACTCCTTCACTCTGCCGCTGCGCCTGGGCGAGGCGGCCCAGGAGCGGGTGCAGAACGAGATCGAGAACGCCGGCGGGCGCATGGTGGGCAACCGGCCGCTGTTCCGGGCCATCAAGTCGGTGGCCCGGCAGGCCCTGCGCGAGATCATCCTGCTGGCCCTGGTGGCGGTGCTGGCGGTGGTGACCTTGTTCGGCCGGCGGCTCCGCTTCCTGGCCCTGGCCCTGGTGCCCCTGGCCGCCAGCCAGATCGGCGTCCTGGGCATCCTGGGCTGGACCGGCGAGCCGCTCACCTTCCTGTCCCTGGTGGCCATCCCCATCTCCCTGGGGGTGAGCGTGGACACCGCCATGAACCTGCTGCACCGGGCCCGGATGGAACCCCAGGCCGCCGCCCGGGTGGCCCGGGTGAACGCGGTCTGCGCCGGCACCACCCTGGCCGGCTTCGGCGGGCTGGTGTTCAGCAGCTACCGCGGCCTGCGCGGCCTGGGCCTGGCCGCCCTGGGCGGGGTGGCCCTGGCCCTGCTGGTCACCCAGTGGGTGCTTCCCTGGCTGCTGGAGCGGTGGCCCATTCTCAAGGACCGGTCATGAACGAACTGGAAACCCTTCTGGCCTCGCGCCTGGCCGCGGGCCCGGTGCCGGCGGCGGAGGTGATGGCCCTGGCGCTCTACCACCCCCAGGCCGGCTACTACCGCCGGGCCGAGGGCCCGTGGGGCTTCCAGGGGGCCGACTACTACACCGCCCTGGACCTGGGGCCGCTGCTGGGCCAGGCCATGGCCGGCCGGCTGGCCATGGTCTGGGAGCGCCTGGGCCGGCCCGACCGCTTCGTGGTGCTGGAACCCGGCGCCGGCCGGGGCTGGCTGGGGCGGGACCTGCTGCAGGCCGCTTCCGGCCCGTTCGGCCAGGCCCTGCGCTACCTGCACCGGGACGACAACCCGGCCGCCGCCGCCGCGGCCCGTGCGGCCCTGGCGCCGTTCCTGGCTTCCGGCCAGGCCCGGCTGGTGGCCCAGGATGAGCCGCTGGAGCCGTTCCGGGGCGCGATCATCTCCAACGAGCTGTTCGACGCCATGCCCGCCCAGCCCTGGCGCTGGGATGGCGAGCGCTGGTGCTTCGAGGCGCTGGGCGCCGGCCCGGTCTGGCTGCCGGGGGAGGGCGAAGCCACCGCCTGGTTCACCGCCCAGGCCGAAGGCGGCCTGGAATCCGGCGACGGCGCCCCCTGGTGCGCGGACCTGCCGGCCCTGGTGCGGGATCTGGCCGGAACCCTGGAGGCGGGCCTGTTCCTCACCATCGACTACGGCGAAAGCGCCGCCCGGCTGGTGGACAAGGGCGCCGACCTGCGCCGCTACCGGGGCCACGAAGTGGACGGCTCCTGGTGGGAGGACCTGGGCAGCTCGGACCTCACCGCCGACGTGGACTTCACCCGGCTGGCCCGGCTGCTGGAGGAGAACGGCCTGGCGGACACCTCGCACCTGAGCCTCAGCCGCTGGATCCGCACCCACGCGCCCCTGGCCCGGTGGGAAGCGGAATGGCAGGACCTGGACGACGCCACCCGCATGGGACGCATGGAGAACCTGCTGCAGCTGACCCTGCCCACCAAGATGGGCGAACGGTTCCGGGTGCTGGAGGCCTGGCGGGGCTGCGGAGAATCGCACCCCTGATTACCGTAAAATTCGCGGTGAATACCTTGCCCGTGCGGCGAATTTCCCCCATAATGACCGCATGGAAAGCGGAGATTACACCTACCTCTGGCAAGCCGATACCTGGCCGCAGTGGCGCTACGACCTGGCGGCCCTGGCCGGCCCCCTGGCCGCGGTGAGCGGCGCCCAGGGCCTCCTGATGGGCCGGCTGGCCGATGTGGGCCTGAGCCTGCGCAGCCAGGCCAGCCTCCTGGCGCTCACCGACGATGTGGTCAAGACCAGCGCCATCGAAGGCGAGCAGCTCAACCCCCAGTCGGTCCGCTCCTCCCTGGCCCGCCGGCTCGGGGTGGACATCGGCGCCTTGGCCCCGGTGGACCGCCAGGTGGAAGGCATGGTGGCGATGATGCTGGACGCCACGGCCAACTGCGCCGCCCCGGTGACCCGGGAGCGGCTGTTCGGCTGGCACGCGGCCTTGTTCCCCACCGGCTACTCCGGCATGAACCGGATCCGGGTCGGCGGCTGGCGGGACGATGCCGATGGCCCGATGCAGGTGGTGTCCGGCCCCACCGGCCGGCGGAAGGTCCACTACCAGGCGCCTCCGGCCGACCGGCTGGAAGCCGAGACCGGGCGGTTCCTCCAGTGGATCAACGGCACGCCGGGCGAGCTGCCGCTGCTCCAGGCGGGGATCGGGCATCTGTGGTTCGTCACCCTGCACCCGTTCGACGACGGCAACGGCCGCATCGCCCGCGCCATCGGCGACCTCCTGCTGGCCCGCGCCGACGGCAGCCCGCAGCGGTTCTACAGCCTGTCGGCGCAGATCCAGCGGGAGCGCGAGGCCTACTACGGCATCCTGGAGCGCACCCAGAGGGGCAGCGGCGAGATCACCGGGTGGCTGGCCTGGTTCCTGGGCACCCTGCACCGGGCCGTGGACCAGGCCCACCTCACCCTCGATGCCGTGCTGGCCAAGGCGCGCAGCTGGCAGCGGTTCGCCGGCACCCCCATGAACGAGCGCCAGGTGAACCTGGTCAACCGGCTGCTGGACGGGTTCGAAGGCAAGCTCACCACCGGCAAATGGGCGGTGATCGCCAAGTGTTCGCCGGACACCGCCCTGCGCGATATCACCGAACTGCTGGCCAAGGGCATCCTGCGCAAGTCTGCGGCGGGCGGGCGGAGCACCAGCTACGAGTTGAACCGGGTGCCGGAGTAGGCCGGCCGGGGTTGTGTTTGCGATTGGACGGCTGTCTGGGTAGCGATTGGACGGTATGGCGGGTAGCAATTGGACGGTATGGCGGGTAGCAATTGGACGGTATAGTGGGTAGCAATTGGACGGTATAGCAGGTTACGATTGGACGCCATGACCGCATCCCCCCTGCATCCCCGGTTTGCCGCGCCGCAACTGGCCCTGGCCTTGACCGACACCCCTGTGGTGCTGGTCAATGGGCCCCGGCAGAGCGGGAAGACGACCCTGGCCCGCCAGGTGGGAGAGCCTCTGGGCTACACCTACCTCAGCTTCGATGACCCCGTCGTGCTGGCGGTGGCCAGGGACGACCCTTCAGGATTCGTGGCCGACCTGCCGGAAAAAATCATTCTGGACGAGGTCCAGAAAGCCCCTGGGCTGTTCTCCGCCATCAAGCTTTCCGTGGACCGGAACCGGAAGCCGGGCCGGTTCCTGTTGACCGGCTCCGCCAATGTGCTGCTGGTGCCCAAGTTGTCCGACTCTCTGGCGGGCCGGCTGGCCATTCTCCGGCTCCACCCGCTATCCCAATGCGAACTGGCCGGGGTCGATTCGCATTTCCTGGAAAGGCTGTTCCGCGCCGAGTTCAGCCTGCACACCAGCCGACGCCTGGGCCTTGAACTGGCGGAGCGGATCGTGGCCGGAGGGTTCCCGCCCGCCCTCGCCCGGCAAGCGCCTGCTCGCAGGTCCGCCTGGTACCGGGACTACCTGGAAACGCTGGTGGAGCGTGACGTCTACGATCTGTCGCGGATCGCCTCGCTGGATGCGCTGCCGCGTCTGCTGGCCCTCGCCGCGAGCCAGACCGCGCGCCTGCTGAACGTGGCCAGCCTCGCGGCCCCCTTCGCCATGGCCCGCCAGACCATTCGCGACTACCTGACCCTGCTCGAGCGGGTCTTCCTGGTGGAGGAGCTGCCGCCCTGGCACAGCAACCAGATGAGCCGGCTTATCAAGGCCCCCAAACTGCACATGGGCGACACCGGCCTGGCCTGCGCCCTGCTGGACCAGGACGCCGCCGGGTTGTGGAAGGACCGGGCCGCGCTCGGCCAGATGCTCGAGACCTTCGTGCTGCAGGAACTCCGCCGCCAGGCTGACTGGGGCGAAAAGCCCACCCGGTTCTTCCATTACCGCGACAAGGACCAGGTGGAGGTGGATGTGGTGGCCGAGCGCGGGGCCTTTGCCGTGGCGGGGATCGAGCTGAAGGCCTCGGGCACGGTCGCCGGCTCGGACTTCACCGGCCTGCGCCGGCTGAGGGAGGTCACCGGGGACCGGTTCAAGGCCGGGGTGGTTCTGTACGATGGCGAGACCTGCCTGGGCTTCGGCGATCGGCTGTTCGCCGTCCCGGTCCGCACCCTGTGGGAAAACCCCGGGGGCCGGCCGCCGGAGGATGTTGCTAAGTCCAATTGGCTTTTCCCTTAGGAAACAAACTGGGCTCATTCCGGCATATCCCTTTGGGGGAATGAATCCATGGGGCACCTGTCCTTGTCCAGCCTGAGGACCCGAACGACCGTCTGCCTCCTGGCCTGCGCCGGGGCGGGGCTGCTGGCGCTGGGGGCGGCCTGGTTGATCCTGGCCCGGGAGGCGGACCGGGCCGTGGCCGGTTTCGCCCTGCGGGTGCCCAAGACCGTCACCAAGGTGCTGGACCGCAACGGCGACGTCATCGGCGCGTTCGCCGAGGAGCACCGGGTGCTCATCCCGTTCGGCGACATCCCCCGGGCCTTCGTGGGCGCGGTGATCGCCACCGAGGACGCCGAGTTCATGACCCATGGCGGGGTGTCCACCCGGGGCGTCCTCCGGGCGGGGTTCACCTTCGTCACCAGCCTCGGCCGGCGCCGGGAGGGCGCCTCCACCCTCACCATGCAGCTGGTGCGCACGGTCACCGCCCGGCGCCAGAAGCACCTGACCCGCAAGCTCAAGGAGATCATCCTGGCCCGCCGGATGGAGCGGTCCTACAGCAAGAAGCAGATCTTCGAGCAGTACGCCAACGAGGTCTACTTCGGCGGCGGACGCTACGGGCTTGAGGCGGCGGCCCGGTACTACTTCGGCAAGGGCGCGCCCCAGCTGGCGGTGGAGGAGTGCGCGCTGCTGGCCGGCCTGATCCAGCACCCCAACGGGTTCAACCCGTACCGGGCCGACCCCAAGGCCCGGGAGGCCGTCCGGCAACGGCGCGACCACGTGCTCCGGCGCATGGCGGCCCAGGGCTACCTCAAGGACAGCGATGCCCGGGCCATGATGGTGCGCCCGGTCCACCTGGCCCGGGAAAATGCCCGGGAGGAGGCGGTGGCCCCCCACGCCCTGGAGGAGGTGCGCAAGTACCTCTACGCCAAGTTCGGCCGGGAACGGGTGCTGGAAGGCGGCCTGGAGGTGACCACCACCCTCGACTCGGTGTGGCAGGCCGCCGCCAACGACGCGGTGCGCGCCGGCCTGCGCACGGTGGACCGGCGCCGTGGATTCCGCAGGGAGGCCGTGCCGCAGGTGGCCCACCCCGCCACTGCCAGTCTGCCCGGCTGGGAGCGAAGCTTCGAGCCGGGCGATTCGGTGCGGGGCATCCTCCAGGAATGGACCCCCGCCGGTGCCCGGGTGCGGGTGGGCAAGGCCACCCTGACCGTGCCGGACAGCGGCTTCGCCTGGGCGGGCGGGAACCTCCGGGCGGTGCTCGGGCGCGGCGCCGCGCCGCTGTTCATGGTGCGGGCGGCCGGCCCGGACGGCGTCCCCACCCGGCTGGAACTGGACCAGGAGCCGGAGGTGGAAGGGGCCCTGCTGGCGGTGGAGCCCCAGACCGGGGAGATCCGGGCCATGGTGGGCGGCTACGATTACAACCGGTCCCGGTTCAACCGGTCGCTGCAGGCGGCGCGCCAGGCCGGCTCGGCCATGAAGCCGTTCGTCTACGGCGCCGCCTTCGCCCAGGGCCAGACCCCCGCCACCATGGTGGACGACGCGCGCACCCGCTTCCTGTTCCAGGCCACCGCCTACGAGCCGAGAAACGCCACCCGGGATTTCTGGGGCCCCATCCCCATCTGGGAAGCCATCCGGGCCTCCCGCAACCTGCCCGCGGTGCGCACCCTGGAGGCCGCCGGCATCGAACGGGTGATCGCCTTCGCCCGGGACACCGGGGTGGGTGGCCGGATCCACGCCTATCCCAGCCTCGCCCTGGGCGCCTCCGAGCTGAGCCTCCGGGACTTGGTGCGCGGCTACGGCACCTTCGCCAACGGCGGCCGCCAGGCGCCGCCGCCCTTCCTCATCAAGAAGATCGTGGACCGCACCGGCAAGGTGCTGGAAAGCCGCGAGGGCGCCCCCGGCGAGCCGGTGCTGGACCCCATGAGCAACTACCAGCTCATCCAGTGCCTGCAGGGCGCGGCCCAGCGCGGCACCGGCGCCCGCAGCAACCAGCTGGCCTGGCCCCTGGCCGGCAAGACCGGCACCACCAACGAGCACGCCGACGCATGGTACCTGGGCTTCTCCACCCGCGTATGCTGCGGCGTGTGGGTGGGCCTGGACACCCGGAAGACCATCCACCCGGGCGCCGACGGCACCAAGGTGGCCCTGCCGGTCTGGGTGGACTTCATGAAGACCGCCCTGGCCGGCACCCCCCGGGAGGAGTTCCCGGTGCCGGAGGGCATGGAGTGGGCCGAGGTGGACCGCTGCACCGGCCTGGCCGCCACCGCCGCCACCGCCGAAGGCGACCGGCTGCGCCTGGCCTTCAAGCCCGGCACCGGGCCCGGGGCGCCCAGCACCCCGGAGGCCATCGCCGCGGTGCGGGAGGCCCGGGACAGGGTGCGCGCCGGGGGGGTGGCCATCCGCCCCTGGGGCGCCCCGGCGCCCGCGGCACCCTGGGCGGGCGGGGAAACACCATAATTTGCCTTGCGCCTCCAGGGAATGCATGGCAATCTGATAGGCCTTGTCTTGGGCTCCTCAAGTGCTCGCCGCGTCACGGCGCCGCCGCCCAAGCCTCCTTCGCGAGGATGTCATGTACGCAGTGATCCAAACCGGTGGCAAGCAGTACCGAGTGACCGAGGGCGAGATCGTCCGGGTTGAACTGTTGGAAAAGGAACTGAAGGAAGCGTTCGCGTTCGATCGGGTGCTCCTGGTGGAAAACGATGGCGAACTGAAGGTGGGCCAGCCCACCGTCGCCGGCGCCAAGGTGACGGCGGAAGTGATCTGCCATGACCGCCGCAAGAAGGTGTTCATCTTCAAGAAGAAGCGCACCACCACCTACCAGCGGACCCAGGGCCATCGCCAGGGCTACACCGAAGTCCGCATCACCGGGATCCAGGCTTAAATTCGCATCTGAAATGCAGAGAGGTTTGTCATGGCTCACAAAAAAGGCGTAGGCTCAAGCCGCAACGGCCGCGATTCCAACGCTCAGCGGCTCGGAGTGAAGGCTTTCGGGGGTCAGCTGGTCACCGCCGGCTCCATCATCATCCGGCAGCGCGGCACCCGTTTCAAGATGGGCATCAATGTCGGGATGGGAACTGATCACACGTTGTTCGCCAAGATCGAAGGCAAGGTTCGTTTCCAGGATAAGGGCCAGCATGGCCGTTTCATTCATGTGGATCCCGTCGAAGCTTGATCCACGCCGTTCATTCTGAGGGCGCGCGGCCATAGGTCTGCGCGCTCTTTGGTTTTTTTAGGCAGCCCATGTTCCTTGACCATTTGACGCTCCACCTGGAAGCCGGCCACGGCGGCGCCGGGGCCACCAGCTTCCGGCACGAGAAGTTCGCCGAGAAGGGCGGGCCCGACGGCGGCGACGGCGGCCTGGGCGGGTCCATCTCGTTCCGGGCCGACCAGACCCTGAACACCCTGAACCCCTACCGCAACCAGCGCAACTTCAGTGCCGGGCGCGGCGAGACCGGGGCCGGGGGGCTGTGCTCCGGCAGCGACGGGGCCAGCCTGGTGCTGGACGTGCCGCTGGGCACCGTGCTCCGCGACGCGGCCAGCGGCGAGTTCCTGGCGGAGCTGCTGGAGCCCGGCCAGATCGTCTGCGTGGCCCGGGGCGGGCGCGGCGGGCAGGGCAACAACCACTTCAAGAGCTCCACCAACCGCACCCCCCGCCATTCCCAGCCGGGCGAGGAGGGGGAGATCCGCGACCTGGAGCTGGAGCTGAAGCTGATCGCCGACGTGGGCCTGCTGGGCTTCCCCAACGCGGGCAAATCCACCCTGGTGAGCCGGATCTCCGCGGCCCGGCCGAAGATCGCCAACTACCCGTTCACCACCCTGGAACCGCAGCTGGGGGTGGTGGCGGTGGACGAGCTGGTGAGCTTCGTGATCGCCGACATCCCCGGGCTGATCGAAGGCGCCGCCGGCGGCGCCGGCCTGGGCATCCAGTTCCTCCGGCACGTGGAGCGCACCCGCATGCTCCTGCACCTGGTGGACCTGGCCGATCCCATGGTGGAGCCGGAGCAGGCCGTCCAGGTGATCCAGGACGAGCTCAAGGCCTTCTCTCCGGTGCTGGCGGCCAAGCCGTGCTGGCTGGTGGGCACCAAGCTGGACGCGCTCCAGGACGACGCCCGCCGGGTGCGGTTCGAGGCCCTTTGCCGCGCCCGCGGCCAGGAGCCCATGATCATCTCCGGGGTCACCGGCGAAGGCATCCGGCCGCTGGTGTTCCGGGTGGCCGAGGCCCTGGCCGAGCTGCGCAAGGCATGACTCCCGTGCGCGTCGGGCTGCTGGGCGGCACCTTCAATCCTCCCCACTTCGGCCATCTGAAGCTGGCCGAGATTGCCCTCAAGACGCTGGAACTGGACGAGGTGCGCTTCATCCCCACCGCCAGCCCGCCGCACAAGCCCGCCGCCCCCGGGGATCCCAGCGGCGCCACCCGGATCCGCCTGCTGGGGGCCGCCCTGGCCGCCTCGGGCCTGCCGTTCCGGGTGGAACCCCTGGAGGTGGAGCGGGGCGGCACCAGCTACACGGTGGACACCCTGGAGGCCCTGGCGCTCCGGGAGCCTGGCTGCGGCTGGATCTTCCTGATGGGCGGCGACCAGCTGGACGGGTTCCCCGCCTGGCGGCGGCCGGAGCGGGTGCTGGAACTGGCTTCCCTGGCGGTGGCGCCCCGGCCCGGCTGGCCGGCCCAGCAGCTGCCCGCCCTGCTCACCGGCCGGGAACGGCCACGCTGGTCCGGCGGTCCGGGCGAGCTGGTCCGGCTTCCGGGCACCGAGCTGGACCTGGCCTCCACCCGGCTGCGGGAGGAACTGGGCCGGGGCGAAACCCCCGACGGGATTCCTCCCCAAGTAATGGCTGCGATTTTGCGCGAACAACAGTACCTTTAACCTTGTATGGGAGATTCAATGAACCTTGACCAGCGGCTTGCGAGCGTGGTTGAAGCAGCACGCTCCAAGAAGGCCTTCCGGATCCGGTTGCTGGACGTCACAGGCATCGCCAGCTTCACCGATACCTTCGCGTTCATGTCCGGCGGCAGTGACCGTCAGAACCGGGCCGTGGCCGACGCTGTGGAGGAGGCATTGAAGCTCGCGGGGGAGCGTCCCCTGTCCACCGAGGGGGCCCAGAACGGCAACTGGATCCTGTTGGATTACGGCGATCTGATCATCCACGTCATGGACGAGGAAACCCGCAGTTTCTACAATCTGGAGGGCCTCTGGAACAGCGGACGCGAGCTGGCGCTGCCGGCCGAGTCCGACACCGCTTCCGGTTCCCCCCAGGCGCCCGACCCATCCGAGAGGTAGTTCCATGCAGAATCAGCACAGCGCGTTCGATGCCATGCAGGCCCGGTTGCGCGTGGCGGCCGGGCTGTATGGCCTGGAGGACGCCCTTTTCCAGGTGTTGACCGCCCCCATCCGGTCGATCATCGTCAGCTGTCCCGTGCACATGGATGACGGCCGCTGGGAAGTGTTCACCGGCTACCGGGTGCAGCACAACGTCGCCCGCGGCCCTGCCAAGGGCGGCATCCGCTACGACCCCCGGCTCACCCTGGACGAGGTGAAGGCCGGCGCCGCCTGGAACACCTGGAAGACCGCGGTGGTGGACGTGCCCTTCGGCGGCGGCAAGGGCGGGGTGGTGTGCGATCCCACCACCATGAGCCAGGGCGAGCTGGAACGGCTCACCCGGCGCTACATCGCCGAGATCATGGACCTGCTGGGGCCGGACCGTGACGTGCCCGGCATCGACATGGGCACCAACTCCCAGGTGATGGCCTGGGTGCTGGACACCTACACCATGCACACCCGCAAGACCGAGAACGCGGTGGTCACCGGCAAGCCCATCTCCCTGGGCGGCAGCCTGGGCCGCACCGAGGCCACCGGGCGGGGCATCCTCATTTCCGCCCGGGAGGCCATGCAGCGCCTGGGCAAGCCCCTGGCCGGCGCCACCCTGGCCATCCAGGGCTTCGGCAACGTGGGCTCCCAGAGCGCGCGCCTGCTGCACGAGGCCGGCGCCCGGATGGTGGCGGTGTCCGACCTCAAGGGGGCCATCCGCAACGACCGCGGCATCGACACCCACGCCCTGCTGAAGTACCACTCCGAGTTCAAGACGGTGGTGGGCTTCAAGGGCGCCGAGCCGATGGATCCCAAGGAACTGCTCACCATGCAGGTGGACATCCTGGTGCCCGCGGCCACCGAGAACCAGATCACCGAGGACAACGCCGCCAAGGTGCGGGCCAAGGTGGTGGTGGAGGGCGCCAACGGGCCCACCTCGCCCGAGGCCGACCCCATCCTGCTGGACAACGGGGTGCTGGTGGTGCCGGACATCCTGGCCAACGCCGGCGGTGTCACGGTCAGCTACTTCGAGTGGGTGCAGAACCGGCTGGGCTTCTACTGGCGCGAGCGGGAAGTGAACGAGCGGCTGGTGGAGTACATGACCCACGCCTTCCAGTCGGTGTTCGCCACCACCGACAAGTTCCAGACCAACCCGCGGATCGGGGCCTACATCCTGGCCATCGACCGGGTCAGCCAGTCCATGCATGACCG
>JARLGP010000301.1 GCA_031292735.1 Holophaga sp.
GCGGCGACGGCGGCAAGGGCAGCGGGGGGACGCCCGGCCGGGGCGGCGGCGGCGCGGGGCTGGGCGGGGCCATCTTCCTCCGCGCCGGAACCCTGGCCATGTACCGGTGCGTCTTCAACGACAACCACGCCCTGCCGGGGGCGGGGGACGACAGCGGCGGCAGCCTGCAGGCCCTGCCCCAGGGCAAGGGCGGGGCCGTGTTCATCTTCGCGTACGAGAGCGAGGGAAAGGCTCCCCTGTACCTGGACCTGCTCCAGGCCCAGAGCTTCAGCGCCAACACCGCCACCGACCTGGTGGAATCGGCCACCTTCGACAACGACGACTACTATATCGCCCAGGCCGATTTCCCCGCCGCCCGGCGGGCTTCGTCCCTGGCGCAGCTCTACCGGGACTACCACCAGGCCCGGAAGCTGGGGCTGGCCTGGGGGCGCTGATCCGGCACCGGGCGAAACCGTTGGAGGGTGAGGGAAATTTAATCGAATGGGGGTTGCTAACCGCAAGATTTTTATTACTTTTTTATCATGAATAAGGACCCCATCGATCCCGGCCATGCCCGGCTGCCGCTGGAACCGCTCAACCCGGTGCTGGATTTGTGTTTTCCCATCGACCAGGGGCGGAACCTGGAGGTGGACCACGGCCACGCCCTCTACCTGGCCCTGCGGGAAGCCTGCCCGAGTCTGGAGCGCATCCCCGGGTTGGGCATCCACGCGGTGCGCGGGGTGCCCGGCGGGCGCAGGGGGGAGCTGATCCTGCCCGACGAATCGGAAGTGCGGCTGCGCATCCCGGCAGGCTCGGCGCCGCTGCTGAAGGGCCTGGCCGGGGCCGAGCTGGCGGTGGAAGGGCATCCCATCCGCCTGGGCGAACCCCATGCCCACGCCCTTGCCCCGGTCTCGGCGCTGTGGGCGCGCACCGTAACCATCCATTTCCGCGATCCGGCCCTGGGGTCCGCCCAGGCCCAGTTGGCCTTCCGCCTGGCCCAGGACTTCCCGTGGGGCAGCTTCCGGATCCTCCGGCCGCGCACCATCCGGTTCGAAGGCCGGCAACTGCTGGGCTTCGAACTGGCGGTGCGCAACCTCACGCCCCAGGCCAGCCTGCGGCTCCAGGGGCAGGGCTTCGGCGGCCGGCGCGCCCTGGGCTGCGGCCTGTTCGTGCCGTTCGCCGCCTCCAGCCGCAGCAAGGCGTCCTAGGACCACCGCATGGCGCGCCGGATTTCCGGGGCTTAGAACAGTCGGCCCACCAGCGCGGCCACCGCGGTCTCCACCCGGAGGATGCGCGGGCCCAGGTGCACCGGCTGGCAGCAGCGGCCCAGCAGGTCGACCTCGGCGGGGATGAAGCCGCCTTCCGGGCCGATCACCAGCGTGGCCGCGCCGGCCAGCGCCCGGGGGCACGGGGCGGGGGCCCCGGGGTGGGCCAGCAGCGCGGTGCCGCCTTCCGCCAGCCCGGGCAGCTCGTCCTCGGCGAAGGGGCGCAGCAGCCGGCGCAGGTGCAGCTCCGGCAGCACCGTGTCGCGCGCCTGCTCCAGGCCCAGGATGCGCTGGAGCAGCAGGTTGGCTTCCTGCAGCCGGGGGCTGTGCCAGTAGCTCTTTTCCACTTTCCAGGCGTTCACCAGGTAGATCCGGGCCACGCCCAGGCTGGTGGCGGCGGCCAGCACCCGGTTGAGCACCTTGGGTCGGGGCAGGGCCAGCACCAGGGTGAGCGGCAGTTTCGGCGGCGGCGCCTGGTCCAGCTCCTGCTCCAGTTCCAGCTCCAGTGCCTGGTCGTCCAGCCGGGTCACCCGGCCCCGGCCCACGGCGCCCCCCAGCAGGCCCACCGCCAGGTCATCCCCCGCCCGGGCCCGGTGGACTTCCAGAACGTGGCGCAGGCGCCGGCCGGTGAGCCGCACCCGGCCCGGGTCCAGAAAATCCTCTTCCTGCAGGATCAGCAGGTTCACCTCGGCGGCCTCCTCCTGGCCATGATAGGCCGGACCCTGATAAGCTGGATCCTCAATTGTGCTTGGAGACCTAAGTGAAAATACTCATTTTGGGCGTGAATGGATTCGTGGGCTCCCATCTGGTCGAACGCGTCCTGCGGGAGACCACCTGGGAGGTCTATGGCATGGACCTGAGCAGCCACAAGGTCGCCGAGTTCCTGGACAATCCCCATTTCCATTTCGTCGAAGGCGACATCTCCATCAGCAAGGAATGGATCGAGTACCACGTCAAGAACTGCGACGTGGTGCTGCCGCTGGTGGCCATCGCCACGCCCAAGGTCTACGTCACCGACCCGCTGCGGGTGTTCGAGCTGGATTTCGAGGAGAACCTGCGGATCATCCGCTACTGCGTGAAGTACAAGAAGAGGGTGATCTTCCCCAGCACCTCGGAAGTCTACGGCATGTGCCCCGACACCGAGTTCGACGAGGAGACCTCCTGCCTGGTCACCGGCCCCATCCCCATGCAGCGGTGGATCTACAGCACCTCCAAGCAGCTTCTGGACCGGGTCATCTGGGGCTACGGCTTCCGCGACGGCCTGCAGTTCACCCTGGTGCGGCCCTTCAACTGGATGGGCCCCAAACTCGACAGCCTGAACACCGCCAAGGAGGGCTCCTCCCGGCTGGTGACCCAGTTCGCCTGGAACCTGTTCAACGGCGAGCCGCTGAAGCTGGTGGACGGCGGCAGCCAGCGCCGCTGCTTCTGCGACGTGGAGGACGCCATGGACGGGCTGATGGCCGTGCTGCGCAACGAGGGCGGCAAGGCCGACGGCAAGATCTTCAACATCGGCAACCCGGGCAACGACCACAGCGTCAAGGAAATCGCCCAGATGATGCTGGCCATCTGGAAGGACCACCCGTTCCGCCTGGAGCGGGGCACGCCCCTGTCCGAGATCGTGGAGGAGTCCTCGGGGACCTTCTACGGCAAGGGCTACCAGGACGTGCTGGTGCGCACGCCCAGCATCCGCCGCATGGAGGAGACCTTCGGCTTCCGGCCCAAGATCGGCATCATGGAGGCCCTGCGCAAGTCCCTGGACTTTTTCGTGGAGGAGCACAAGGCCATGGAAAAGATCGTTGAAACCGAATGACCCGGAAGGAACGCTGGCAGCTCCTCTCCATCTGGTTCTTCCTGGGTCTGCTGCCGCTGTTCGCGCGACCGCTCTGGGAGCCGGACGAAGCCCGTTATGCTGAAATTCCCCGGGAGATGCTGGCCCTGGGCGACTGGCTCACCCCGCGCCTGAACTACGTACTCTACTTCGAGAAGCCGCCCCTGCAGTACTGGCTGTCGGCGGTCTCCATGCGCCTGTTCGGGCCCTATGCGTTTGCGGCCCGGCTGCCGCTGGCCCTGGCCACCCTGGTGAGCCTCTGGTGCGCCTGGCGCCTGGCCCGGCGCCTGGGGGCCCGGGAGCCGGTGTGGGCCGCCTTCATGGCCGCCACCGCCATCCTGTCGTTCGTCTGCGGCCAGATCCTCACCCTCGACGCCCTGTTCTCGGCGCTCCAGGTGCTGGCCGTGGTGGCCGCGCTGGAGGCGGTCGCCGCCCGCCGCCAGGGCCGGAGCGGGCTGGGCTGGTCCCTGCTGGCGTTCGGCGGCCTGGCCCTGGCCACCCTCACCAAGGGCCTGGCCGCGCCGGTGCTGGTGGGCATGATCCTGATCTGCTCGCTGCCCTGGGCCTGGCGCGACCGCCGGCTGCGCTCGGCGCTGCTGAAGACCCTGCTGGATCCGCTGGGCTGGCTGCTGTTCGCGGCCCTGGCGGTGCCCTGGTTCGTGCTGGTGGACCGGGCCCACCCGGGCCATGCTTGGTTCTTCTTCGTCCACGAGCATTTCGCCCGGTTCACCTCGCACATCCACGACCGCCAGGGTTCCAGCAACCCGATCCTGGACAAGCTGTACTTCGTGGGCATCCTCGCCCTGGGCCTCATCCCCTGGGTGAGCGCCAGCATCACCGGGCTGGTGCGCGGCTGCGCCTTCCTGGGCCGCCCCGCCGGTCCGGTGACCGAGGATGCCCCCCTGCATCGCTGGACCCTGGCGGCGGTCCTGCTGGCCTTCGCCTGGCCCCTGGCCTTCTACTCGGTCTCGGGGTCCAAGCTGCCCCCCTACATCCTGCCGGTGCTGGTGCCCGTCCTGGCCCTGGCCTGCGCCTTCGAGCGGTGCGGGGAGGAGGCGCGGGCGCTGCGCCGTTCCGGACGGGAGCTGATCCTGCTGGGCGGCCTGCTCCTGGTGGTCTGCCCGTTCCTGCTGAAGGAGAAATCCGGGCTGGGCTGGGTGCTGGCCACCGGCCTGGCCCTGGCCGGGCTGGGTTGCTGGGCCACGCGCCCCCGGGGGCTCACCGGCAGCCGCTGGATGGCCGGGCTGGGGGCGGCGCTGCTGCTGGTCACCTTGGCGGTGGACGCGGTGGTGGGCCCCGGCAAGGACGCCTCGGCCCTGGTCCGGCGGGCACCCCGCAACGCCCAGTGGATCAGCTGCGGCAACTACTTCCAGGCCATTCCCTTCGCCAGCCGCCAGCGGACGGTGGTGGTGGCCGGCACCGGCGAACTGGCCTACGGCCGGGACCACCTGAACCCCGTGGAGCGCGACCGGTGGTTCCAGGAGGACGACAAGGCCTTCACCTCCATGGCCCGGCGCATGCGGGCGGAGGATCCCGGGCGTCCGGTGTGGGCCCTGGTGGACAAGAACAACTGGAAGGACCTGCCCGACGAACAGCGGGAAGCCTGGGCGGTGAAGGGCGTTTCCCCCTCCTGCCTGCTGGTGGCGCTGCAGTAGAATCAGGGGATGCGAGTAACGCCCATCTACCTTGACAACAACGCCACCACCCGGCTGGCCCCCGAAGCGCTGGAAGCCATGCTGCCCTTCCTCCAGGAGGAGTACGGCAACGCCGGTTCGGCTCACGTGCTGGGGCGGCTGTCCGAGGGCGCGGTGGTGCACGGCCGGGAACAACTGGCCGCGCTTCTGGGCTGCCAGGAAACCGAGCTGGTGTTCAACAGCGGCGGCACCGAGGGGCTGAACCACGCCCTCCGCGGGGTGTTCGAGACCCTGCCCGGCAAGCGCCACTTCATCACCACCGCGGTGGAGCACGGCGCCGTGCTGGCCATCACCGACTGGCTCCGGCGCCAGGGGGCGGAAGTGACCGTGCTGGGGGTGGACCGGGAAGGCCGGCTGGACCTGGCCGAACTGGAGGCGGCCCTGCGCCCGGACACCGCCCTGGTCTCCATGATGGCCGCCAACAACGAGTCCGGCGTGCTGTTCCCGCTGGAGCAGGCCGGAGTCCTGGCCCACGCCCGGGGCGCCCTGTTCCATGTGGACGGCACCCAGGCCGCGGGCAAGCTGCCCATCAACCTGTCCCGGCTGCCGGTGGACCTGTTCAACCTCAGCTCCCACAAGTTCCACGGACCCAAGGGGATCGGCGCGCTGTTCGTGAAGCGGGGCCTGCGTCTGCGGCCCTTCATGCTGGGCGGCGGCCAGGAGCGGGGCCGGCGCAGCGGCACCGAGAACGTCCCCGGCATCGTCGGCATGGGCAAGGCGGCGGAACTGGCCGGGCAGCACCTGGCGACCCTCGCCGGGCCGGTGGGCGCCCTGCGCGACCAGCTGGAGGCCGCCATCCTGGACCAGGTGGAAGGGGTGCGGGTGAACGGGGCCGGGGCCGAGCGGCTGCCCAACACCTCGTTCATCAGCTTCCGGGGCATCGAAGGGGAGGCCCTGTTCCTGAAGCTCAGCGATCGGGGCGTGTGCGTCTCCACCGGCAGCGCCTGTTCCACCGGCCAGCGGGAACCCAGCCACGTGCTGCGGGCCATGGCGGTGGAACCGGCGGAGGCCCTGGGCACCGTGCGCTTCTCCCTGAGCCGCTACACCACCGAAGCCGAGATCCTGAAGGTGGCCGGGCTGGTGGCCGGGCTGGTGGCCGAACTGCGCGCCGCGGGCGCCTTGGGGCGGCGCTAGTCCTGCTGTGGCGCCCGTCTCGACCCCGGGAGGGTCGCCATGAGCGCGATCCGCTGCGTCACCGGCCTTGAACGATGAAACCGCATCGCCCTGCGGCCGCTTCCTTGCGGCCTCACGCTCCTGCCAACCCTCACGGGGCCAAGTCGGACGCCACAGCAGGACTAGATCCGGGTGCAGCGCAAGGCGTGGGTGGTGTAGGGGAACGCGACGGTCTCCCGGCCCCGCAGTTGGGGATGGGTGGCGACCAGTTCCAGCAGCTGCGCCCCCACCCGGGCCCGGGCGGGGTCCGGCAGGCTGGCGATGAAGCTCACCGACAGGGTGCGGTCGACGATCACTTCCTGCGGGGTGCCCACATGCTGGTGCGGCAGGCAGGTCTCCTCCAGCGGGGTGAACAGCTGGCCGGTGAACGGAAGGCGCCACTGGCCCAGGTGGTAGCGGGGGGTTCCGCCTTCAAAGGGGCTGATGATCGCGGTCATTGCGGCGACCCAGTCCACCGACTCGTCCCGCACGTTCCACACCAGGCCGAGCCTGCCGTTGGGCGCCAGGACCCGGTGGATCTCCGCCAGGGCCTCGCCGGTGGCGAACCAGTGGAAGGCCTGGGCGCACAGCACCGCGTCCGCGGCGCCGGCCTCCAGGGGCATGGCCTGGGCGGTGCCGGGCAGGGCCCGGACGCCGGGCAGTCCGGCGGTGAGCCGTGCCCGCATCTCCGCCACCGGCTCCACCGCGATCACCTCCGCCCCGGTTTCCGCCAGCAGGCGGGTGAACTTGCCGGTGCCGGCCCCCAGGTCCACGCAGGTACGGCCGGGCCCCAGGGCCATCGCCCCGGTGAGCCACTGCAGCAGCGCGGCCGGGTAGGACGGCCGGCCGCGCACGTAGGCGTCCGCGGCGGCGGCGAAACCCTGGGCGGCGGAAGGATGGACTTGATTCATGGGGCTCCTCCAGGCGGGTGGGTCCGGCCGCACTACCTCAGCAGGCTCTTGGCGCGCCTGCGCCGCCACAGCCGGAGGTAGAGCAGGCCAAGGGCCAGGATCAGGAACAGGACTTTGCTCATGTCAGTTGTCGACCTTGAGGATGGCCAGGAAAGCCTCCTGGGGGATTTCCACGTTGCCGATGGACTTCATCCGCTTCTTGCCTTCCTTCTGCTTGTTCAGCAGCTTCTTCTTGCGCGAGATGTCGCCGCCGTAGCACTTGGCCAGCACGTCCTTGCGCCGTGCCTTGACGTTGGTGCGGGCGACGATCTTGCTGCCGATGGCGGCCTGGATGGCCACGTCGAACAGCTGGGCGGGGATGACCTCCTTCATGCGCACGGTGAGCGAGTGGCCCAGGGCCGTGCTCTTGCTGCGGTGCACCAGGATGGACAGGGCGTCGATGGGCTCGGCGTTCACCAGGATGTCCATCTTCACCAGGTCCGATTCCCGGTAGTCCTTCATGTGGTAGTCGAAGCTGGCGTAGCCCTTGGAGATGGACTTGAGCTTGTCGTAGAAGTCCAGCACCACTTCGTTCAGCGGCAGCTCGTAGACCAGCATCACCCGGTCCTTGCCCACGTACTCCAGGCGCTGCTGCAGGCCGCGGCGCTCCTCGCACAGCTTGAGCAGGCCGCCCACGAAGTCGGGCCGGGTGAGGATGGTGGCCTCGATGATCGGCTCCTCGATGCGGGTGATGCGGGGCAGCGGGGGCAGCCGGGAGGGATTGTCCACCTCCTCTTCGCTGCCGTCGGTGAGGTAGACCTTGTAGCGCACCGACGGGGCGGTGGTGATCAGGTCCAGGTCGAATTCCCGCTCCAGCCGCTCCTGGACGATCTCCATGTGCAGCAGGCCGAGGAAGCCGCAGCGGAAGCCGAAGCCCAGCGCCTGGCTGGTCTCGGGCTCGTAGCTGAACGAGCTGTCGTTGAGCCGCAGCTTGTCCATGGCGTCGCGCAGGTTCTCGTAGTCCTCGCTGTTGGTGGGGAAGATCCCGGCGAACACCACCGGCTGCAGCTCCTTGAAGCCGCGCAGCATCTCGGTGGAGGGCCGGGTGGTGTTGCTGAGGGCGTGGGTCATGGTGTCGCCCACCTTGACGTCGCCCAGGGTCTTGATGCTGCCCGAGACGTAGCCCACCTCGCCCACGCTCAGTTCGTCGGCGCGGGTCATCTTGGGGCTGAACACGCCCACTTCCTCCACCCGGTGCTCGCTGCCGGTGACCATGAAGCGGATCGTCTCGCCGGCCTTCACGGTGCCGTTCACGATCCGCACCAGGCACACCACCCCGCGGTACTGGTCATAGTGGCAATCGAACACCAGCGCCTGCAGGGGCGCCTTGGGGTCGCCCTTGGGCGCCGGCACGAGCTTGACGATCTGCTCCAGCACCTGCAGGCAGTTCTCCCCGGTCTTGGCGGAAACATTGATGGCGTGGGCCGTGTCCACCAGGCCGATGACGCTGTTGATCTCCTCCAGCACCCGCTCGGGCTCGCTGGAGGGCAGGTCGGTCTTGTTGAGCACCGGGAACACTTCCAGGTCGTTCTCCAGGGCCAGGTAGGTGTTGGCCAGGGTCTGGGCCTCCACGCCCTGGGTGGAATCCACCACCAGGATGGCGCCCTCGCAGGCGGCCAGGCTGCGGCTCACCTCGTAGGTGAAGTCCACGTGGCCGGGGGTGTCGATCAGGTTCAGGGTGTAGACCAGGCCGTCCTCGGCCGGGTACTTCAGGGTGACGGCGTGGGCCTTGATGGTGATGCCGCGTTCCCGCTCCAGGTCCATGTCGTCCAGGATCTGGGCCTGCATGTCCCGGTGGGCGATGGTGTTGGTGAGCTCCAGCAGCCGATCGGCCAGGGTCGACTTGCCGTGGTCGATGTGGGCGATGATCGAGAAGTTGCGAATGAGATTGGGGTCGGTCACACGTGGCCTCAGAGGGGTGCAGCGGTATCAGAACCTTCCATTGTATCGTTGGAACCATGGTTCGTCTGCTGTTCACTTGGATGCTGTGTCTTTCCGCCCTGGCGGGGACCGTCGGGGGGCGGATCACCGATGGGCGCCAGGGGCTGGCCGGGGTGCTGGTGTACCCCGACCGGCTGGTGCGGGTGCGGTCGCGCGACCTGCCGCCGGAGGCGGTCACCGATGCCGACGGGCGCTTTTCCCTGGACCTGGCCCCGGGCGACACCGTGCTGGCGGTGGAGAAGTCCGGCTGGCAGCGGGACCTGGTGCCCCTGGCCGACCTGGCCGCGCCGGTGGCGCTGCGCCCGGCCGCGGCCTTCGGCCGCGAGCGGGTGCTGGCGCTGCGCCTGGACCTGCCCGGGATCCCGCAACTGCGCAGCGACGCAGAGCTGCGCGCGATCCTGTTCAGCCGCCGGCCCGGGGAAGCCAGCGCCGCCAACTACTACTACGAGATCTCCAAGGGCAGCCTGGAACTGGCCGAAGGCGCCATGCTGCACCTGGCGCACTCCGGCGCCGTCGGGCCGGCCCACCCGCGCCCGCCCAGGTTCCTGGTGGACGAGCGGCGCGGGGAGCTGGTGGACTGGACCTTGAACCGGGTCAAGGGCATGGACCTGAAGCCCTACGACCAGGTGAACAACCGCACCGGCGCCGGCGGGGCCGACGGCAAGCCGGACCACCTGTGGATCATCCCGCCCGGGCCGTCCCGCACCGTCACCCTCGATCCGGCCCATTTCGCCGCCATCTGCTTCCTGCAGCCGCTGCCCTGGAACCCGGCCAGGCTGTGGCCGGTGGTGTTCTTCGCCGAGGAGACGCCCCTGGGCAACATCGTCCACGAGGGCATCCACGCCATGGGGGAGCAGCGGGTGGGCGACCTCTACATGGACAACGTCCACCCGCTCACCGCCGGCCGCTGGGACATCATGGACGCCGGCCAGTTCCAGGGCTGGGACCGGGAGCATCCGTTCGAGCCGCTCTGGCAGGAGGACACCGGCTACAGCCCGGCCCAGCCCATGGGCTGGATCCGCGGGGACATGTGGTATTCCGGCCGGTTCCGGGACACCGTCACCACCCTTCGCCTGGCCGGGGCCTGGGAGGGCTGGATGGACCCGCTGGAGCGGGCGCCCCGGGACCTGCCCCAGCGCCTGGTGCTGGCCGATCCGCGGGGCCGGGGCCGGTTCTGGGAGTTCAACGTGCGCCGGCCCTGGGGCTTCGACCGGGGCCGAACCGGGGACCGTTGGGGCCCCGGCTACGAGGGCCTGGTGGTGGCCCGGGTGGATCCCGGGCGCATGGCCCAGGTGCGCGGCACCACGGTCACCCACATGTTCCAGGGCCCGGTGCGGGTGCTCAACGCCCACCCGGAAATCAAGGAGCCGCCGGTGCCGCGCTACCCCTGGGGCCGCTGGCAGCTGGACGGCGCCGCCTACAACCTGGGGGCCGGGGAAGTGGCCGCGGGGCGGGACGGGCCGCTCAGCTGGGAGGTGCTGGCGGTGGACGCTTCAGGGCGGATGAAGGTGCGGGTGAGCCTGGCCGCGTCGAAATAGCTACCTGGAAAGTTCGGCTTCGCCCTGGCTGAGCCAGTAGCACGCAAGCGGCGCGGGTATCTTCAGCACGGGTGTCCCGTGCAATTCCATCACGCCGAAGTCCGGGAGTTCGCGGGTGATCACATAGCCCCGGCGGACCGCCTTCTCCTTGCAGAACTGGGCGAGTCCTTTCAGGTCCCGGGGATCCGTGTGCTGGGATCGGTACTTGACCTCGAACGGGACCAGCTTCCCTTCGAGGTCGGCGATGATGTCGACTTCCAGGTCCTTGGGTCCCCGCCAGTAGGAGAAGCCGACGCTTTGCCGGTAGTAGCGGGTGAACACGTGCTTGAAGAAAGCGGTCTCGACCGCCCGTCCCAGGGCTGGGCCGTCGTCCAGCAGGCCCTTGCCCTTCAGGAGCACGCTGGGGGCGATGGCGGCATCCGCCAGGTAGACCTTCACTCGGCCCCGCAGCACCTCCTTGCCATAGCCGTAAGGCTTGAGTCGATAAATGAGATGGGTGGCTTCAAACAGGTCGATGAAGCTCATGACGGTTGAGCGCTTCAAACCCAGGTTGCTGCACAGCTGGGGGAGGTCCAGCAGGTCTCCGTCGTGCAGGCAGAGATAGAGGAAGGTATGCTCCAGCTCCACGATGCGGCGCACGCCGAACAGCGCTGTCATGTCCCGTTTCAGCACCTTGTCCACGATGTCTTCCCGCAGCAGCTTCTGGGCCATGGTCAGGGAATCCATGAGGGCGCACTGGGGGAACCCGCCGCGCAGGAGGTAGTCGTGAAAATGTCCTATGATGCTTGCGGCGTCCGCACTGACCCGGTTGAAGTCGGAGGCTTGCCAGTCGAACAGGGTCTGGAGGGAGGACACCATGGGGATGCGCGGTTCCGGGAGTCCCTTGATCTGCATGAATTCGAAGAAGGACAAGGTCGCCAGCTGGAGGGTGTGCCAGCGGCCGACGCCTGATTCCTGCCCTTCGGTGGTCAGCGGAGTGGCAGAACCGGTCACCGCGATCCGCCTCCCCTTGTTGAAATCCACCTGGTGCTTCAGCCAGGTCTGCCAGTCCTGGGTCGATTGGATCTCGTCCAGAAAGAGGTACTCAGGGCCATCCGCGGCGGGTTCCACCTCGCGCCACAGCTGGACCACCCCCGCCAGGCCATGAAGCTTCAGCAAGGGATGGTCGAAGGTGACGTAGAGGATATTGCCGGGGGGAACCCCGTTCTTCAGCAGGCGCTCAATGCATTGCAGGAAAAGGGTCGTCTTGCCGATCTGCCGGGCCCCCGCAAGCAGGAGCGCCCGCCCGGCGGGAGGGGCCGAGAGCCACTGGATCAGTTCATTGAAGGCGGCCCGCGGCCAGGGCGGGAGGTCAGACAAGGTTCCTCCGGTCCACCAGGGGTTGTAGTGCCGGAGCACGGAGGTGAGTTCGGCCTGGGTTCCGATCATGGGCTATCCAAACAAAAACGCTAAAATAGTGTAGGTATACTGGTACAAATTGCTACTTTTTGTACGTTTTTGTCTCTTCTGGGATCCCTCCAGGCTTCCCCTGAGGCGAAGCGGCCGAGGATCACCCGAGCCGCCCGGTTCCGGCCCGGTGGAACCGTTCCGCCAGCAGCCGTCCGGTGGGCGTGGCGCAGCAGCCGCCCCGGGCGGTGCATTTCAGCTCCGGGGCCAGCGCCCGGCCCACCCGGTCGGCCACGTCCAGGGCTTCGTGGAACGGCAGGATGGCGTCCGAGCCGGCCAGGGCCAGGTCGGCGAAGGCGAGGGCGTTGCTGACGGCGGCGACGATCCGGCTGAGGCAGGGCTGCTCGAAGCCTCCGGGGATCGGGTCGCAGGGCATCCCGGTGGCGGCCTGGATGGCGAAGCTGGCCGCGTGCTCCGCCTGCAGCGGCGTGCCCCCGGCCATTTCCACCAGCGCCGCGGCGGCCATGGCCGAACACACCCCGGTCTCGCCGGCGCAGCCGATCACTTCGCCGGTGGGCTCGGTGCGGGTGTAGGCGATCGCCCCCACCCCGGCAGCCACGAACAGGCCCCGGAGCAGGGCCTCGTCCGTGCAGCCCCGGTCCTGCTGCACGGCGTACAGCGCCGAATACAGGTAGCCTCCGCCGGTGCCCATGGGCCCCGGGACGATGGGCACGCCCCGGGTCTTGGCGTTGACCCCCAGGGCCAGCTTCAGGGCCAGGCCGGTGGCCGGGCCCAGGAAGGACCGGCCGGCGGCCAGGTGCGGCGCCCAAAGCCGGTCGTCCCTGCGGCCGAAGGGTTCGGCCGGTCCCGCTCCGCCCGGGCCGAAGGCCGCGTGGACCTGGGCGTGGAGCAGGGCCCGGATGCGCTCCATGGCTTTGATGATCCGCGGGCGGGGCCAGGCGGAGGCGCGCTCCTCGTAGCGCAGCGCGATCTCGGCCAGCCCGGTGCCGGCCTCGGCGGCCAGCGCCCGCCATCCGGCCATGGTGTCGAACAGCTGCGGCTGCCGGCCGGGAAGCGTGGAGACCGGAAGCACCGGCGCCAGCAGCAGGGCCCCGGCCGGAAGCCGGGCGGGAGCGGCCGCGGTCTTGAACCAGCAGAGCACCCGGCCCTGGTGTTCGCTCCGGCCGGAGGCCAGCAGCTCCGGCGGCCGGAACCCGGTCTCCCCGAACACCAGCACCACAGGGGCATCGCCCTGGAAGCTCACCGGGAAGCCCTCCAGGGAAACCACCTCCACCATGCCGCCGCCCACCGAGTTGCCCACCAGGGTCACGGTCCGGGCCGCCCCGCCCAGGCGGATCTTCACGGCGTTGGGGTGGGCGCTTTCGGGCACCGGGGCCAGGGTGAAGGCCAGCTCCACCCCGCGCCGCCGGGCCTCGTTCCGGGCGTCGAACAGCCGCGGATCGTCGGGGCCCAGGCCCAGCACCCCGGCGGCCAGGCCCAGGTCCTCGTTCATGAGGCCGAAGGTGCCGGCGAAGGAGCCCGCCGGGTCCAGGTGGAACTCGGCCCGCAGGGGCGGCTCGCCCAGCAGCGACGCGGCCAGCAGGCCCAGGCGGCAGGGCCCGGCCTGGTGGGAACTGGACCCGGGCTGCATGACCGGGCCGAACACGTCGTTGAAGAATTCCGGATAGAGCGGGATCATGGCCGCGCCCGTCCGGGCTGCAGGCGGTGGGCCAGGGCGTGGGCCGTTCCGGACAGCCCCGCGCAGAGCAGGAAGTACACCGCGCCGGTGAACAGGAAGATCTCCGCCGGGTAGATCTGGGCCCGGGTGTTCACCTGGCTGGCGGTCATGGTGAGTTCCGGCACGTTCAGGATGAAGGCCAGGGACGTGTCCTTGATCATGGACGCGAACAGCGCCACGTACGAAGGCACCAGGTTGCGCATGGCCTGGGGCAGGAGGATGGCGGTGAACACCTGGCCTTCGGTGAGCCCGCTGGCGGCGCCCGCTTCCCTATGCCCCCGGGGGAGCGCCTCGAGCCCCGCCAGGGTGACGTACATGACCGCCCCGGAACTGAACCAGGCCAGGGCCAGGATCACCGAAAGCGCCCCGGGGATCGGGGTCTTGAACAGCGCCGGGACCAGGAAGTAGATCCAGAAGATGACCAGCACCAGCGGGATGCTCCGGACCAGGTCGGCCATGAAGGTGAGCGCCGCCCGCAGCGGCCTGGAGCCGAGCCAGGCCGCCAGGGCCAGGCCGATCCCCAGGACCAGGGAAAGGAAGCCCGCGGCCAGGGCCATGAGGACGGTGAGCAGCAGGCCGCCCACTTCCCCCTGCAGGGTCCGGCCCCACAGGAAGTAGTCCCAGTTCTTGGCGATGACGGTGAAGTCGAGCCCCATTTCAAGCCTTCCTGCCGATGAGGAGGATACGCTCCAGGACGAAGCCCACCACAAGGTAAAGGAGGGTGGCCGCCGCGAAGGCCTCGAAGGCGTGGCTGTTGAAGCTTTCCACCTGGCGGGCCTGGTAGGTGAGCTCGGCCAGGCCGATGCTGCAGGTCACCGCGGTGAGCTTCATCAGGTTGAGATACTGGCCCACCACCGGCTGGTAGGCGTTGCGCAGGGCCTGGGGCAGCAGGATGGCGGCCAGGGTGTCCCAGCGGCTCAGGCCCTGGCTGGCGGCAGCCTCCCGCTGGCCCGGGCCCACGGCGTTGAGGCCGGCCCGGATCTCCTCGCACAGGAAGACGCCGATGAACAGCCCGACCCCCCAGGCCGACGCGGCGAATTCCGGGGCGAACACCGACACCTGCCCCGGGAGCACGGTCCAGGGGTGGTCGCTGGTCATCCAGAATTTCAGATGCCCGGGCAGCAGCCCGAATCCGACGAAGTACCAGACCAGGAGCTGCACCAGCAGCGGGGTGTTGCGCACCAGGCTGACCAGGGCCCGGGTGGCCAGGCGGAGCGGCGCCACCGGGGAGAGGGTGAAGGCGATCAACGCCACCGCCACGACGGTGGCGATCACCCCGGCGGCCAGGGTGATCGCCAGGGTCACCACCAGGCCCCACAGGAGCCAGTGCAGGGGCTGCCCCGTCAAGACTCCGGCCCAGTCGATGGAAAGGCCCATGTCAGTCCCCCGCCGTGTGCAGGGGCGACAGGATCTGGCTGAGGAACTGCCGGGTCCGCGGGTTCCGGGGCGCCCCGAAGAACTCGGCCGGAGCCGCGTCCTCCTCCACCCGGCCCTGGTCCAGGAAGATGATCCGGTCGGCCACGGTGCGGGCGAAGCCCATCTCGTGGGTCACCACCACCAGGGTGATGCCGCGGTGGGTCAGCTGGCGGATGACCGTGAGCACCTCGCCGATCATCTCGGGGTCCAGGGCCGAGGTGGGCTCGTCGAACAGGAGCAGGTCGGGCTCGGTGGCCAGGGCCCGGGCGATGGCCACCCGCTGCTGCTGGCCGCCGGAAAGCTGGCCGGGGAGGCTGCCGGCCTTGTGGGCCAGGCCCACCTGGTCGAGCATCTCGTCGGCCACCGCGTCGGCCTGGGCCTGGGCCTGCCTGAGCACCTTGCGCAGGGCCAGGGTGATGTTCTGCCGCGCGGTCATGTGCGGGTAGAGGTTGAACTGCTGGAAGACGAAGCCCACCCCGGTGCGCAGCCGGCGCAGCGCCTCGCCCCGGGCCCGGGTGGAACTGACCCCGTCCACCAGCACCTCGCCCCGGGTGGGGGCTTCCAGCCGGTTGACCATCCGGATCAGGGTGGATTTCCCCGAGCCGGACGGTCCGCAGATCACCACGGCGCTGCCGCGCTCGATGGTCAGGTTGATGCCGCGGATCACTTCCAGGGCGCCGAAGGACTTGTGGACATCCCGGAATTCGATCACCGGCAGGGCGGCCATGCTACTTGCCGGCCACGATCTTGAAGCCGCGGGGAACGTTGACCAGGGCGCCGGAGCCGAACCACTTGTCGTAGATCCTGGCCGCGGAACCGTTCTTTTCCAGCGCCACCAGGGTGCCGTTGACCAGGTTGAGGATGTCCTTCTCGCCCTTCTTCACCCCGATGCCGATCAGCTCGTGGGACAGCAGGTCGGGAAGGATCTTGAACTTGTCCTTGTCCTGGGAACGGGCCAGGGCGCCCACCAGGATGGAGCCGTCCTGGGTGATGGCCTGGACGTTGCTGGAGCGCAGCGCCTGGAAGGCCTGGGGCAGGTCGTCATAGCTGATCGCCTTGACGTTGGGGAACAGGGTCTTCAGCTGGATCTCCTCGGTGGTGCCCTTCACCGCGCCCACCCGGGCCGTGGCGTAGTCGGCCAGCTTGCTGGAGGAACCGGCCGGGACCAGCAGCTGCTGCCCGGAGATGAAGTAGGTGTAGCTGAAATCCACCACCTGGGCCCGTTCCGGAGTGTTGGTGAGGTCGCCGACGATGAGGTCCACCTTCCCGGACTGGAGCAGGGGGATCCGGTTGGCGGGGTTGGTGCCGACCACCTGGAGCTTGACCCCGATCTTGCGGGCGAAGGCCTGGGCGAAGTCCACGTCGTAGCCC
>JARLGP010000302.1 GCA_031292735.1 Holophaga sp.
CAGCACCCGGCGCGCCGCCGGGCCGGGGGTGCCCGCCCACAGCACCGAGGCCCAGCGCTCCGGAGCGGCGGCGGCCCATCGGGCGTAGGCCAGGGAACGATCCGGGCGGTCGCCGCGGTTGGCGATGAGCAGCACCCGGGGCGCGCCGGCCGGAACCATGGCCTCGCCCCTCCGGAACAGCAGGTCGGTGGAAACCGTGTCGTTGGCGGCGAGGGCGTCCACCACGGTGACGGCGCTGGCCGGGATCCGGCGCAGGGCGAAGGCGCCGGGGTCCGGGGTGTGCCCGCGCATGCCGGCCAGGGCGGTGGCCGGGTCGATGCCCAACCGTTGGGCGGCGGCCCATGCGGCGCCCGCATTCTGGGCGTGCCAGGGGCCTGGTCCCGCTTCGGGGGCCAGGATGGCCTGCGCCCCCCGGACGGCCGCGGCCCGGCTCAATGCCTCATGGATGGCGGGATCGGCGGTGAGCACCGTGCCGGCCTCCGGAATGCCTTCGGCGAACACCGCCAGGGCCTGCTCCGGTGAGCCAAGCTCCTCCTGGTGGTCGGGCCGGGAGTTGGTGACGATCAGCAGGTCCGGGGTCAGGAAGGCGGTGGAGGCGCGCTGGGCGTCCGGGGACACGGCCATGCACTCCACCACCACGGCCTGGGCCTTGCGCCTGGCCGCCAGGAACATGAAGTTCCGCTGCTCGCGCACGTTGGCGGCGCCCCACCGGCGCCAGCGGCGTTCGCTGCCGTCCTCCAGGATGAGCCGGGGTTCGGTGCCAGTGGTCTTGGCCAGGGTGCGCAGCCCGCCGGCCCGCAGCGCCGCGGCCAGCAGGCGGGTGGTCTCGGTCTTGCCGCGGGTGCCGTTCACCTGGACCACGATGGCCAGCGATACCCGGGCCCGCTTGAGGCGCAGGGATTCCACCAGGAGGAAGCCGAAATAGGCTCCTGCAGCCAGCACGGCGGCCAGTTCCAGCGCGCTCATGGGCTTATTCCGGCACGGCGGGTCACCGGCGCATCCCCATCTGGCCAAGGGCCACCTCCACCACCAGCAGGTGCAGCCGGATCCGTTCGGCCCTGGGCAGCCGGGCGGGAACCTCCACCGTCAGCGCACGCCGGCCCCGCTTGCCCAGTTCCCCCACCAGGCTCCCGTCCGGCGCCCCGCCGGTGAAGGCGAACCGGCCGCCCCGGCCTTCCAGGGCCTCCAGCAGGTCCATGGCGAAGCCTGCGGCGGGGGGCGAAACCACCAGGGTGGCCAGGTCCGGCTCCGGCCAGAGCGGCCCCTCCTCGTGCAGGTCCAGCACCAGGTCCGCGTCCCGGGCGAGGGCGAACACTTCCGCGGCGCGCCGCGCGTCCGGTCCGGCCGCGCCGCCCGGGAACACCCGGTTCAGGTCCTGGGCTCCGGGCCTGTGCGCGCTGCGTTCCCCGGCCTGGAGCGCCTCGGGGTTGGCCTCGGCCAGCACCGTCAGCCGGCCCCGCACGGGCCTGCGGCCCTGGGCCAGGACGGCGGCGGCCAGCGCGCCCGAGGGCTCGTTGCCGTGGATGCCGCCCACCACCAGCACCCGCGGCCCCGGCCGGCCGGAATCCAGCACCATGGCAGGCCCGGCCGGCAGCGGGGCGCAAACCAGCGCCAGGGATATCAGGAGCGCGTTCAGAAATACTTTCCAAGGCCGTTGGCGACCATCTCATCATAGCTGGGCAGCGGCCCGAGCAGCACCGGCCGCTGCGGCGAATGGCTGGAATACGCCTTGAAGATCGCCTGCAGCCCGGCCACGTGGCGGGCCACCCGCACCTTCAGCGGCCAGCCGTTCTGGTCGAACGGTACGAACAGCCGGCCAAGTTTGGCCGCCCGCACGTAGAGATCGTCCTTGCCGTCCACGATCAGGGCCTCGTCGGACTTGCCCCGGAGCCGGCCCTGGGAGGGATTGGAATTCTCCATGAGCAGGGCGAACACGTTGGTGTGGTCGCCCAGTTCCCGGTGGCTGAGCCCGTGCAGGTTGACCGGGGAAGGCTCCAGGCCCATCCGGATGTTGTCGAACTCCAGGTCCAGCACCGCTTCCGAGGCGATGGGCATGGCCCGCTCGTGGGCGACGATGGCGCAGATCACCGGATACTCCGGCGAGGCCTCGTGCAGATCGATCTCCACGTCGATCTGCTCCGTGCGGATGAGGCTGGCGATGCCGTAGGCCAGCCGCTCGGTGAAGGTGCCGTCGGGCCGGCCGGGATAGGCGCGGTTCAGGTTGCGGGTTTCGGAGCCGGACAGATGCTGGCCCGAGGCGGCGTGCACGTAGATGTCCGGGTCCGGCCACTGGTCGATGGGGTTGCTGGCCCGGGAGCCGAACCGGAACTCGCGCCGGCCGTGAGGGGTGTCGATGCCGAAGTGCCGGGGTTCGCCTTCCATGATGTCGGAGTGGCTGATGGCCGAGGCGTTGGCGTGGGGGATGACGTAGAGCACGCCGGCTTCGGGCTTGGCGTGTTCGATGAGGAACACCGGCGCCAGGATGCCGGCCGGTTCGTTGGGGTGGGTGCCGCCGATGATCAGGCCCTTGCCGCCGGGTTTGCCGGAATCGAGGATGTAGACCTCGGTGTCGGCGTGGGTGCCCTTGAGCTTGGGGAACCATTCCGACAGCAGGGTGGTCCGGGTGACCCCGGGCCCGGGGTGGAGCGGCTCGACCTTGAACATGGCGCGGTCGCCCGGGACCACCAGGGCCGCCACCAGGACGGCCGCGGCGAGCAGGGCGAAGGAAACGATGAGGCTGGTTTTCTTGGTCATGGCCATCTTCCTTCAGACGATCATGAGGGCCCGCAGGATCAGCGGGATCAGGATCAGGGCTGCGTTGATCTTGAGCTTGATGCTCTGCTGCTCGAACAGCTCGGCCAGCACCAGGACGATGATGAGCACGACGATGAGGCGGTAGATGAGGGTGATCATCGCTCAGGCTCCCAGAAACTTGCCGACCGGGTCGGCGAAGACCAGCAGCAGGACGCCGATGCCCACCGCGAACACCGCCGGCCAGAAACAGTAGCGGTTGATCCGGCCGTAGCCGGGCAGGCCGATCACCTGGGCGGCCACCACCGGGGTGAGCGCCACCGGCGGCATGTAGCTGCCCATGGCGCCGATCAGCGAAAGGGCGGAAAGGACGATGACCGGATTCTTGCTGATCATGGCCAGGGCGAACGGCACGCCCAGCACGCTGGCGCCGCCGAACACCGTGATGCCGCCGAACAGCGGCAGGATCACCGCCACCCCCGCCAGCATCAGGTAGGAGGGCAGCGACAGGGCGCCGATGACGATGGCCCCGCGCAGCCCGGTCATGGTCATGATCTCGATGAGCATGCCCACCCCGAACAGCACGCCCACGATCGGCATGATCTCGGCGGCCCCGGCCCGGGCGGCCTTCACCGCGTCCACCTTCTTGCCGGTGAACAGGCCGAGCAGGGCGCTCAGCAGGAAGGTGAACGGCAGGCGCGGGTCGGGGAACCACTTGGGAAAGGCCGAGGGCCCGATGAGCAGCGCCACCACCAGGATCAGCGGCAGGTAGATGGTCCAGCTGCCGATCCGCGGCTGCTGCCGGCTCTGCTCCACCACCTTGGCCAGCCGGGCCCGGTCGATGTGGCGGTAGCCGATGTACAGGCTGGTGAGGATGGCCAGCGGGACGGTGATGCAGGCCAGCACGAAGTTGAAGCCCACGTACGGCAGGTCGATCCCGCCGCCGATGATCATCACCAGGATGTTCACCGGCGGGGCGATCATGCCATAGACCGAGGCGCTGGTGATCACCGCGCCGGCCACGGCCAGGGGCATCCCCATCTCCAGCAGGATCGGGGAAACCAGCACGCCGGTGCCCAGCACCGAGGCGGTGCAGGAGCCGGTGATGGCCCCGGGGAACATGATCACCAGGGTGAGCGCCACCAGCAGCAGCAGGGGCGAACGGCCCAGGGCCACGGTGATGGCCCGGGTGAGCTCCGCCAGAAGGCCGTTGGCCTCGATCACCTTCATGAAGATCATCGCCAGGATCAGCACCAGGCAGGTGTCGAGGAAGCCGAACATGCCCTCCACCAGCTGGGCCAGCGGCAGGCTGCGGCCGGCGGTGAGGGCCAGCAGGATCGAGGTGGCCACCAGGCTCAGGGAAACCGGCAGCTTGGCCCAGACCACCATGGCCACGAAGCATACCGCCATGAGCAGCACGTAAAGTAGAGCGGGAGTCATGCATCCTCCAAAGCGGCGGCCCTGGGCCGACGCGGCAATGAGATCATCGGGTGCTGCCTAGTTGAGGAAGGCCTTGGCCAGGGGCTCGCCGGCCTTGGTGATCCGGTCGACGGTGTCCATCGGGGCCTTGCCGCAAAGTTTGTTGAACAGGCCGTCCTTGTTGCCGCCGGCCACCACGATCAGGTAGTCGCACTGGGGCACCGCGGCCCGGATGAAGCGGTCGGACAGATCGCCCCGGCGGCCCTCGCCGCCCACGTGCAGGCCGATGATCTTCATGCCGCGCTTGCGGGCCATGGCGATGACCGACCGGGCGCGCTCCAGCTCCGCGTCGGCGGAAATGCCGGCGGCGCCCAGCCCCTTGCTGCTGCCGCCGATGGCCAGCACCAGGGTCTTGGCGCCGCTGGCGGCGAGATCGGCGGGCTTGGCCTTCACGTCGGCCTTGAACGGGATGTGCGCGCGGTCCATGAGCACCTTCACCATCTCGGTGTCGGCGCTCTGCCCCACCGAAGTCAGGAAGGCGGGCCTGGCGGCGAGCGGCGCCTTCAGGTTGTAGCCCTGGGCGGCTGCGGTGATGGCGGCCCCCAGGAACAGGGCGGTGGGCAGGAAACGTAGATTCATGGTGTCCTCGGAAAGAAAGAAGAAGACCCCGGAGCGGATCCGCCCCGGGGTCCGGGTCCGGCTAGAAACCGGCCGCCTGGCCGTCGCGGCGGGGATCCGCCCCGCCGGTCAAGGTCATGGTCTTGTAGTCGTAAATGACCGCCTGCACGCCGCCGAAGTAGAGGTCCCAGTCCTCGCGGGTGGTGAGGGCGTGGCCCAGGGGCGCAAGCTTGCTGAAGGTGTTCAGGGAGACCCGGCCCTCCACGTTGAGGTTGCCGGAGGCCATCTGGAAGTAGCGGGGAGCGTCGATGGCTTCCTGCAGCGGCATGCCGAAGTCGATGATGTTGGAGATCACCTGGGCCACGGTGGGGAAGATGCGGGTGGCTCCGGGGGAACCGACGGTGAGGAACGAGCGGCCCTGGGGGTCAAGCACCAGGGTGGGGCTCATGCTGGACAGGGGCCGCTTGCCGGGTTCGACGGAATTGGCGGTTCCCGGCTTGGGCGTGAAGTCGTCCATATGGTCGTTCATGATGAAGCCGCAACCGGGCACCACCACGCCGGAACCGAAGAAGTCGTTGATGGACTTGGTGACGGCCACCATGTTGCCGTCCTTGTCCATCACCGAGAAGCTGGTGGTGGAGCCGGACTCGTAGCGGGACGGATCGCCGGCGGTGGCCGAGGCCATGGACTTGTCCATGGCGATCCTGGTGGAGAGTTCCTTGGCATAGGGCTTGGAGGTGAGCCCGGCCAGCGGCACCTTCACGAAGGCGGTGTCGGCCATGTACTTGGAACGGTCCGCGAACACCATCTTCAGGGACTCGGACCAGAGGTGGGCGGTGGCGGGGGTGCCGTAGCCGCTGGCCTGCATGTCGAAGTTCTCCAGGATGTTCAGCAGCTCCACCAGGTGGGTGCCGCCCGAAGACGCCGGGGGCACCGACATGATGGTGTAGCCGCGGTAGCTGCCCACCACCGGCTTGCGCACTTCGATCTTGTAGCTGGCCAGGTCCTGGGCGGTGAGGATGCCGCCCTGCTTCCGCACCTCGGCGGCGATCCGCTTGGCGATGTCGCCCTTGTAGATGGCGTCGGCGCCCTGGTCCGCGACCAGCTTGAGGGTCTTGGCCAGGTCGGGGTTGTGGATGGTTTCGCCGGCCTCATAGGGCAGGCCGTCCTTGAGGTAGATGGCGGCGCAGGCCGGGAACTGCTTGATGGTGTCGAAGTGGTCCTTGATGAAGCTGGACAAGTTGTAGGTGACGGTGAAGCCCTTGTTGGCCCAGTTGATGGCCGGCTGGAGCATCTGGGCCCGGGAGATCTTGCCGGACCCGTAGTGCTCGAAGGCGTAGAGCAGGCCGGCCACTTCGCCCGGGATGCCGCTGGCCAGGCCGCCGACGGTGGACGCGTTGTTCACCACGTTGCCCTTGGCGTCCAGTTTGAACATGTCGGGCCTGGCCGCCTTCGGGGCGATCTCGCGGAAGTCGATGACCACGGCTTCCTTCATGTTGGCCAGCCGGACGATCATGAACCCGCCGCCGCCGATGCCGGTGGCGTTGGGTTCCAGCACGCCCAGGGCGAAGCCGGTGGCGATGGCCGCGTCCACGGCGTTGCCGCCCGCCTTGAGGATGTCCACTCCCACCTGGGAGGCTTCCGGCTTGGCGGCGGCCACCACCCCGTGGTTGCCGGTGGCCGATCGGCCGTATAAGTTGGCTGGCTGGTTCGCCAGCAGCATGGGTGTGGCGCAAGCCAGCAGCCCCACTAGGGTCAACGTGCGTCTCACAGGTGCACCTCCGGGAAATGGGTGGCGGCCGGAACGGCGCCGGAACCCTGGTTACGGTTGAGGAAAAGCATCAGGAAGAACAGCGGCACCCCCACGGCCAGGGCGCCCAGGCCCCACAGCAGCTGGGCGTGGGTGGCCTTGGTCAGCAGCCATAGGCAGGCGAGGGCGGCTGTCAGCGGGATCACCGGTCCGAACGGGATGGTGAAGCCCCGGGGCAGGCCGTTGCGCCGGCGCAGCACCAGCACCGCCAGGCAGGTGGGCAGGTACTGGGCGAAGCGGGACACCATGCTGATGGCCGCCAGCTGTACGAAGGAGCCGGAAAGGGCGACCGGCACCGCCACCAGGACGGTGGCCAGGATGGAGACCCAGGGCACCCCGAACCGGTTCAGCTCGGCGAACCTGGCGGGCACGATGCGGTCGGTGGCCAAGGCCACCCCGGTGCGCGGCGCCATGAACGAAGCGGCCACGTTGATGCCGCCGATGGACACCAGGGCGCCCAGGGCCACCATCCACTTGCCGCAGGAGCCCATGAACACCGATGCCGCGTCGGCCACCGGGGCGCTGCTCCTGGCCAGGGCCGGGCCCAGGGTTCCCACCGCGATGGCCTGCACCGCGAAGTAGATGGTTCCGCACAGGCCCATCACCACCATCAGCGCCATGGGCAGGTTCCGCCTCGGGTCGTCCATGTCCTCGGCGGCCACCGCCATGCCTTCGAAGCCGGTGAAGGCGTAGAAGATCACCAGTCCGGTGGTGCCGAAGGTGTCCCGGGTGAGCCCCCTGGGGAACATCGGCTGGAACCGGCTGCCGGCGATGAACCAGACCCCGACCAGCACGAACACCACCAGCGGCAGCAGCTTGCCCACGGTGACCAGGTTGTTCACCAGCCTCATGGGCCGCACCCCCAGCAGGTTCAGGGAGCCCAGGCCCAGCAGGATGGCCAGGACGATCAGCGTGCGGGACGGCTCGTGCAGCGCCGGCGGCCACAGGCTGCTGAGGGCGGTGACGAAGCCCGCGGCCAAGGCGGCCCAGGCGATGATCCGGACGGCCCAGCTGAGGATGCCCACCTCGAACCCGACGAAGGCGCCGAACGCTTCCCGGGCATAGACGTAGGCCGCGCCGTTGCGGGTGAAACGGCCGGCGCACTCGGCGAAGCACAGGGCGATGGTCATCACCACCGCCGCCACGAACAGGTAGACGAACACACTGCCAGGGCCGATCAGGTCCATGGCCTTGCCCGGCAGCAGGAAGATGCCTGAGCCGATCACCCCGTTGATCCCGAACAGCACGATGCTCCAGAATCCCAGCTTGCCGTGGGCCTGGGGGTTCATGTGGCTTCTCGCTCCCTGGGCGCGCAGGCCGCCACCAGCTTCTGGAACAGGCGAAACATTTCCGGGTGCTTCCGGAACATCCCTTCGGGGTGCCACTGGACCCCGAGCAGGAAGCCTTCATCCGTGGTTTCCAAACCCTCGATGCCCTCGATGACCCCGTCCCGGGTGCGGGCGCTCACCCGGAAGCCGTGGGCCAGGTCCTTCACCGCCTGGTGGTGGAAGCTGTTGGCGCCGATGCTGGGGCCATCGAAGATGGCGCGCAGGCGGGTGCCTTCGACCAGGTCCACGGTATGGCTCGCCGCGTGCCGCCAGCCGGTCTGCCCATGGCGCAGCATGCCGGGCAGGCCGTCCAGGTCCTGGTGCAGGGTGCCGCCGAAGGCCACGTTCAGCACCTGCATGCCGCGGCAGATGCCCAGCACGGGCAGGCCGGCCGCCCGGGCCATGCGGACCAGGGGAAGCTGGTGCCGGTCCATGTCCGGGAAGGCGTCGCCCAGGCCCGGCGCCGGCTCTTCGCCGTAGGTCAGGGGATCCAGGTCCTCCCCGCCGGCCAGCAGCAGACCGTCCAGGATGCCCAGCTGGGCCTGCAGGTCCTCTTCGGCGGACACCATGGGCAGCACCACCGGCAGGGCGCCGGCCAGGGCCAGGGCGTCCAGGTAGTCCTGGTTCACGCAGGCCCGTTCGTTCCCAGGAAAGGATCCATGGCTGTCCACCAGCACATTGGCCGGCACTCCGATCAGGGGTTTGACGATCCCCATGGGTCTCCCTTCAAATTCTTGGTTGAGCAAGTCCAAGCGAAAACCGTGCCGGATGGCGGGGCGCCGAAGCCCGCCTGCACCTGGGGGAGAACCTGGAACGATTGGACGGATTAATCCTAGCGACTGGCAACCCTGGCCGGGGCCTCCAGGGCGTCGCCCGCGCCGGGCTGGCAAACAGCCCGGAAGGCGGCCCTCCGGCTTCGGGAAAGCAGCAGGTCAAACAGGTTGTTATGCTTGCCTGTTACTCGACCCGTTCAAGAACGAGGCGCCCCGGGGGGTGAGCTCGCTGCCCCGGCGCCCCACCGTGGCGCGCACCAGTCCCGCCTGGGTGAGCAGGCGCAGGCAGCCGCGCACTTGCCCTTCGGTGAGGGCCTGACCTTGCCGGGCCAGGGCGTCCAGCAGGTGCTTGCGGCCGGCGCCGTGCTCCTGGGCGGCCAGGGCCGCCAGCATGGTTCGGGCCCGGTCCAGCCCGCAGCGGGCCAGCAGAGCCTCCTCCCGCTCGAAGGAGGGGTGCTCGTCCAGCAGGTAGTGGGGCAGGGACTCCAGGGTCACCACCTGCTCGGTCATGAACGAGAGGTAGCTGGCCACGTTGTTCAACTCGCGGATGTTGCCCGGCCAAGGGTAGCGCATGAGCGCCTCCCGGGCCTCCGGGGTGAAGCTCAGCCCCATGCGCTTTTGTCCGGCCATGAAGTGCTCCAGCAGCAGGAAGATGTCCTCGGGGCGCTGGTGCAGGGGCGGCACCACCAGGGGCAGGGTGTTCAGCCGGTAGTAGAGGTCCTCCCGGAACCGCCCGCGGCGGATCCATTCGCGCAGGTCCTGGTTGGTGGCGGCGATCACCCGGATATTGACGTTCACCACCTTCTGCGAGCCCACCCGCACCACCTGCCGTTCCTGCAGCACCCGCAGAAGCTTGGCCTGGAGCACCATGGGCATGTCGGCGATCTCGTCCAGGAACACGGTGCCGTGGTTGGCCTGCTCGAACAGCCCGGTCTTGCCCTCCTTCAGCGCGCCGGTGAACGCGCCGCCCTCGTAGCCGAACAGTTCGCTTTCCAGCAGGTTCTCCGGCACCGCGGCGCAGTTCACCGCCACGAACGCCTGCCGGCTGCGCGCCGAGGCCTGGTGGATGGACTGGGCCAGCAGTTCCTTGCCGGTGCCGCTCGCTCCGGTGATGAGCACGGTGAAGTCCGAGGCGGCCATGCGCCGGGCCAGATCCACGCACTGGATCATGCGCGGGGCCCGGGTGAGCACGTCGGAAAACCGGTAGCGGGCGGTCTGCCCTTTCTCCCGCAGCTTGCGGCTGAGGTTCTGCTCCAGCTGGCGGATGTAGGTGACCTCCTGGAAGTTGAAGAAGCTTCCGGCGGGCTCTCCCAGGTGCTGGATGGCCTGCCGGGTGATCACCAGCGAGCGGCCCTTGTGCTCGACGATCCATTCCTGGCCGCTCTTGCGGGTGAGCACCTCCTGGATTTCAGGGCCCAGCGCTTTCAGGGGGGCTCCGGCCAGGTCGCCCTGCAGGTCCAGCATGCCGGCCAGGGCGCGGTTGTGCAGGGTGATCCGGCCTTCGGGGTCCACCAGCAGGATGCCGTCGTGGGACAGGTTGATCACCGTGTCCAGCTGGGTGTTCTTGAGGTAGAGCTCCTTGTACTGGTGGTTGACGCCGGTGTCCAGGGTGACGATGGATTCCGAGTAGCGCAGCAGCCGGCGGTCCACCACCGGGTCGGCGATGTCCAGGCGGTTGATGATCTCGATGAAGGTGGAGATGTCGATGCAGCGGTGGCCCACGTCGATCACCGTGGGGATGCCGACGGGCACGCGGTCCTTTTCCCCGGGGGTGATGGCGATGCGGAGTTCCGCGCAGTCCATGCCCTCCTGGTACGGGATGAACCGCAGGTGGTTGATCTTCAGCTGCTGGAGCAGGGCCACGGTCTCCAGAGTGGTTACCGGGTGGTCGTTCACCACCAGCACCCGGGCGCCGGAGGGGATGGCGAAGATCCGGTACACATCCCGCTCCCGGAGGGTGCGCCGCACCACCAGGATGTGCCGGGGGTCCGCCACGTGGTCCGTGAGCAGGGGAATCTTGTCGCTGACCATGACCAGCACCAGGTCGGCTTCCACCGGGTCGGAGGGCCCCATGGCGTTGAAGGTGTAGTGGCGGACGGCCACGTGCCCGCCCAGCACCTCCTCCAGGTTGCTGCGCAGGGCTTCCGCCAGGTGGCTCCTGCTGTTGTCGGTCACCACCGCGAGGCGCTTCACGGCCGTTCCTGCCCGCGCAGCAGTTCCACCAGGGCCTGGTTCAGCACCCGCCGGGTCTCGTGCCGTTCGTAGGCCCGGGTGATGTAGCGGATCTGGATCTCCACGCCGGCGGCGGTGGGCACCACGTTGATGCCGGGCAGCGCGGAAAAGCCTTTGGTCCGCTTGGCGGATTGCCGCCATTCGGCCTCGGCCAGCTTGGCGTTGGCCGCGGTCTCCTGCTCCACCCGCCGGCGGATGGCGTCCACCAGCGGGTAGGGGTCCTGGCCGGGGGGCACCGTCACCTGCAGTTCGTCCCACATCCACTGGCCGGAGGAGGAGAAGTTGAAGAAGTGCCCTTCCATGGCGAAGCTGTTCACGAACGAGACGATCCGCCCGGTGGGGTGGCCGCAGTCGCTCCAGTTGCCGGTCTCCATCAGCATGGTGCGCAGCAGCCCGATCTCCACCACCTCGCCGCCCACGCCGTCGATCTCCACCCAGTCGCCCACGTGGATGCCGTTGCGGCCCACCAGCACGAACCAGCCGAAGAACGCCACGATGAAGTCCTTCAGGGCGACGGTGAGGCCGGCGCCGGCCAGGCCGAACAGGGTGGTCATCTGGCTGGGCAGCCCGAACAGCACGCACAGGATCGCCAGGGTGCCGGTGGCCATGGCGGCGTATTTCGCCATCTTCAGCAGGCGGCCCACCCGTTTCTGCCCCTCGGCCATGCGGCGGAACCCGCGCTCGAACAGCCGGTCCGCCACGAACACCAGGGCCAGCACCAGCAGCACCCCCATCAGCCACTGGATCAGCACGTGCAGCGCGGCCCGCTTCTGGCCCCGGGCCAGGGCGCCCCACTGGGCGTAGGCCTCGTCCAGGTCCTGCTGGTCCTGGATGCGGCGCCCCATGTCGGACAGCATCCGCTGGTCCCCCATGTAGTGCTGGAGGGAGGTGAGGGTGCCGCCGGCGGCGGCCTGGGCGGACTGGGCGTCCTGGGCCTGGGCCAGCCCGGCCGCGGCCTGCTTGGTGCGTTCCCGGTCCGCCCGTTCCTGCTCCACCCGTTGGGCCCGGATCTGCCGCCGCTGGGCCACCAGCTGGGCCTTGGCGCGGGCCTCCTGGCCGGCCTGGTCCAGGCGTTGCACCTTGGTCCGGGCGGCGGACCAGGCCTGGTACTTGCCCAGCAGGCTGCCGTTCTGGAAAAGGGCCGGGGCGGCGGGGAGCGCCGGCGGGGCGGCGTCGGCCGCCGCATGGGCGGCCTGCAGCCGCCGGATCCGGGCCTGGGGATCGCCGCCCACCCGCTGCAGGTCCTCGGTGGCCTGGTCCAGTTCATCCTGGTCCAGTTCCAGCTGGGCCTTGGCCAGGTCCAGCCGGGTATCCTGGGTGGCCGAGGCCTGCCGGCCGAGTTCGGCGATGCGCAGCTGGTCGGCCTGCACCGCCGCCTCCTCCTGCAGCTTGTGGGCCAGCCGTTCCCGGGTCTGGGGGGTGGGCGGCGGCGGGTTCTCCGCCGCCTGGCGCAAGGCGTCGGCGAAGGCCAGGTCCACCTCGTGGTTGGCCACGCGCTGGGCCTGGTGCACCAGCAGTTTCTCCTCCGGGGTGACGGCCAGGGCCTCCAGGCTCCGGGCGGTCAGCTGCGGCCGTTCGTCCACCAGCCATTCGTGGCGCGCGGGCGCCTGCGCCTGGGTCCGGTCCCGGGTCAGGGCCAGTCCGGTGATGGCGGCCGCGGCGGCGAGGCCCAATGCGATGGCGGGTGCCCAGTGGGATGATTTCATGCCTTAGGACAGCACGAAAGACCTGCGCCTTCAAATGCTAAGGTTCCTGGACAGGAACCACCGTTGGCCGGAGAATCCGGGCATGTCCTTGCGCTGTTTCGCCATCCTGGCCGTTCTGCTCGCCGCCGTGGGCTGTGCCCCGGAGCGGGTTGTGTTCACCGACGACGAGGTGCCCCTGGCCGCGCCGCTGGAGGCGGAGCTGGGCGGCGGGCCCATGGGCCGGGAACAGGACGACCCGCCCAACCGGGTGGTGCGCCTGAACTACGCCGAAGGCGCCGTGTCCAGGCAGCCCGCGGGGCTGGACGACTGGGCCCCGGCCACGGTGAACCTGCCCCTGGGCACCGGCGACAGCCTGTGGGTGGCTCCCGGCGGCAAGGCCGAACTGCACGCCGGCGCCACCGATCTGCGGCTGGCCCCGGGCACCGGCCTGGAGGTGCTGCGGCTGGACAACCGCGCCCTGCAGCTGGGCCTGCCCCAGGGCAGCATGGAACTGCGCATCGTGCCGGGCCGGGATCTGGATTCGGTGGAAGTGGACACCCCGGCCGGAGCGGTGCTGCTGAACCAGCCGGGCAGCTACCGGGTGGATGCCGACCCCGGCGGATCGACCGGGCAGATCACGGTGCGTTCCGGGCAGGCCGAAGTGACTTCGGCCGGGGTGACGGTGCCGGTGAGCCCCGGCACCACCCTGGCCCTGGCCGGCGGCGACCAGCCCAGCTACGACGTGGGCGAGGCCCGCGCTCCGGACGCCTTCGACCGGTGGTGCGCGGCCCGGGAACGGCGGGAGGACCATTCCGAAAGCGCGATCTACCTGGGCCGCGACATGACCGGCTACGAGGACCTGGACGGGCAGGGCCAGTGGACGATGGATCCCACCTACGGCACCGCCTGGGCCCCCCGGGTGGCGGCCGGCTGGACCCCCTACCAGAATGGTCGCTGGGTATGGAGCGAACCCTGGGGCTGGACCTGGGTGGACGACGCCCCCTGGGGCTTCGCCACCTCCCACTACGGCCGCTGGGCCCACGCCGGCCAGGGCTGGCTCTGGGTGCCCCATGCCGAAGGCATGCGCCAGTCCAGGCCGGTGTACGCCCCGGCCCTGGTGGCGTTCGTGGGCGGCCCCGGATTGCGCGGCGCCTCCGCCGGCGCCGGGGTGGCCTGGTTCCCCCTGGGCCCGCAGGAGCCCTACGTGCCCGCCTATCCGGCGTCCCGCGCCTACGTGGCGGCGCTCAACGCCGGCAGCCTGCCGCCCGGGGCCGTGGTCAACCCGGCCGCAGGCCCCCGCGTGAACCGGAACATCCCCGGGGCGGTCACGGTGGTGCCGCAGAGCGTGTTCCTGGGGGCCCGTCCCGTGGCCGGCGCCACCCTGGCCGTGCACGGCCAGATCCTGGAGCAGGGCGCCCAGATCGGCAGCGCGCCCGCCCTGACGCCCAGGCGGGAAAGCCTGCTGGCCGCCCTTCCGGGCGCGCCCCCCGCCAGCCGTCCGCCGGCCTCCGGCTGGGCCCGGCCGCTGCAGGTGCGCAACCACATTCCCGTGGCCACGGTCCCGTTCGACTCCCGGCAGCAGGCCCTGGCCGCCGGCCGGGGACGCCCCTTGGCCGCGCCGGCGCTCACCGGGCTGCGCCGACAGGACCCGGACGCCCGGGCCGTTCCCACCCGCCTGGCCACCTCCCCCGCCCCCGGCGGCCGGCTGCGCCCGGCGCGACCGGAACTGCTCCAGAGGCAGCCTTCCAATGGCAACCGCCCGTTCCAGCCGCCGCCCCAGCCGCGGTCCGGGAACCAGCCCCAGCCCCGTCCCGGGGGCCCGTTCCAGCAGCGGTCCGGGAACCTGCCCCAGTCTCGTCCCGGGAGCCCGTTCCAGTCCCGCCCGGGAAATCCGGCCCAGGAACGCCCCAATCTGGATCGCGGGTTCGGGCCGCCGCGCGGCGCCCAGGATGGTCCGCAGCGCGCGCCCCAGGATGGCCAGCTGCGCGGCCCGCAGGATGCGCAGGATGGTCAGCAGCGTGGCCCGGTGGGCCGGCCCAACCAGATGCGGGGCCAGCGCCGGCTTCCGCCTCGAAGGCCCAATCCTGGGCGCGCCCAGGGGCGCGAAGGCGGCGGAGAACGGCGGCGGTAGCTCCGCCGGCCGAATAGGGCGAGGCCCAGAACGGCCTTGACGAACCAGGTATCTCTGGTATTCTTATTTAATTGATAAGAAAGGGAAACAAGCTTTGACGGCGTTCGGTCCTGGTTGTTTCAGGCCCTTGCGAGCAGGAGGACAGGACCCATGGGAGCGGGAGCTTTGCGACCGGTGCAAGCCGTGCGCCAAGCGGTACCCGCTCCCGCCACCCGCGGGGATGCGTTGGAGGCGGTTCAGCGGGCCTGCACCACCGACTGCCCCACCTTCAAAGTGGCCCGGTCCCCGGTCACCTTCAGGATGGAGGATTCCTCCCCCACATCGGTCACCTGCAGCTGGGTGAGCACCCGCCGCTCGCCCTGGATCAGCTTGCCGGTCACCGGGTGCACCACGTCCGCCCCCTGTTCCACCAACTGGAAACGGGCGCCCTGTTCCAGCCGCTGCCTGCGCCCCAGGTCCACCAGGGCCTCCCGCTCGGAGATCACCTTGATCACATAGCCGGTCAAGGGGAACCGGGCCGCGGTCTCCTTTTCAAGGCTGGCGGTCAGGTCGTCCAGCAGAAGCTCGTAGGAATGGTAGGCCTTGGGATCCTGGGAGGAGGCGTGCAGCAGGAAGGCTTCGCGGATCGACCCGTCCTCGGTGTTCACCAGGTTCAGCCGGACCTCCAGGTGGCCGGGGTATGCATCCTCGCGGGTCTTGCCGCCGAAGAAATGGGTGGTCACTTCGGCGGTGTGGCCGAGGCTCCCGGTGTAGGACCCCACCAGCACGAAGGTGGCGCCCATCTGCCGGCCCAGCCTGGCCGCGGTGGCGTCGTCCACCAGGCCGCTCTGCTCGAACTTGCCTTCCCTCAGCACCGCGTCCAGCTGGGCCCGCTCCACCAGCTGGAACCTTCCGGTCTTGAGAAAGGCCATGGTCACCCGGGACATGATCTGCGGCTGGATCTGGCCCATGCGGGTGGGCGCGGCCGGCCCCTGCGCGGTCTGACCCTGGCCGGGAAACGCGCGGTAGGCTGCCGGGTTGGGCACCTGGAAGCCGCCCCGCAGCGGCAGCACGGCCAGGGTGGCCGGGCCGCCCTCGGCCGCCGCCAGGTTTGCGGCGGCCAGGAGGGAGAGCGCGAGGGCATGGAAACAGACCTTCAGGTGGCTCATGCCGGTTCTCCATGGGATTGCCTTTGAATTATCAAGGCCGGGGTCATCCACCTCAAGCCATCATTCGTCTTTTCACCAGCATTTGGCCCCCGTCCCGAACTTTGCCGGGCATGGACCCACTCCTCTTGGAGGGTCGCATGATCATCCAAGTCCTGGTGATCTGGTTGGCATTTTTCGTGATGGGCTTCGGCGATGTGCGCGGCAGCTTCGTGGGCATTTCCAAGGAGGTGTTCGGCATCACCGCCGCCCAGGGCGGCCTGATCCCGTTCTGCGGTGCCGTGGCCTTCGGCTTGTTGGCTCTTCCGGCAGGCATTTTCGCCACCCGCCACGGGAAGAAGAACCTCATGATGTTGGGCCTGCTGGTCACCGCCCTGGGCCACCTGCTGCCCTGCCTCCTGCTGCACCGCTTCAGCCACCTGCTGCTGGCCATCCTGGTCATCGCCATCGGCATGACCTTCCTGCTGGTGGCGGGCAACCCGCTCCTGCGGGAGGTGACCGAGCCGGCCCGGTTCGCCCGCAACCTCACCTTCGCCCAGTTCATCAAGAGCCTCGGCTCCATCGCCGGGCCCTTCCTGATCGCCTGGATCGTGGGCTTCGGCCACAGCTGGAAGGGGATCTTCCCGGTGTTCACCGTGATCCCGCTGGTCACCCTGCTGGTCATCGCCCTGGTGCCCATCCCCGAGACCGTTCCGCTGGAACCGGCCACCCTCAGGGGCATCCTCCGGGTGCTCCGGGACCGGACCATCACGTTCAAGGTCCTGGGCATGTTCCTGTTCGTGGGATCGGAAATGGGGATGAACACCCTGCTGGCCACCCACATGTGGCAGACCTTCGACCTGAGCATCGAGGTGGAAGCCATCCGCTACGGCCAGGGGCTGTTCTGGCTGGCCCAGGGGGCCGGGCGCATGCTCGGGGTGGCCATCCTGAACTGGATCGAGCCCCGGCACTTCTTCCTGGGCTGCGCCCTGGCCGGGCTGGCCGGCCTGGTCGGGCTGATCTTCGGCGACCGGACGGTGGCGGTGGTTTCGGTGGCCCTGTGCGGCCTCAGCTTCTCCAACATCTGGCCCACCCTGTTCGCCATCCTCCTGGACAGCCGGCCGCACCTGCCTTCGGAGATCGCGGGGCTGGCGGTCATGGCCAACGTCGGCGGGGCGGTGCTGCCCCTGGCCATGGGCCTGGTGGCCGACCTCACCGCCGTCCGCTGGTGCTTCCTGGTGCCGGTGGTGGCCTTCCTGTACCTGGTGGGCCTGGGCCTGGCCAGCCGGCCTCAGGTAGACTGAAGGGCGCATCCCGGGAGCCCCATGAGCCCTTCCCACAGCCGACCCTGGTGGGTCTACATCCTGCGCTGCGGGGACGGCACCCTCTACACCGGCATCGCCCTGGACGTGCTGGCCCGGCTGGCCCAGCACCGGGCCGGCGCCGGCGCCCGCTACACCCGGGGCCGGAAGCCGCTGGAGCTGGTCTGCCAGGAGGCGTCCACCAGCCGTTCCGCCGCCACCCGGCGGGAGGCCGCCATCAAGCGCTGCTCCCGCGAGCAGAAGCTGGCGATGATTCATTCCATGGGCATGCCGGAATAGATCCAGTTGAAGGCCGCGGGAATGGCCACCAGGGCGCCCTGGATGTGGGTGATGTGGTCGGAGACGTCACCGATGGGCAGGAAGGCCAGGAGCCGGGCCGGGTCGCCCCCGGCCTTGCGGATCTCCACCCCCAGTCCGGCCATGGTGGTGACGGTGTTCTTGAGGGACACGTCCCGGTCGTCCAGGCTCTGGCAGAACAGGATCGGGTGGGTGGGCCGCCAGCCGGAACACAGGTCGTTTTCCCGCAGGAGCTTGTGGATCCTGCTGGTGGCGTAGGCCGGGTCGTCCAGTTCCCGGGCCAGCCAGGCCGGGTTGAGGATCGAGCGCAGCACCACCGCATCCCCCGGCACCCCCAGCCGCCTTCCGATCAGGGCGTCCACCGTCAGCCCGTCCAGGCTGCCGTCCACCCACTGCACCAGGTTGCCGTCCTCCCGCTCCTCCATGAGGGCCGGGGCGAAGGTTGCCAAGGGATCCAGCGGGTCGCCGTAGATGCTCTGGTAGGCCATGATCACATAGGGCAGGTAGAAGCTGTGCTGGTAGGGCATGAGCGGATCGATGATGTCCAGCCGGGTGGTGCCGGAAAGGTCGAAGGGGCCCGCCATGCAGGCGGAGCCCATGAACCTGAACGGGCCCAGGTCGGTTTCCGGATGGGTTTCCAGTTCCATCACCGAGGCCATGGCGGTGTAGGCTCCCTCGGAATAGCCCATGAGGTAGAGCCGGCCGTCCCACCCGTAGTCCCGCTGCTGGAGCCAGGGATCCTCCCGGACCAGCCGCGCCAGCGCGGGCACCGCGTCCAGGATGGCGTAGGCCAGGGACTTGCGGTGGCAGAAGGGATGGAAGCCCTGGGCGTCGCCGCCCATGCCGGGCTGGTCCGGCATGGCCACGGCGAAGCCGTAGTAGAGCGCCGCGGCGGCGCCGAGGATCCATTCGTGCCCCCCGTACTGGGACGCCACCTGGATTTTTTCCAGCATGGTCGCGTGGGCGTACAGCACCAGCGGCAGCCGCCGGGACCTGCCCAGGAGCCGCCAGGAGGGCGGGAAGAACACCCGGCCGCTTTCCGGCACCATGGCGCAGAGCTGCTTCCCGCCGGCATCCAGCCGGGGGTTGCCGGAACCGTCGTAGAGCGGCCGGCGGGCGGAATACTGGATGACGGCGGAATGCACCACCCAGTCGGGCACCTCCCGCCCGGCCCAGTGCTCCAGGTATTCCAGGCACTGGGCGAAGCTGGACCAGCAGGCCGGATCGTCGAGCCGCGTGGGCAGGAGGGTCTGGGGCAGGCGGGGCGGGGCAGCCGGCGCGAGGCCGGCCAGGGCCAAAGCCAGGCCCAGGGTGCGGAGCATGCGGTTGAGCAGGGTCATGATCACCTTTCGGGTTGAAAATGCGACCCAGTATCACCCGATCTGGAATCGTGTCTCGAACAGAATCGTTCCCTCCCCAAGGCCATGAACGGGGCCCCCCTGCATTCATGGACTGACGCACCGGCCGCCCGGTTCCGCCTGGCCGGACAGCCCCACGGGCTGCAGGAAAAAGACGCTATGATGCCAAAACCATCCCGGAGGGTTCCATGCGCCGCGAACTCCTTGTCACTTCCCTGGCCGCCTTGCCGCTGCTGGCGGGCCAGCCCCTCCTCTACCAGGACGGCTCCGTGCGGCTCGCCGGCTACCTGGCCCGCCCCGCCGCGGTGGCCGGGAAGGTCCCCGGCGTGCTGGTGCTCCACCAGTGGATGGGCGTCACCGGCCACGAGCAGATGATCGCCGACCGGCTGGCGGGCCTGGGCTACGTGGCTGTGGCGGCCGACATCTACGGGGAGGGGGTGCGGCCCAAGGACATCAAGGAGGCCGCGGCCCTGGCCACCCACTACAAGAGCGACCGGGCCCTCTACCGCCGGCGCATCCTGGCCGGGCTGGAGGCGCTCAAGGCCCAGTCTGGGGTGGATCCCGACCGGGTGGCGGTGGTGGGCTTCTGCTTCGGCGGCACCGGGGCGCTGGAGGCGGCCCGGGCCGGCATGCCGGTGGTGGGGGTGGTGTCCTTCCACGGCAACCTGGACGCCGTTCCGGATCCCGCGGCCCGGCCCATCACCGCCAAGGTGCTGGTCTGCCACGGCGCCGACGATCCCAACGTGCCGCCCAAGGACGTGGCGGGGTTCCAGGACGAAATGCGCAGGGGCAAGGCGGATTACACCTTCATCGCCTACGGCGGCGCGGTGCACGCCTTCACCCAGAAGGAGGCCGGCAACGACCCGTCCAGGGGCGTCGCCTACCAGGAGGCCGCCGCCCGGCGCAGCTGGCAGCACATGAAGGACTTCTTCGCCGAGCTGTTCTGACCGCCTGTCCCGCCCGCTTCGCGGCTGCCCCCCCCCAGCGGGCATCCGCCGTGCAATTCTCCGGTTGCCGAACCTTGGAATAAGCGTAGACTGGCCCAAGAATTCACCCAATTTTCACAAGGACGCGTCATGGTCATGCTGGTTTTCGCGGTGCTGGTGATCGGGGCGGCCTGGGCCCTGGCCTACTTCCGGAGCGGGCTGCCGGGGTGGACGGTGGCGGCGGCGGCCGCCCTGGGGGTCTTCCAGTTCCTGGCGGTGCGGGCCGGGGCGCCCTGGGCCGCGGCCTCCGGGTGGAGCCTCGGCATCGTCTTCCTGGCGGCGGCCCTGCTGCTGAACCTGCCGGCCCTGCGCCGGACGCTGGTCATGCGGCCGCTGTTCGCCATGGTGCGGGGCATGCTGCCGCCCCTGTCGCGCACCGAGCGCGAGGCCCTGGAGGCCGGCACGGTCTGGTGGGACGGCGAGCTGTTCGGCGGCGCCCCCGACTGGGGCAAGCTGCTGGCCCAGCCCCGGGCGGCCCTCACCGCCGAGGAGCAGGCCTTCCTGGACGGGCCGGTGGAGGAGCTGTGCGGCATGCTGGACGACTGGCGGATCGTGGAGGAGCTGCGCGACCTGCCGCCGGAGGTGTGGCAGTTCCTCAAGACCAAGGGCTTCCTGGGCATGATCATCCCCAAGAAATACGGCGGCCTGGGGTTTTCCGCCCTGGCCCACTCCCAGGTGATCATCAAGGTCGCCAGCCGCAGCGTCACCGCGGTGGTGACGGTGATGGTGCCCAACTCCCTGGGCCCGGCCGAACTGCTGAACCACTACGGCACCGAGGAGCAGAAGAACCACTACCTGCCGCGCCTGGCCCGGGGCCAGGAGGTCCCCTGCTTCGCCCTCACCGGCCCCGAGGCCGGCAGCGACGCCGCCTCCATGCCCGACACCGGCGTGGTCTGCCGGGG
>JARLGP010000303.1 GCA_031292735.1 Holophaga sp.
CGGCGGGGAAAAAACAGGTCAGGAATTAACAACCCGCGCTATGGGCCATGGGGTGATCGCGGCTTGGGCTTGTTGGTACAAGTCTTGCACTGATTTGTACGACCTTGGTCTATCCCGAAGGAGGCACCCATGTCCGAACTCCCCGCGCTGCCTATTTGGGATGTCTTGAACTTGAACGGCATCAGCCTGGTGCTGACCGGGTATCTGCTCGCCATGCTGGAGGATGTCCACTGGGGGGACACCCGCCGCGAGGAGGCCTGGGATGAACTGCCGCCCCTGTCCGATCCCTACGCGGAGATCTGACCTGGACGAGGGGAGGGCCAGGCAAAGCCAAGGCAGCCGGTAGCCCGGGGACGGGTTGCGCGGTAGCTTCGTGGGAGAGGACTTTCCCATGGCCAAGCCGACCCGTTCCGTTCCCGAGCCAGTTTCCAAGCCGATCCCGGAGCCGGAACCCGCCTCGGAAGCGGTCCAGGCGCTGCTGGCGCCGTGGACCGGTCCGTTCGGCGGCACCCCGCCCTGGGACCGGGTGGAGCCCCAGGCCTTCCCCGCCGCGTTCACGGCGGCCATGGCCGCCCAACGGGCGGAGCTCAAGGGGATCACGCGTTCGCCCCAGCCGCCCGGCTTCGGCAACACGCTGGAAGCCCTGGAGCGCTCCGGCCGGAGCTTGGAGCGGGTGGACACCCTGTTCCAGGTCCACGCCAGCGCCTTGAAGGTCGGCGATATGCCCAGGATCGAGGAGGAGGTCATGCCCCGGCTGGCCGCCTTCGCCGACGAGATCACCCAGGACGCGGAGCTGTTCCGGCGGATCGAAGCGGTCTACCGGGATCGCGCCGAGGCCGGGCTCACCCCGGAGCAGCAGCGGCTGGCCTGGGTGCACCACACCCGGTTCGTGCGCGGCGGCGCCAGGCTGGACGGCCCGGCCAAGGAACGGATCCAGGCGATCCATCAGCGCCTGGCCCTGCTGTACACCCGGTTCAGCCAGAACGTCATGGACGAGGAGGCCAGCCAGTTCACCCTGATCGAGCGGGAGGAAGACCTGGCCGGGCTGTCCGGAGACCTCCGCGCCGCCGCCGCCCGGGAGGCCCGGAGCCGGGGCCTGGAGGGGAAATGGGTGATCGCCAACACCCGTTCGGCCGTGGAGCCCTTCCTCGCCGCCTGCGGCCACCGGGGCCTGCGCGAGCGGGTGTGGCGGACCTTCGTCAAGCGGGGCGACAACGGCGGCGCAGCGGACAACAACGCCCTGATTCCCGAGATCCTCAAGCTGCGCTTCGACCGGGCCCAGCTGCTGGGCTACCCCACCCACGCCCACTGGGCGGTGGAACCGGCCATGGCCGGCAGTCCGGAACGGGCCATGGCGCTGATGGAAGCGGTCTGGGCGCCGGCGGCGGCCCAGGTCCGGGCGGACGTGGCCGAGCTGCAGGCGCTGGCCGACCAGGAGGGCGGCGGGTTCCGGATCGCGCCGTGGGACTACCGCTTCTACATGGAAAAGCTGCGCAAGGTCCGGTTCGACCTGGATCTGAGCGAGGTTCAGGGCTACCTGCAGCTGGATCTGCTGCGGGAAGGCATGTTCTGGATGGCCGGCCAGTTGTATGGGCTGACCTTCGCGCCGGCGCCTGGACTGGACGTGCCGCACCCCGACGGGGCGGTCTGGGAAGTGCGCGACGCCCGGGGCGGGCACCTGGGCCTCTGGTACTTCGACCCGTTCGCCCGGGCCGGCAAGAGCTCGGGAGCCTGGATGAGCCAGTACCGGCAGGCGGAGCGGATGGACCGGCCGGTCATCACCCCCATCGTCGCCAACACCACCAACTTCGTGCCGGGGGACCCCGGTGCGGCGACCCTGCTGTCCTGGGACGACGCGGTGACCCTGTTCCATGAATTCGGCCATGCCCTGCACGGGCTGCTTTCCCAGGCGACCTATCCGACCCTGGCGGGCACGGCCGTGCCCTGCGACTTCGTGGAATTCCCCTCCCAGCTCAACGAGCACTGGCTGCAGACCCCGGAGCTGCTGGAGCGCTTCGCTCGGCACCACCGGACCGGGGCGCCCATCCCCCCGGAGCTGGTGCGCAAGCTCCAGGAGGCCGCCACCTTCGGCCAGGGCTTCCAGACCATGGAATACCTGGCTTCAGCGGTGATCGACATGAAGTTCCATATGGCCGGCGGCCAGGCCATCGATCCCGCCGCGTTCGAGCGGGAGGAGCTGGCCCGGCTGGGCATGCCCGGGGAGATCGTCATGCGCCACCGGCCCACCCAGTTCAACCACATCTTCTCCTGCGACGACTATGCCGCCGGCTACTACGCGTACCTCTGGGCCGACGCCCTCACCGCCGACGCCTGGGAGGCCTTCCAGGAGGGCGAAGGGCCCTGGGATCCGGCGGTGGCCGGACGCCTGCGCCGGGAGGTGCTGGCCGTGGGCAACACGGTGGACCAGGCCGCGGCGTTCCGGGCGTTCCGCGGCCGGGACGTGGAGACCGCCGCGCTCATGCGCAAGCGCGGCTTCCTGCCGCCCCGGTAGCCAGGCTGTTCATGGACGGGGCCGCGGCCCCTGGGCCACCAGGGCGAACGGGAGGTCCCCACCCTGGCCCTGGACCACGGTGTTCTCCAGCCGGCCCAGGCCGGCCACCTCCATGCTCACCAGGTCGCCCACCTTGAGCCACAGGTTGTCGGTGATCCGCGAACCGTTCAGCTCCAGCAGGCAGCCGGTGCCCACGGTGCCGCTGCCCAGCACCTCGCCGGGGTGGACCCGCACCCCGTAGGCGGTGCGCTGCAGGATCTGGGCGAAGGTCCAGTCCATGGTGGCGGCCTCGCCGTCGCTGAGCAGGCGGCCGTTGACGCTGCAGGTCATGCGGGCGGGCAGCACCCGGCCCCGGGGCGAAGGCTCCAGCGGCAGTTCGTCCGCGGTCACCAGCCAGGGCCCCAGCGAGGTGGCGAAGTCCTTGCCCTTGCATGGCCCCAGGGAAAGCTTCATCTCCTCCATCTGCAGGGCGCGGGCGCTCCAGTCGTTCATGACCATGTAGCCGAAGATGGCGGCGTCGGCCTCCGCCACGGTGCAGTCGCGCAGCGGCCGGCCGATGACCACCGCCACTTCCAGCTCGTAGTCCAGCTGCCGCAGGTGGTGTTCCAGCACCTCCAGCGGGCCGGGGCCGATGACCGCCTGGTGGTTGGTGAAGTAGGTGACCGGGAACTGGTCGAACTCCGGGATCATCTCCAGCCCCCGGTTGCGCCGCGCGGTGGCCACGTGCTGGCGGAAGGCGTAGCCGTCGCGCATGGCCACCGGGCGCGGCACCGGCGCCAGCAGGGCCAGGCCGGCCGGGTCCAGCAGGCCGGGTCCGGGGTTGCCCACCAGGGCCCGGGCCAGGGGCAGCAGGTCGTCCTGCTCCCGGATCAGGGTCAGCATGTCCACGGCCAGCCGCGGATCGGCCTCGTGGAAGTCCAGGATGCGGCCGTCGGCCAGCACCGCGCCGGTGTGCTCCTGGCCGTGGCGGAGAAAGGTCACCAGCTTCATGGGCGCTCCCGGTGCGGATCCGGTCGGACCCGGTGCCGCTGATGCTACCGCGCCGGCGCGTGCGCCGCCGGGAATTCTTGGGCCCGGGCGGCGGGTCCGTCCCTGTTTTTTCCACTGGCAGAGGCGGGGGAAACCGCATATTGTGATTTCCAACATTCCACCCACCGGGCCAGGCCCTTTACAGAAACCCATTTCCGAACACCCATCGAGGATTCCCATGACCGAGCCGACGCCGCAGGCTGCCGATTCCCTGCCTGGACCTTTGCGTGAACGGATCCAGCCCTTCATCGGGCTCATGGGGGCCCCCCGGGCGCTGTGGGCGGTGTACCTGAGCACGCTGCTGGAGGGCTTCGTCTATTTCGGCATGCTCATCTACCTGGCCATGTACTTCAACGAGTATGCCGGGCTCACCGACCTGCACGCGGGCTGGATGGTGGGGACGCTCACCTCGGGCATCACCCTCAGCATGCTGTTCTTCGGCGGCAACGCCGACCGCTGGGGCCTGCGCCGGGCCATCCTGCTGTCGCTGGTCCTGATGTTCCTGGGCCGCACCCTGCTGGCCCTGGCCCCGCGCCTGGGCCTGGCCAGCGGCGGCCTGCTCACCCCGTTCGTGGCCCTGGCCATGGCCGGCATGCTCCTGGTGGTGCTGGGCTACGGGATGTACGTGCCGGCGGGCTATGCCGCGGTGCGCCGGTTCACCACCCCGGCCACCGCCAGCATGGGGTTCGCCATGCTCTACGCGGTGATGAACCTGGGCGCCTGGCTGCCCACGTTCATGTCGCCGCTGCGCCAGCGCTTCCACATCCGCGGCGCCTTCGCGTTCTACGCCGCCACCACCGCCGCGGGGCTGCTGGTCTCCGCCGTGCTGCTCAGCCGCAGGGCGGTGGAGGCGGCCAGCACCGGCCCG
>JARLGP010000304.1 GCA_031292735.1 Holophaga sp.
ACGATCTTGGTGCCGTCGCCGGCCCGGGTGAGGATGGTCTTCACCTCGTGCGGGGTGAGGTTCTGGGCCTCGTCCACGATGATGTACTGGTTGGGGATGCTGCGGCCGCGGATGTAGGTGAGCGGCTCGACGCTCATGTAGCCGCCCTCTTCCAGCTGGGCCGGGGTCATGGAGGAGCGCCGGCGCTGCTCCATGTTGGCGGCCACGATGAAGTCCAGGTTGTCGTAGATGGGCTGCATGTAGGGGCGCAGCTTCTCCGAGATGTCGCCGGGCAGGAAGCCCAGGTCCCGGCCCATGGGCATGACCGGCCGGCTCACCAGCAGCTTGTTGAAGCGCTCCTCGTCCACCACCTGCTGCAGCCCGGCGGCGATGGCCAGCAGGGTCTTGCCGGTGCCGGCCTTGCCCAGCAGGGTGACCACCTGCACCGAATCGTCCAGCAGGAGTTCCAGGGCGAACTGCTGCTCGCGGTTGCGCGGCTTCACCCCCCAGGGGGGCATCTCCACCCGCTTCAAGGGATGGATGCGGCCGTCGGAGGCGTAGAAGCGGCCCAGGGCGGTGTGCGTCTCGTTGCTGCGGTCCACCAGGGTGACGAACTGGTTGGGGTTGAGGTTCTGCTGCGGGTCCGGCATCAGGCCGCCGTCGAACAGCATGTCCAGCTGGGCCGGATCCACCTGCCACACCACGGTGCCGGTGTACAGCTCGTCCACCGCCACCCGGTCGGTGGTGTAGTCCTCGGCCTGGAGCCCCAGGGCGTCGGCCTTGATGCGCAGGTTGGTGTCCTTGGACACCATCACCACCTTCTCCTTGCGGACCTTCAGCTGGCCCAGGGCGCAGGCCAGGATCTGGTTGTCGGCCTTGTGCTTGTCCATGGCCGCCAGGCCCAGGTCGAGGGGATGGGGCACCACGTCCACGGTGAGCATGCCGCCGCCCTCCATGAGCACCCCCTGGCTGAGCGAGCCACGCTCCCTGAGCTTGTCCAGCTCCCGGGAAACGGCGCGGGCGTTGCGGCCCACTTCGGTCTGGTCCTTCTTGAAGGTGTCGATCTCCTCGATCACCACGATGGGGATGACGATGTCGTGCTCTTGGAAATGGCAGATCGACATGGGGTCATGGAGCAGAACATTGGTGTCCAGAACGAACACCTTCTTGCTGGATGCGGACATCGGTAAGCCCCCTAGAAAACGGATTCGCCTCACTGCAGCCTACCATCAGAGACTCCAAGGCAAGACAATTCCGGCCTTGAACTACCGGCCCCTGCCTTGGTAGTCTTGGGTTTCCTGCATGGCCGTTCCGGCCGCCGGGAATGTTTCAGCGTCACGCCGCAATAGCTCAGCTGATAGAGCATCTCATTCGTAATGAGAGGGTCGGGGGTTTGAATCCCTCTTGCGGCTCCACCTGGGGCCCGGACGCCAGCGCGACGGGCCCCTTCCCGTCGGCGGGCGTCAGTCCGCGGGTTCCGCGCCGAACGCGTGCATGGTGCGGGCCATGCATTCCATCAGGTTGCCGGCGCACGCGGACAGCCGCCGGCCCCGGCGGATGATGATGTGCGCCTGGGCCTGGGCGAGCTGGCTGTCATCCAGCGCCACCGGCAGCATGGTGCCGGCCTGGATGGCCCGGCGGGCCGCGAAGGCGGGCATGAACGCCACCCCCAGCCCGGCGCCCACGAACGCCTTCAGCGCGGTGAACGAATTGCTGGTGAGCTGCGGCACCAGCCGCACCTGGGCCCGTTCCATGGCCAGGTCCACCAGCTGGCGCACCCCGAACACCCCCTGCAGCAGCCCGATGGGGTGGGCCGCCACCTGGGCCAGGGTCACCGGCGGGTTCCCCAGCAGCGGGTGGCCGGGCGGGACCATCAGCCGCAGGGGCTGGGTCCAGGCGCCGCGGGACTGCACCCGCGGGTCGGGATGCAGGTTGTAGGTGAGGCCCAGGTGCACGTCGCCGTCGGCCACCATGCGCAGGATGTCGTCGGCGCCGGCCACATGCTGGTTCACCACCACCCCGGGATGCTGGCGGCAGAAGGTGGAAAGGGCGCCGTCGTGCAGGTCCTCCACGAACCCTTCGCCCAGGGCCAGGTCGATGGTGCCCCACTTCATGCCCTTCAGCTCCTCCATGCGGGTCAGGGTGTCCTCCTGCTGCATGCGCAGCCACCGGTAGTGCTGCAGCAGCAGCTCGCCGGCCTCGGTGGGGCGCACGCCCCGACCGTGGCGTTCCAGCAGCACCGCCCCCGCCTCCTCGGCCAGGCGGGTCACCGCCCGGCTCACCGTGGCCGGGTCCATGCCCAGGTGGTCGGCCCCGGCCCGCACCCCGCCCTGCTGGGCCACCACATGGAAACAGTGCAGGGCGCGTTCGTTGAGCAGGGTGTCCATGGCCCGAGCATGGCCAACTGTTGCAGAATTCGCAACAAAATTTGATTTAGTTGTCATTGTTGCCGGCCTGGGCGGGGCCTACCGTCGAGGGGTCATCAGGTCTTTATATTCTCGCGCTTCGGCACCGCGCCTGAGGACGAACCCACCTTGGAGGCTTGAATGGATACGATCATCAAGGACCGCAGGGCCCTGCATCAGATGCCGGAAATCGGCCTGGACCTGCCGCGCACCGCGGAGTACGTGGAAACCGCCCTGCGTGGCATGGGCCTGGCGCCCAAGCGGATCGGCGACGGCATCATCGTCGACCTGGGCACCCGCGGGCCGCTGTTCGCTTGGCGCGCCGACATGGACGCCCTGCCCGTGCAGGAGGAGACCGGGGCCGAGTACGCCTCGAAAACCCCCGGCCGGATGCACGCCTGCGGGCATGACGCGCACACCGCCATGGCCCTGGGGATCGCCCGGCACTTCAGCACCGGCGGCGCCGAACTGCCGTGCCGGCTGCGGCTGATCTTCCAGCCGGGCGAAGAGGGCCACGGCGGCGCCCAGTTCATGATCCAGGGGGGCGCCCTGGAGGGCGTGGACGCCATCGCCGGCCTGCACGTGGGCATCTTCCCGGAGCTGCCGCTGGGCTGCTTCGGCACCCGCAAGGGCACGGTCATGGCCTCGGTCACCACCTTCGAGGTGACCTTCACGGGCAAGGGCACCCACGGCGCCTTCCCGCACCTGGGCGCCGACGCCCTGCTGGCCGCCTGCCAGTTCGGAGCCGGGCTGCAGACCGTGCGCTACGGAGCCACCAGCCCGGTGCAGCCGACGGTGGTCTCCATGGGCTCGTTCCACTCGGGCACGGCCAACAACGTGATCCCGGGCAAGGCCGTGGTGGCCGGAACCATGCGCGCCACCTCGGTCCAGGACCAGGTGGTGCTGGAGCAGCGGTTCGCCCGGTACGCCCAGGGCATCGCCCAGGCCAACGGGGTGGAGGTGGAGGTCACCAGCACGGTGGGGGCGCCCATCACCATCAACAGCGATCACGCCATGGCGGACCTGCTGGCCGCCGCGGTCGCCGAAGCCCACGGGGCGGACAGCTTCATGTGGTTCGCCGACCCCACCCTGGGCGCCGAGGATTTCGGCGAGTACCTCAAGCGGGTGCCCGGGGTGTTCTTCTTCCTGGGCACCGACATCGCCGCCCCGCACCACCACCCCAGGTTCGACATGACCGAGTCCGTGCTGGGCCGGACCGTTCCGGTGGTGGATGGGCTGATGCGCAAATGGGCGGCGGCCCGGGTGAAGCCCTGAGCACCGGCGGCGGGGCGGTCAGGCCACCACGTTGAGGATGAAGGACAGGCTGCCCTTGCCGCGGTTCACGAAGGCGTAGCTGCAGTTGGACGGGAAGGCGACGGAATCGCCGGCCTTGAGCACCTGGCTGCCGGTTTCCCGCTCCAGGGTGAGCTCGCCGCGGATCACGTAGACCATCTCGTGGTACCCGGGCAGGTCCGGCTCGCCCTGGTAGCGGTCGCCCGGGGCGATGGTCCATTTCCACAGTTCCACGGTGCGCACCGCGGGCAGGCTGTGCAGCAGGTCCACCTTGGTGCTGGGCAGGCTGCCCTGCCACAATTGCAGCCCCTTCCCCGGCCGGCCCTGGGCGGGGGCCTCCTCGGGCCCCTCGCTGACCAGTTCGGTGAACGTGAGGTTGAACGCGGCGGCGATATGGCCCAGAGTGGCCAGGCTGACATTGCTTTCCCCGCTCTCGATCAACCCGATCATGCGCCGGCTCACCGCCGAACGGTCCGCGAGGTCCTGCTGGCTCCAGCCCAGGGAACTGCGTTTCTTCAACATCCGCTTGGATATGGTCTTGAACAATCTGCTGGGATCAAACGGCATCGGGACCTCAATGAGAAATATACTGCCCTTCATGGGATCCGCCTTCTCCCATGCCGGGCGTTGAACCAACTCAATAATCATCCATTCCATGTCTTTTCTCAACACTTCGGGGTTTGTGGAGCCCCACCCTGAACCAGGGAGCACGAAATGGCCGTCAACCTGAAGGGAAGAAGCGTTCTCTCCCTCATGGACTTCTCGGTGGAAGAAGTGCGCCACCTGCTGGACCTCTCCCGGGATCCGAAGGCCACCATAGACGTTGCCCCACACGGTCTTGACTTTCACACCCAGACGAATCAGCCGGGTAGCAATGGTCCTCTTGGTCTTCCAGTGTTTCATCTGGATGGCCCGCAGCCGTCGCCGGATGTGGCCGTCCACGTATTGCAGCGTCTTCTCTTCACCTCCTATCTGTGGATCGTGCCGATCGCACTTCCGTCCTCGCAAGCTGCGGGCGGAAAATCCGAAGCGTTTGCCGTCCTCCAATCGGCTGAACACCCCGTGGTACGGCCTGTTCACGCGGTGCTATTTCGGCCGACGCCAGAATCACTGGATTCCGTTGGTGGCGCTCCGCCTTTCTCCAGGAACGCTCCTTCCTGCGTGTCCTTTGGATCCTGTTGGGCCTCCTGGCCACCCGAGGACGCGGTACCGTGACCTCCGCTGGGGCCTCGGTTCCAGACCAACTTCGTCTGGGGCCTACGCTGCCTGCATGCCATCGTCCATCTACCGCCTACAAGGTGGCCCTGGAGAAAGAAGCCGCGGAGAAGGCCAAACTGAAACGGGGCGGCTGGCGGAGTCCTTACCGGCTTCGAAAGCAGATCGTGGAGCCTGATCGGCACTGCCCACAACCTCCTGAAGCTGACAAGAGCTACCGCATAAGGGCCGAAATGCCCCGAAAACGGATTGATTCCAAGCCTCCGAGACGTTTGATTGAGCCGGAATCCCGGGGGTGGACACACAAATGCCGATTACCCTCCGGCGAAGCAATCCGTTCTGTTGGATCGCGAGCAGCGATCCAACAGAACGGACCATGGCGAAATGTAGGGACCCGAACCTTTACTTGATGAGGCTCCTAGTCGCCGGGTCCCAGCTTGTGGGTGACGCCACGGAACGGTTTCAAGCACCGCCTCCAGCTGGTGCCTGCATCGCATCCAGGCTCGACCCTACTTTTTGACCAGCCGGGCCGGAATCAGGAACACCAGGATCCCGCCAAGGATGCCCAGGAACGCGAACGCATACATGGCACCATTGGAGCTGTGGGTCAGGTCCTTCATCCAGCCCACGAAGGATGGCCCGACGAACCCGGAGAGACTGCCGATCGCGTTGATCATGGCGATACCCGCCGCCGCCGCTACGCCCCCAAGGAAAGCGGACGGAAGGCACCAGAAGGTCGGGAGCGAGGCCAGCAGACCCGCGATGCCGATCGAAAGTCCGACCATCGCCGCCATGGTATTGCCGCTGTACAGGGTTCCAAACAGGAGGCCCAGCCCGCCGATGCCGGCTGAAATGGCCAGGTGCCACCGCCATTCCCGGTGCTGGTCCGCACTGCGGCCCACCAGGATCATCGCCACGACGGCCACCGAATACGGAATGGCGCTCATGAGCCCGATCTGGAGGGTATCCTTGTAGCCCATGGCTTTGATGATGGTGGGCATCCAGTAGATCAGCCCATACAGGCCTATGTTGAGAAGGAAATACATCACCGCCAGGAGCCAGACCCGGGCATCCCCAAAGGCACTGCTCAATGAAGTTTTCATTCCAGTGTGGGTATCTTCCTTAATGTTCCTTTCCAGAAGATCCTTCTCGGGTTCCGTGAGCCACCTGCACTCCCGGATGCCATCGGTCAGGTAGACCAGGACGATGAGCCCGCCGATCACGGTTGGCACTGCCTCCAGCATGAAGAGCCACTTCCACCCGGGCAGGCCGGCCGCGGTGTCGAACGCCCGCATGATCCATCCGGAGAGCAGGCCGCCGATGACGTTGGCTATCGGGACGGCGATCATGAACAATGCCGTCATTTTCGCCCGGCGCGCCGACGGGTACCAGTAGGTCAAATACAGGATGATTCCGGGGAAGAAGCCGGCCTCCGCGGCGCCGAGCAGGAAGCGCAGCGTGTAGAAGGACAGCGCACCCCTCACGAAGAACATCCCGCCGGAGATGACCCCCCAGGTCAACATGATCCGGGCGATCCAGCGCCGTGCGCCGACGCGGTGCATGAGGATGTTGCTCGGGACTTCGCACAGGAAATAGCTCAGGAAGAAGATGCCGGCGCCCAGGCCGTAGACCGTGTCGCTGAGCCTCAGGTCGGACGCCATCTGGAGCTTGGCGAAGCCCACGTTGGCGCGATCCAGGTAGGCACAGATGTAACAGATGAAGAGAAACGGAATCCAGCGCAGGGTGACTTTGGCGTAGATCCCGTCCTCGACCGACGAGTTTGCCGGCAATGCCGTGAGGGGTTCGAGGACTTTGGTGCCGCTTGACATGCGAAACTCCTTTTTCGGTTAGGAAATTCGTTGGATTGATGCGGTTCGTTAGCGTTACAGCAGTTCCTTGACAACACCGTAAGAAAAGGCCAGGACTTCCGCGGGTTGGACCACGGGGATGCGCAGCCCCGCCCTGGCAAGCTCCCGCTGGATCTGGAGGACACAGCCGGGACATGCGGTCACCACCATGGTCGCCTTGGTTTCGATGATCTCGCGTACCTTGAGGAGCCCGATCTCGCGGGCCATCTCAGGATGACTGACACTGTAGGTCCCCCCGCCCCCGCAGCAGCGGTCAGGATGGTCCATCTCGACGATTTCGATACCGGGCACAGCAGCAAGGGCTTGCCTGATCTGTACGGAGACCCCCTGGCCGCGCACCAAGTGGCAAGGATCGTGGATCGTCACCCTCTGTTCGACGGGTATCTGCCCCGCCCGGGCGCCTCCGGCCCTGGCAAGCAGTTCCACGAGATCGACCGTACGCCCGGCCAGATCGGACGCTGCAGGGGACAACCCTGCCCCTTCAGCGGTTGCGAAAGCCGGGTAGGTGTTCTTCAGCATGCTTCCGCAGGTGGCGCATGACACCACCACCGGGCAGTTCCCGGCAAAGGCGCGCAGGTTCTGCTCCATGGCCCGTCTCATCAACGAATCAGCGCCGGCATGGAGTATGGGGGCACCGCAGCAGGTCTGTCCCGGGGGAACGAGGACATCGTACCCGTTATGGGAGAGGACCCGGATGACCGCTTCCGCGGGTCCGGTATCCACCAGGGCGTTGAAGCACCCGGCGAAATAGGCGACCTCCCCTCGGTAATCGACATCCCTCGCGGCCGGAACCCGTTGCGGAAACAATTCGAACAGCGGCGGGCCGCTCAAGGTCGGTACGGCATAACCCTTCAGGAAGTCCGAAACGATGAGCGGAAGATGCCGGAAAAGAAAGTCCCCCCTTGCTCGGAAGAAGCGTCGAGCCCCGTCGACAAGCCGCAGGTGCCGCATGGACTTGCGAACCGCCCTGGGGTTCGCGAGAAAGCCCGAAAAGGCCGCCCGCTTCAATCGGTCACCAGCGGAATTCCGAGGAAAGATCGCCCTGGCCTCCCTCACGTACAGCTCCGTGTCGACCCCTTTGGGACACACGGCCGAACACGCCATGCAGTTGATGCAAAGCGAAAGGGATTCACGGTAGCGAGGTCCAGGCTGGAGGGTGCCTTCGGCAACCCCGGCGATGAGGTCCCATCGGCCGCGGGAACTCAGGGTCTCTATGCGCCGAGCCTGATAGGTCGGGCAGACTTCAAGGCAACGCCCGCAGTGTTCACAGGGGATGAGGGCCGTGGTCATGGCAGGTCCGAGCCAGTCTGATCCGCCCATTCGCACTTGCCCGGGTTCATGATCAATTTCGGGTCGAAGGCCATCTTCATGCGGCGGCTGAGCTGAAGTTCGAAAGGAGCCTTCTCCAGGCGGAGGTAGTGCGCCTTCTCCAGACCGATGCCGTGTTCGCCGGAAAGGGTCCCCGAGAGGTTGAGGATGCTGCGGACCAGTTCCTCTTCCATCTCCGCGTAGGCTCTGGCCTGGCGAGGATCGTCGGGGTCGTAGAAGAACAGCGGGTGCAGGTTGCCGTCGCCGGCGTGGCCGATGACGACGGTCTTCAGGTCGCAGCGCTTGCCGATCTCCTGGACTTCCCGCACGGCCTGGGCGATGGAGGAGATGGGGACGCAGAAGTCGAGGGTGACCATGAATTTTGCTTGCCGGACCAGGGCCGCCGTCCCGGCTCGCCTGGCCTTCCAGAGCTTATCGCGCTCCTCGGAGTTCCCGGCGGACTGAACGGCCAGGGCGCCGCCCTTGGTGCACAGTTCGAGGATGGCTGCTGCCTGGGGCCCCACAAGGATCTCCGGGCCGTCCACCTCGATGAGCAGCGCGGCGCCAGCCCCTTTCGGGAAACCGAACCCGTACAGATTGTCCACGGCTTCGAGAAAGTTCTGGTCCATGATCTCGAGCGTCGCGGGGATGATGGCGTTCCCCATGATCTGCGCCACGCTCTCCACCGCGGACGCCACATCCGGATAGAAGGCGAGCAAGGTGCGAACCGCCTCCGGCCTGGGAAGCAGCTTCACGGTGATTTCCGTGATCGCCCCGAGCATTCCCTCGCTTCCGCAGAGGAAGTGGGTGAAGTCGTAGCCCGTTACGTTCTTGAAGCTGCGCCCGCCGGTGGCGAGGATGTCGCCGGATGGGGCCGCCAGGGTCAAGCCGAGGAGGTAGTCCCTGGTCACGCCGTACTTGACCCCGCTTGGCCCGCCGGCGTTGGTGGCGACGTTCCCGCCGATCGTGCAGAATGCGTTGGAAGCGGGATCGGGCGGGTAGAAGAAGCCCTTCTTGGCCACGGCCATCTGGAAGTCATGGGTCACGACGCCCGGTTGCAACCGTGCCAGGCGGTCCAGGGAGGAAATCTCAAGGATTCGATTCATCCGGGCAAGGCCAAGCGCAATGCCGCCCTTGATGGGGACGGGACCGCCGGTAAGGGACGAACCGGCCCCTCTGGGTGACACCGGGATCCCGTCCTCGTTGGCCAGCTTGAGCACCTGGGCAACCTCTTCGGTCGTTTGCGGGAGCACGACGAGGTCGGGCTTCCCCCGGGCAAAGAGGTCATAGGAATAGCAGCGGAGATCCTCCGGCTGGCTGAGGCAGCCCTCCGCCCCGGTAATGGATCGGATTTCCCTGACCAGAGCGTCGCTGATCTTCATGACGCCACCACCGTCTGTTCCGCGCGGCGGACCACGAAGCGCTCGATGCGCTGGAGGGCCTCGGCAAGCATGTCCTGATCGACGGTGCAGGCGAACCTTACGCAGTTCTTCCCGGCGAGACCGAAGGGGAAGCCCGGCACCACGCCCACCCGCTCTTCCTGAAGAAGGTCCAGGACGAACCGGTAGGGGTCGTCCGTCAACTGGGAGATGTCGGGGAACAGGTAAAACGAGCCTTCCGGCTTGTTCACCCGGAATCCCTTGATGCTGCTGAGGCCTTCATAGAGGAACCGGCTGCGTGAGGCGAATTGCCTCATCATGTCATCGACCACCGCCGGGTCCATGCGCAGGGCCGCCAGGGCTGCGCGCTGCGAAACCGACGGCGTGCATGAGGTGCAGTGGCTGACAACCCTGGTCATCGCCTCGAGGATCCAGGCTGGGCCATACGCATACCCGATGCGCCAACCGGTCATGGCATAGCTTTTGGAAAAGGAGTTGATGACAACGGTTCGATCCGGCATTCCAGGCCGGGTGATGATCGATTCGTGGCGGCGACCGTCGAAAACCAGCCGGTCGTATACTTCGTCGCTCACCACCAGCAGGTCTCGATCCCTCACCAGGTCGGCGATGGCGTCCAGGGTTGCTGCGGGAATGACCGCCCCCGTGGGGTTGTTGGGGGAATTGAGCAGGAGGACTTTGGTGCGCGGCGTAATGGCCGCCGCGATAGCTTCCGGACTGACCACGAACCGCTCCTCGAACCGGGTCGGGACGGGAACAAGGCGGCCTCCAACCAATTCAATATGCGGCCGATAGGATGGGAAGTAGGGATCAGGCACAAGCACTTCATCCCCTTCGTCAAGGACGGTCCGGAAGTAGGCGACGAGCGCTCCCATGCCGCCGAGGGTGACCACAAGGTTCTGCTCGGTGATGCCCAGATCATGTTGCGCGTTGACGGATTGGACCAGGGCGCCAAGCAGTTCCTTGTCGCCTTGGGAGGGCGTGTAGTGGGTGGCCCCGCCCAGGGCGTCCCGCAAGGCTTCCTGGCAGATCTGGCCAGGGGTGTGGAAGTCCGGTTCGCCGATCCCGAGCATGATGACGTTGTCCAGATCGGCCGCCCTCAAGGATATTTCACGGATGACCGAGGCACGAAGGTTTTGTACAACCCTGGCGATTTGATGGTTCATGGATTTTGCTCCCCGTTAGGCTCAGGACTGGATGCGGACGTCTTCCTTGTCGCTTGGCATGCAGAGCGATAGCGCTGCGACCCGGTACGGCCCACCGCTGCGCGAGCGCATGCAGTTTGGGCCACTGGAGGCAGGAAACGTGATGGATGGGAAAAGCTACCGCGGCGGCACAGACCGTCGATCAGCGACGGCTGGACCATGCGGCAGCGATGAGCGGTGGAGGCCTACGAAAGTCCGTAGGACTCCTTTGAGTTCAGCGCCCGCGGTAATGGGGCAATGGCGCTGGACGAAGATTTTGTGGATTGACAGTTCCCAATTTAGGTTCGCTGCACAAATACTTCCAATACCTTTTTTTTTGACTCATCATACCCAGAAGGTATTATATGGAACTTCGCCACATCCACTATTTCCTCGCCGTCGCGGAAGAGCAGGGGATCTGTTCCGCAGCAAAGCGCTTGCATATCTCCCAGCCCCCCTTGACCCGGCAGATCCACCAGCTGGAGGAGGACCTGGGGGTACAGCTGCTGCGGCGGGCCGGGAAGGGAGTGGAGATCACTCCCGCTGGCAAGGTCTTCCAGGAAGGTGCTACGGAGATCCTGGCCCTGGTGCGCCGGACGATTCAAAATACCCAGCAGTCCGCGCGGGGGGAGATCGGGCAGATCTCCATCGGATTTGTGGACACCATGACCTTCAGCAGGATGCCCCAGACCCTGATCCAGACCTTCCGGACCCAGTGCCCCAACGTCACGGTGGACCTGGTCTCGGGGTCAACCCTGCCTTTGCACGAGAGCATCGAGAAGCAGCAGATCTCCGTAGCCTTCGTCTACGAGCGGTACAACGATACCGGAGAGTTGTCTTATCTGCCCCTGATGCGGGAGCCGGTGGTCATCGCCATGCCGAACACGCACCCCTTGGCCAGGAAGCCCCAGATCACCCTCCAGGACCTGAAGGACGAGCCATTCGTCTTCATTCCGCGCAGGATCTCACCACGCTTTTTCGACAAGATGACCAGCACCTTCCGGGATGCCGGCCTGACCTTGAACCTCATCCAGGAATGTCCCACGGACGCCACCAGCATGTGCCTGGTGGACAGCGGAGTCGGACTCACCTTCGCCTATATCAGCACGAAGCACCACAAGCCCCAGGGGGTGGTACTGAAACCAGTCGTGGACATGAACGTGATGCGGACCATCCATCTGGCCTGGCGCACGGACAACATCGAGCCCAGCGTCAAGACGTTCGTGGCGGTCGCGAAGCATTACCTAAGGGGTGGAGGTGAGTCCCTCAAGCCCGAACGAAGATCCTTTCCACCCGCGAATTGATCTGGCAGGTGACTTCATAGGTGATTGTTCCCAGGGCCTTGGCCCATTCCTCGACCGTGATTTCCAGAGCCCCGCTACGGCCGATCAGGATCACCTCGTCCCCCACGCGCACCTCGGTCTCTGGGCCAAGATCGATCATCGTCTGGTCCATGCATACCCTTCCCACCACAGGGTAGGAACGCCCGTTCACCAGCACCCGACCCCGGTTGGAGAACAGACGGTTGAAGCCGTCGGCATACCCGACCGAAAGGGTCCCGATCCAGGTGGCTTCCGGGGCAGTCCAACTGCGGCCATAGCCGATGGAGGTGCCTTTCGCCACCTCCTTGACGAAGGAGATCCGGGAGCGGAACGACATGCCGGGGTATAGCGGAATGCTCCTGGGTGTGCTCTCGTCGGGATAGTGCCCGTAGACCATGATGCCCGGCCGCACCATGGAGAGCCACCCCGCCTCGTGGCCGAGGACGCCTCCGGAATTGCAACAGTGCACCAGACCCAGCGTCCGCCCCAGGGTCGTTTCGATCCTGGCGAGGATCGCCTTGAAACGGGTGATCTGGTCGCCGGTATAGGCCGCCTGGGCCTGGTCATCGCTGGCTGGCAAGTGGGTAAAGAGTCCTTCCAGATCGAGGTCGGGGCAATCCTGTTCGATGAAATGGGCCATTTCGCCGGCCTGCTCGGGAGAGACTCCCACCCGTCCCATGCCGGTGTCCACCTTCAGATGCACCCGGCCCCGGATGCCCAAGGCGGCGCAGACGGCCTGGAGACTTGAGATATTGGCCTTTTCGCAGACGGCCAGGGTGACACCGTTGGTGACGGCGGCGGCCATCTCCTCAGAAAAGGCCGGGGAGAACTTGAGGATGGGCAGGCGCACGCCAGCCTGGCGAAGGCTGATGGCTTCAGGCACCGTGGCCACGCCCAGCCAGTCGGCCAACTCAAGTTGCTGGGCCATGCGCGAGACCTCCACGGCGCCATGCCCGTAGGCATTGCCTTTGACCGCGATCAGCAGTTTGCGCGTCGGGCCGATGGCCTTGCGAATGCCCTCGAGGTTCCTGCGAATGTTTTCGAGATGAATCCGGATATGGGTTTGGTACAACATCGGGTCCTCCGAGACTAGCCCCTGACGACCACCTTCTGGACGTAAGGGGAAGTCGATAGGGCAAGAAGAGCGCTGTAGTTGGGGCTAAAGGACAGTTCCACGCCCAGCCGCACCGGGCTGCGGGCGTCCTCCACATCCAGCACCAGATGGTCGCTGCTGCCGCCCAGGATGATGATGCCCGGATCCTCCGGCTCGATCCCGGTGACGGTGACGTCCTGGCGGCCCAGGTTGCAGATGGCCCGCAGGCGCACCCCCCGGTCCTCGAACACGTTGGTCTCGCCGAACGCGTCCTGGCCCCGCTCGCCGATGGGGATGGAGGGTTTGCGCCCCACCTCCACCACTTCCGCCACCAGCCGGAAGGTGTCCTGGCGGGTTCCGGCCCAGGCCGAGCGGTCCAGCACGTTGCGCCCCAGCAGGATCCCTTCGCCGATGCGGAACTGGTTGATTTCCTTGGGCATGTTTCCGGACGCCAGGAGCGGCAGGCTGGAGCTGTTGCCGCCGGACAGGGTGGCCAGTTCGAGCCCGGTGGCCCTGCGGCAGGCGTCGCGGGTCTGCACCAGCGCGTTCATGTTTTCCACCGAAGGGATCACCCCGCCGTAGCAGGCCAGGTTGCAGCCCAGGCCGGCCACCTCGATGCCCGGCATGCGGGCGGCGCCCTTGACCACTTCCAGCACCAGGTCGGGCCAGACCCCCTCGCGCAGGTCGCCCACGTCCACCATGACGATGACCTGGTGCGGCTTGTGCAGGAACTGGGCCGCCTCCGAAAGCAGGCCGATGGTTTCAAGGCTTGAATTCAGGGTGACATCGGCACAGCGCACCACGTCGGCGGCCCGGGACGGGGCCGGGATGCGCAGCAGCATGAGCGGCAGGGCCGGGCCGGTGTCGGCCATGGACATCATGTTGGTGATGCGGGAATCGGCGATCAGGTCGGCGCCACCGGCCTCCAGGGCGCGCACCACCGCCGGGTGGGCGCAGGTGACCTTGGTGACACAGGCGACCCGGGCACCGTGCCGGTGGCAAAGCCCGATCACCGACTGGGCGTTCTCTTTGATGCGATCCGGATATATCTCGAGACGGGGGGTCCGGCAGTACATGGGTGCTCCTGGTGTCAGTCGGTTTCCGCAGCAGCCCAGCGGGCGAAGGTCCGCTTCACCTCCTCCGGGTAGGCCTGGGCGAGGGTGCCCAGGGCGGAGAACAGGTAGTCGCGGTCGATGAGGATCCGGGCGTCCGGGGGCGGCAGTAGATACTTGCCGGGACCGGTGCAGATGGCACGCAGGCATTCGGCCCCGCCCTCGATGCGGGTGAGGGCGCCGCCGGTGGCCACCACCCAGCGCACCGCGGTGAGGTCCTTGCCCTTGACGATCTGCTTGCGGCCGGTGGGGGTGTAGAGGTCGGACAGGGTTCCGGCGTGCCGTTTGGCGGCCACCTCCACCGCGCGGGCGCACAGCCACCGGGTGAGTTCCTGTTCCCGGACGGTGTGCGGAATCGCCTGCAGATCCGGCAGCTTGGCCTGCCATTCCGGGGTGCCGTACATGGCCATGACGTTGCGGGCGTTGACGTACACCCCCAGGTCGCCCTCCACCGTACGCTTGGCGCGGGGTTCGGGATCCACCAGCATGGCCGCGAACGGGCCGGCGCCGTCGGTGACCGAGTGCAGGTCGGTGGTGGCGCCGCCCACGTCGAACACCAGGCAGTCGCCCATGACCTCCGCGAACAGCTCGGCGCCGCGCAGCACGGCTCCGGGGGTGGGCAGGATGGCCCGGGTGGTCAGGCCGGCGAACCGGGCCATGCCCGGGGCGTGGATGATGTGCCGGCTGAACACCTCGTGGATCAGCCGGCGCAGCGGCTCGATGTTCAGCACGTCCACATCCGGGAACACGTTCTCGGCCAGCATCAGCTCCAGCCCGGCCGCCTCGAACAGGCGCCGGACCGGCTTCTGCAGGGCCCGGTTGCCGGCGTACACCACGGGAATGGGCAGCTTCAGCTCGGCGATCCGCTCGGCGTTGCGCAGCACCACCCCCTTGTCGCCGAAGTCGACCCCTCCGGCCAGCAGGATCATGTTGGGCGCGATGGCGCTCAGCTCCTCCAGGTCGTCGTCGTCCAGGGGGCCGGCGGTGACCTGCTTGACGATGGCGCCCGCGCCAAGCGAGGCTTCGTGGGCGGCGCGGGCGGTCATGCTGAGGGTCAGGCCGTGGACGGTCATGCGCAGCCCGCCGGCGGCGGAGCTGTTGACGAAGGTCTCCGGCCGGCCGATGGGCGCGCCAAACCGGGATTCCAGGTCCGCCACCGCCTGGTCCACGCCGAGGCCCACGTCGCCCTGGGCCACGCTGGTCGGCGCGAACCCCTGGGCCACGTGGACGAAGCCCCCTTCCCCGCCGCGGACGAACCCGTTCAGCTTGGTGATGGTGCTCCCCACCTCGATGGTGAGGATCTCGATGGCGCCGGCCATGGCGGAACCTCCTAGATGACGCCCCTTGCCTTGAGCGTCTTGACCAGGGCGTCCACCACGTGGATGCCCTTGGTGCCCCGGCCGAAGGTGGCGTCCAGGCCGGTCTCCTTGGCCATGTCGCGGTTCACCTGGGTGCCGCCGGCGATCAGCACCAGCTTGTCGCGCAGGCCCCGCTCCTGGCACAGGGCGGCCAGCTTCTTCATCTGGGTGCGGTGGATGTCGTTGTGGCTGATGACGGTGGAGATCAGGATGGCCTGGGCGCCGGTCTCCACCGCGGCGTCCACCAGCTTGCCCACCGGCACCGAGGTGCCAAGGTAGTGGTACTTCACGCCGTACTTCTCGATGCCGCCGTGCTTGATGTCCAGGATCTCGCGCATGCCGACGCTGTGCTCGTCCTCGCCCACGGTGCCGGCCACCACGGTCAGCCCCACCCGCTTCACCGCCGCGCGCAGCTCCTCCTCGGGCAGGATGACCTCCTTCACCGGGACCTTCAGGGTGCTCTTCTCGATGTCGAAGGCCACCTTGCCCTTCACCTCCACGAAGCAGCCCTCGGCCGGGTGCAGCACCATGGTGTTGATCACTTCGGGGTCGGCCAGGCCCATCCTGCGGGCCATCTCCAGGGCGTAGGCCGGGGCGATGTCCTCGTTCTGGGCCACGAACAGCTGGATCAGCACGGTGCCGTCGCCGGCCCATTCCACCTCGGGCCGGATCATGCCGCCCTTGCGGTAGGGATAGCTCTGCTCCAGGCGTTTGTTGCAGTTGTCCTCGGGGTCCAGTTCGTCGATGAAGACGATCTTTTCCGGCTTGCACAGGGTGCAGCCGCCGATGGGGTCGCAGGGCCTGGCGAGCCCGGCGGGCACCTGGTTGTGGCCGAAGTGGCTGCACACCGGCGCGTAGTAGTCCGGGTCGCGGGGGATGATGGTGTCGGCGCCCACCCCGCCCTTGCCGTCCCGGGCGATGCCGTCGCCGTTGCGCTCGGGGTACTTGCCGGAGTCCACGAAGAAGCCCTTTTCCACCGCGGCGAAATAGCCGCCGGTCTCGATCACTTCCTCCAGGAAGGCCACCGCGCGCTCCTTGAGGTCGCGCACCATCCCGCCCAGGGGACCGTCCAGGTTCAGGGTCACCAGCTCCTTGATGCCGTCCAGGGCCGCCCAGGTCTGCTTCACGGTCTGCACGCCGCGGATGGTGTTGTTGTGCCAGGGCACGTTGCGCCCCTCGTCCGGGGTGATGGTGGACTGGATGTCGGCCCGGGTGAGCATGGAGATGAGGGTGTCCACGGTGTGGGTGCGGATGGCCTCCTCGATGTCCGCCTCGATGTAGCGGGTGTTCTGCTGGGCGCGCATCTTGTACTCGCTGAACAGGTCGCGCAGGGCCACCGCATACGGCAGGTCGTACCACAGCTTGGGCGCCGGCGGCGAGTCGGGCGGCACGGTGGACAGGCCGATCAGGCTCTTCTCCATGCCCGAAGCCACCGAGAAGGCGCAGTTGAGACCGTGCTGCACCATCAGCTCGGGCATCACCATCCAGCCGGCCTTCGCGGTGGCGTTGGCGTTGTGCGCGCCGTCGATCTGGAAGATCCCGGCCCCGGCCATCACCCGCTTGGCCTCGGCGGCGTCCACGAACGAGCGGTACATGTTCACGTTGCGGTAGAGCACGTTGTACTGGGGATCCTGGTGGGCCCCGTTGATGCCCTCCTCGGCGAACAGCACGGCCACTTCCGGGCCGGCCACGCCGGAGACGTAGGAGTGGAAGTTGATGGGGCGGCCCACCTCCTGCTCGATCAGGTCGCAGGCCTTGCGGCTGGCGCGGATCTGCTTGCGGGTGATGGGCACCCCGCCGATGCCCTCCGGGGTGCCTTCCACCAGGCCGTCGATGTGGCTCTGGCCGGTGGTGCGGATCACCATGATGTGGTCGGCGCCGTGCCAGGCGGCCATGCGCATGCGCCGCAGGTCGTCCTCGAAGCGCCCGGAGGCGATCTCGGCGGTGACCACGCAGGAGGGCTGCGGATCGATGTGATCGAAGTACTTGGACGCGGGCAGCCCGATGGACTGTTTCAAGGGCTTGGACATGTCCCGGAAGTGGAAGGGGCCCATGTCGACGCCTTCCTTGGGCACCTCGCGCCAGGTCCACCCCTTGCGCTTCGGGTGGTAGTGCTCCAGGTCTTCCAGGATGAATTCAACGTCTAGCTTCTGGTTGGGTTGAAGGGGAGGAATGGTCATGGTTGCATCTCGCTGCGGAATCAGAACAGGCCCTGGAGGACTTCCTTGTGCTCGAGGATGGCGGCGGCGGCGCCGCGCACGTCGGTGCCGGCCTTCCGGGAGACCCTCAGCACCACGTGGCCGGCGCCCTTGCCCAGCAGCCCGGCCTCGCGGATCCGGTCCACCACGCCGTGCGAGCTGAGGCTGTCGATGCCCATGCGCAGCAGCACGGACCGTTCGATGGAGGGGCTGGTGTGGGTCCTGGCCAGCTCCACGATGGGCGCCACCGCCTGGTCGCAAAGCTGCCAGAACCGCTGCTTCAACTGTTCGTCGCTCATCTGCTTGAGCTGTTCCCGCCTCTGTTCGAACCGGGCTTCACGTTCATCGGTCAAGGGAACCTCCGTTGACATAGGGTTTGGATTCATGGCGGTCACAGCTCCGGCACGGCCCGGCGCACCCAGGCCACGTCCCGCTTGATGTCGTCGGCCAGGAACCGGTAGTCGGACTCGCTCCACTGGGCGGCCGGATGCGCCTTGGCGGCGTTCCGCAGGTAGGAGAGGCGCAGCTTGTCCATGTCCTGGACGGCGCCCCGAACCTGCTCCAGCCGCTCGGGGATGACGATGGTCTTGCCCGGAACGTTCTCCCGGGGGTCGCCCACCCGCACCTCGATGCCGTTCTCCCGGGCGAAGGACAGCTGCCGGTTCTGGTGCTTGCCGGCGCCGGTGTATTCGGTCTCCTGCACCACCACGATCTGCTCGCGGTCCATCTGCCGGGCCAGGGTGACCGCGGCGGTGAGGCTGATGTTGCCGGCGGGGCCGCGCTCCAGGCCTTCCAGCTTGGCCAGCAGCTCGGTCACGTAGAACACCTCGCCCTGGGTCACCAGCTGATACTCGTCCATGTAGCGCAGGCTGCGCGCCGCGTTGCGCGGCACGTCCACCCGGTCCGGCCAGGTGGCGAACGGCACGCCGAACCCGGTGTGGCCGGTGGTGAAGGACTTGCGGTTGAAATCATGGTCGGAGGCCATGTGCAGGCCGCCCAGGTCCACGGAGCAGGCCACCACCCGCGCCCCGCCGCAGCCGGCGGCCAGCAGGCCCCGGGCGGTGCCGGTGAGGTTGCCGCCGCCGGCGTGGGTGATCACCACCGCGTCGGGGTCCTTGTGGTAGCGCTTGCGCACCTGCTCGGCCACCTCCACCCCCAGGGTCTCCACCCCGCGGATGCCGAACGGGGTGTACAGGCTGGCGTTGAAATAGCCGGTCTGCTCCAGGGTGAGCAGCAGCTGGAAGAACAGCTCGGGGCCCACGGACAGGCGCTGCACTTCGGCGCCGTAGGCCTCGCAGGCGCGGCTCTTCTCGACGATCTCGGGCTGGCCCACGCCGCGGCTGTCGAACACTTCCTGGAGCACGATGCACTTCAGCCCGCGCATGGCGGCCTGGCTGGCCACGGCGGCGCCGTAGTTGCCGGAGGTGGCGGTGGCCACCCCGGGGTAGCCCTTGCGCTTGGCTTCATAGGCGCTGATGGAGGCGCGCCGTGCCTTGAACGAGCCGCCGGCGTTGGCGGCCTCGTCCTTCACCAGGATGGTGGCGCCCTTGCCCGGCCCGGCGAAGGCGCGCACCGCCGCGGTGAGGTTCTTCAGCTCGTGCAGCGGGGTATTGCCTACCTTGGCTTCGGCCTGGATCCGGGCCACCTCTTCGAGGCTGTATCCGGTCTCCCGCATCATGCGCTCGTAATCGAAAGCCACCGGGCTCTGGATGAAATCCGAGAAGTCGATGCCCAGGCTGGCCTTCATGATCTCGTTCTTGCGCGCCATCACTGCGGCGTAGGAAAAGTCGCTCATGCCTTGGCCTCCGTTCCGATGCGCAGCAGTTCCGGCACGGTGGCGCCGAAGCTGTGGCTGTAGCTGGGATTCACCACCTTCAGCAGGCCGGTGTGGTCATGGCCGATGAGGCTGCGCACGGTCACCTGCGCACCCAGCTCGGCGTCCTCCAGGAGGAATCCGGAGAGCTTCAGGAGGTACGGGCACCTGCGGGTGTCCTCCGGCAGATTGGGGGCGCGCTCCTCGGGTTTCAGCAGCACCCGTTCGATCTCCACCCAGGTTCCCTTGGCGATTTTGCTCATGGCTCCCTCCTAGGACCAGATCTGTTCGCGCATGTCGCCCATGATGGCCCGGGGCACCGGCAGGTCGATCATGGTGTGCAGGCCGGGGCGGGCGTTGATCACCTGGGGGATCATGTTGATGCACATGGCGATGGTGCCGATGCCGCCGGGCACCTCCGGCTTGTTGGCCAGGTTCACGTTGGGCACCCCCTTGATCACCACGTAGTCGCCGGTCTCGGTGCCTTCCAGCTGGGGTTCGACCTGCTGGGGATGGACCATCTCCACGGCCCGCCTGCCGCCCACGGTGCCGATCCCCTTCATGGTGCAGCCGGCCACGTGGCCCGGCTTCACGTCGACATACTTGGTCCTGCGCGGCACCTTGGAGATGATGGGCTCCATGGATTGCGCCACCGGCGCGTCCAGCTTCCAGCCGATGGCGTCGCAGATCATGTTCACCGATTCGTTGAAGCCCACGTGGCCGGCCAGGTGGCCCGAAGCGGACTGCTTTCGAAACACCTCCGGGCTGAGGCCCACGCCCTGCTCCTCCATGACCGCGGGGCCGAACGGGGACAGGCTGTTCACCCGCTCCGCCTTGATGGTCTCCACGTCAGTGCAGGCCCCGGTCATGAGGATCACCAGCAGGTCCATGATCAGCCCGGGGTTGATGCCGGTGCCCAGGATGCTCACCCCGTTGGCCTTGGCCAGCCGGTCGAGTTCCGCGGCCAGTTCCGGCTCCTTGGCCTTGGGGTAGGCCATCTCCTCGGCGGTGGTGAGCACGTTGATGCCCAGCTCCACGATCAGCTTGATCTTGTCGAAGGCCTTGCGGGTGTAGCTGTCGGTGGCCAGCAGCACCACGTCCGCCGAGCCCCGGCGGATGACCTGGGTGATGTCGCCCTGGACGATGACGTCCTCGCGCCCGCCCCGGGGCACGCCCAGCAGTTCGTAGATGCTCCGGCCCATCCGGTCGGGATGCACGTCGCAGACCCCGACGATGTCCACCCCCTGCTTGCGCAACAGGACTTCGGCCATGCCACTGCCCATGGCCCCAAAGCCCCAGATTGCCACCTTCACCTTCGCTTGCCTCATGATGCTCCTCCCACGCCAAATAACAGGGCAGGCCATCGCGCAATCCCTTCTACTTTGAGAACAGGTGCCACGGCCGATGTGCAACATATTGCCATGAATTAATTCGATGGCAATATATTTCGCAAATATTTTTCGGCAAGCTTCGGAGTCAGGCCACCACGTTGAGGATGAAGGAAAGGTTGCCCTCGCCGCGGATCACGTAGACCATCTCGTGGTAGCCGGGCAGGTCCGGCTGGCCCTGGTAGCGGTCGCCCGGGGCGATGATCCATCTCGGGCCCCTCGCTGACCCGTTCGGTGAACGTGAGGTTGAACGCGGCCGCGATATGCCCCAGAGTGGCCAGGCTGACATTGTTTTCCCCGCTCTCGATCAGCCCGATCGTGCGCCGGCTCACCGCCGAACGGCATCGGGACCTCAATGAGAAATATATTGCCCACGTTGGAAAATGGGAACTATACTTCCCATCATAGAATCTGCCTTCTCCCCTGCGGGGCGCTGAACCATCTAATCATCCATCTCTTTTCTCAACACTTCGGGGCTCATGGAGCCCCGCCCTGAACCAAGGAGCAACAAATGGCCGTCAATCTGAAAGGAAGAAGCTTTCTTTCCCTCATGGACTTCTCCGTGGAAGAAGTGCGCTACCTGCTGGACCTCTCCCGGGATCTGAAGGCCAAGAAACGCATGGGCGTCCACAGCGACCTGCTCAAGGGCAAGACCATCGTGCTGTTGTTCGAGAAGTCCTCCACCCGCACCCGCTGCGCCTTCGAGGTTGCCGCGCTGGAAGAGGGCGGCCACGTCACCTTCCTGGACAGCAGCAGCTCCCAGATGGGCAAGAAGGAGTCCCTGGAGGACAGCGCCAAGGTGCTGGGCCGGTTCTTCGACGGCATCGAGTACCGCGGCTTCAAGCAGGAAGTGGTGGAGAGCCTCGCCCGGTTCTCCGGGGTCCCGGTGTTCAACGGGCTCACCGACGTGGACCACCCCACCCAGATCCTGGCGGATTTCCTCACCATCGAGGAGCACGTGGCCAAGCCGCTCGACAAGGTGAAGCTGGTGTTCGCCGGCGACATCCGCAACAACATGTCCTACGCCCTGATGTACGGCGCGGCCAAGACCGGCATGCACTTCGTCGGCCTGGGCCCCAAGGCGCTCAGCCCCAGCGAGGCGGTCCTGGCCCGGGTGCGCGAAGCGGCGAAGCTCACCGGCGCCACGATCGAGATCACCGACGACCCGGCCGCGGTGGCGGGCGCCGACGCGATCTACACCGACGTGTGGGCCTCCATGGGCGAGGAGGACCAGATCCCCGAACGGGTCCGGCTGCTCACCCCCTACAAGGTCACCATGGAGATGGTGGACCGCACGGGGAACCCCGACCTGATCTTCCTGCACTGCCTGCCGTCCTTCCACGACTTCGAGACCAAGCTGGCCAAGGACATGCAGGCCAAGGGCCTGGACATCCGGGAAGTCACCGACGAGGTGTTCCGCAGCCGGCATTCGGTGGTGTTCGACGAGGCCGAGAACCGCATGCACACCATCAAGGCGGTGCTGGTGGCCACTCTCTAGTCCAGGTCTACATTCTTCCTTTCCGCAACCCCCCGGTTGCGGTTTTTCATTGGGAACATCATGTCCAAGAAAATCGCCCTGATCGCCATCGGTGGAAACGCCCTGCTCCAGGAGAAGCAGCGCGGGCTCCAGGAGGAGCAGCTGGAGAATGCCCGGCAGACGGCGGAGATGTTCGGCCGGATGATCCAGGAGGGCTACTCCCTCTGTGTGGTGCACGGCAACGGCCCCCAGGTGGGCAACATCCTCATCCAGCAGGAGGCCGCCTCCATCCGGATCCCGCCCTACAGCCTCGACCTCTGCGACGCCATGACCCAGGGCTCCATGGGCTACATGATCGAGCGGATGCTCATCAACCGCCTGGCCTTCCTCAAGCTGGCGGTGCCGGTGAGCACCCTGCTCACCGAGGTGGTGGTGGACAAGGACGACCCCGGCTTCAGCCACCCCACCAAGCCGGTGGGGCCGTTCTACAACCGGTTCCGGGCCGAGGAGCTGCAGAAGCAGAAGCGCTGGGCCATGAAGGAGGATTCCGGCCGGGGCTACCGCAAGGTGGTGCCCTCGCCCCAGCCGCTGGAGATCATCCAGCTGGACGCCATCAAGCTGCTGCTCCAGGCCGGGCACTGCGTCATCGCCGGCGGCGGCGGCGGGATCCCGGTGATCCGCGACGCGTCCGGCCTGCTGGTGGGGGTGGAGGCGGTGATCGACAAGGACCGGCTGTCCTCCCTGCTGGCCCGGCAGCTGGGCGCCCACACCTACGTCATCCTCACCGGCGTGCCCAAGATCGCCCTGGATTTCGGCAAGCCCACCCAGCGCTGGGTGGACCGGCTCGGCGCCGCCGAGGCCGCCCGGTACCTGGCCGAAGGCCAGTTCCCGCCCGGTTCCATGGGGCCCAAGGTGGAGGCCGCCCTGGCCTTCATCCGCGACGGCGGCGACGAGGTGCTGATCACCAGCCCCGAAGCCCTGGAAACCGAGGACTATGAGACGGTGGGCACCCGCATCGTCAAGGACTGAAGCCCCCCGGAGCATCCATGTCAGAACTGCAGCTTTCCGTGTTTTCCGAAATCGACCGGCTGAAGCAGGTGGTGGTCCACCGGCCGGGCCCGGAAGTGGATCTCATGGTCCCCGATATGATGGACCAGCTCCTGTTCGACGACATCCTCAGCGGCGATCTGGCCCGGGAGGAGCACGACGTGTTCTGCCGGGTGCTGGGCCGGGTGGCCGAGGAAGTCCTGGACATCCAGGATATGTTCATCGAATCCCTGGCGGACGAAGCGGTCCGGCTGGCCTTCATCGAGGACCTGCGCCGGTTGTCGGACCTTTCCGAACCGTCCTGCAACCTGCTGCGGGACCTGCCCGCCGCGGAGACGGCCCGGAGCCTCATCACCGGCATCCCCTGGGACGACCACCTGCAGCACGCCAGGTGGCCGAACAACGCCTTCGACTACCGGGTGCGGCCCATCCCCAATCTCCTGTTCATGCGCGACCCCGCGGCGGTGGTGGGGCACGGCTTCAACCTCAGCTTCATGGCCACCCACGCCCGCGCCCGGGAGCCGCTGATCCTCAGCTACGTGTTCCGGCACCATCCCCGGCTGCGCCACCTGAAGGAGACCGACCGCCTGTTCGACCAGCTCACCCCCCTGCTCCAGGGCAGCATCCGCATGCCGCTGAACCTGGAAGGCGGCGACACCCTGGTGCTGTCCGACAAGGTCATCGCGGTGGGCTGCAGCGAACGCACCTCGGCCGACGCCATCCACGTCCTGGCGGAAAGCCTGAGGCAGGACTTCCGCCGGGGCGAAGGCACGGTGGAGACCCTGATCATGGTGCTGATGCCCAAGGTGCGCAGCGCCATGCACCTGGACACCATCTTCACCCGGATCAGCCAGGACGAATGCCTGATCTACCCGCCCTTCTTCACCGAACAGAGCCGCGAGCTGTTGAACGTGGTCAAGTTCGACCTTCGCCACGAGAACCTGCACACCGAGGTGCAGCCCAACCTGCTGCGGGTGCTGCAGCGGGAAGGCATCGACCTGCGGCCGGTGTTCTGCGGCGGCTCCAACCCCATCCTGCAGCAGCGCGAGCAATGGACCGACGGGGCCAACGCCTTCGCCCTGGCCCCGGGGGTGGCCATGCTCTACAGCCGCAACCCGGCCACCGCCGACGAGCTGGCCTCGGCCGGCTACCGGATCCACAACGCCAAGGAGATCAACGCCGATCCCGGCATCGATCTGCTGGACGGCCACAAGCATGCGGTCCTGCTGGACAGCGCGGAGCTGAGCCGGGCCCGGGGCGGGCCGCGCTGCATGACCATGCCCCTTTCCCGCCGGAGCGGATGTTAGGGGCAGACCTGTTCGAGCAGGTTCCAGGCCTCGGCCCGGTTCAGGTAGCGCGGCACCCCGTAGGTCCCATGGGCCTCGGTGAAGGCCTGGCCGATGAGCCTTGGAAAGTCCGCACGCTTGAGGGCAGCGAACTTGTCCGGAAGCTCCATCTCCGCGTTCATGGCCCGGATGCGCGCAATGAAGGCATCCGCCAGTTCCGGCTGGCCGGCGCCCTCGTCGCCCAGGCCCGCCACCCGCGCCAGTTCCGCCAGGCGGCGGGTGGCGCTGGGCTTGGAAAAGTCCAGCACGTGGGGCAGCAGGATGGCATTGGCCAGGCCGTGCGGCACGTGGTAGAGGCCGCCGATCTGGTGGGCGAAGGCGTGCACATAGCCCACTCCGGTCTGGGTGAAGCCCATGCCGGCCATGCAGGAGGCCACCGCCATGCGCTCACGGGCATCCAGGTCCTTCCCCTCATGGAAGGCGGTGAGGAGGTATTTCATGACGCTGCGGGTGGCCATCCGGGCCAGGTCATCGGTCTCCGGAGTCGCCATGGTGGAAAGGAAGGACTCCACCGCGTGGGTCAGGACATCCATGCCGGTGGCAGCCGTGATGCGCGGCGGCAGGCCGGTCATGAGGCAGGGGTCCAGCGCGGCCATGCCCGGCACGGCCTTGGGATCGGCGATGAAATACTTCCGCTGTTCCCGGGGATTGGAGATCACCGCCGCGATGGTGGCTTCCGAACCGGTTCCGGCCGTGGTCGGAATGGCGAACAAAGGCAGGCCGGTCTTGCGCGACGAGGCAAAGAGCCAGAGCCCGGCCAGCTTTTCCGGATGGCAGTGGTTGGCTTGGCAAAGCTTCATGGCCTTGGCCGCATCCATGGAGGAGCCCCCACCCACCGCCAGGATGGCATCGGCCCGGAATTCCTCCAGGCGCCGGACTCCGGCCAGGACGGTGTCGCATCCGGGATCCGGTTCCACCTGGGAGAACACCTCCACCGTGACGCCCGCCTCCCGCAGGCGCCGGATGGCGCCCTCGGGCACCCCCAGGTCCAGCAGGGCCTGATCGGTGACCACCAGCACCCGCTTGAACCCCAGACCGATGATCTGCTGGCAGAGCGACAGGGAGGCGCCCACTCCGATGAAGGTGAACGGTCTGGGGAAATGCAGGAAGGGAAGGATCAGGCGGTTGAGGCGAACTTGGAAGCGGGCGAGGAGGTGCATGGCGGGTATCTTTCAAAGGGTGGATTCTGAAACAAGTGGCCCCGGGGCCGGAACGGGAATGGTTATTCCTTAGAACCGGCGCCCGATGCCCAGGAGGATGTTGGGGCCGGTGTCGTCCGTGTCGTCCCTCACGGTGGGCTGGCCGTTGGCGCCCGGGCCCGAGGCCGGCGCGTTCCGGCTCAGCCGGGCCCAGGTGTATGCGAGTTGCGTTTCCACAAACCAGGCGCGCCGGGCGCTGAGGAAGATATCCATGCCGATGCCCAGGTTGAGGATGGGGAAGAAGCCGTGGTTGGTCACCCGCAGCAAGTCGGTCGTCCCCCCGCCGGCGCTGCTGATGAATTTTATCGTGGTGCTATCGTTGTCATAGGCCAGACCCCCGGCCGCGGAAAGGAAGGGCACCACCCGTCCTTCTTCGCCGAAAGGCCGCATCTGGACCAGCACCTGCAGGTCCGCATAGGTTTGATACTTCTCCTTCAGGTAAATGGAGCCTGGACCATAGCCGAAGTCCTGGGCCGTCTGGGTTCCGCCGATGCTTCCCGAACTCCAATCCCCCTCCAGGCCGACCTTCCACTTGGGCGCCACCTTCCTCAAGGCCAATATCCCGAGGTTCACGTTGGGCACGTCCTTCCATGTCTCGAAGTGGGTGCCGAAGGGGGTGTTGATGTCGTCATGGATCTGCCGGTTGGTATTGGTGTTTTTCGGCCAGCCCTGCTGCAGGTAGCCCGCGATGGACCAGAGCGGGTCGGCCTGCTGGGCCAAGACAGGGAATGGAAGAGTTGCCAGCCAGAATAAAAGGCCGGCCGAGCGCGGCGGCAGCTTCATGGGAACCTCGTTGGTAGTTTGATTGTCTAAAGGTAATAGCCATTATTAAACTGCATGGTCAAGCCTTTTTTGTCATGGATAGAGATTATAATCTTTGGATACAAGATTATAATCTTACACTGAGAAAAGAATGGCAAGCAGTATCCCATTTAGTAAAGATTATAATTTCTTGAAACAAGATTATAACCTTGCACTTACAAGGCACCTGATTCCACACTTCCGGTAATCCCTTTCCTGTTTGCTTGCTTCGTTATCCTACGCGTTAGCTGTTTCTGGAGTTCGTGTGTCTCAAGCCTCTTCTTCCAACCTTCAGCCTCCCTTCATCCTGGCCGTGGACCTCGGCACCTCGGGCTGCAAGACCGCCCTGGTCAGCCTGGATGGCCAGGTGGCCGCATGGGCGTTCGCCGCGGTGCCCCTCCGGATCCTCCCCGGCAACGGGGCGGAGCAGGCCCCCGCCGACTGGTGGCAGGCCTTCCTGGACACCGCCCGGCAGGTCCTGACCGCCGCGGAGCCGCGCTCTGGCCAGGTGGCGGCGATCTGCTGCTCCTGCCAGGGCGAAGGGACCATCCCGGTGGACCGGGACGGCCGGGAACTGGCCAATGCGATCCTCTGGCTGGACATGCGCGGCCGGGACGCGATCCGGCAGCGGGTCCGGGGCAAGCCGAACATCGCCGGCTACGGGGCCGCCAAGCTGGCGCGCTGGCTGCGGTTCACCGGAGGGGCGCCCTCGCTCAGCGGCAAGGATCCCGCCGCACACATGCTGTTCATCCAGGAGACCTGGCCGGAGATCTTCGGGCGCACCCACAAGTTCCTCAATGTGCTCGACTACCTGAACCTGCGGCTCACCGGGAGGATGGTCTCCACGTTTGATTCCGTTCTCACCTCCTGGGTCACCGACAATCGCGATGTGGACCGGATCCACTACCATCCCGGGCTTCTGCGCCAGCTCGGCATCGACCGCAGCCTGTTCCCGGACCTGGTCCCCTGCACCGAGGTGATCGGCACCCTGCGGCCGGACGTGGCCGAGACCCTGGGCCTGGCCGCAACCACCCCGGTGGTTGCGGGCGCCGTGGACAACACCGCGGCCGCGGTGGGCTCAGGCCAGGTGGCGGACTTCGCCGCCCACCTCTATATCGGCAATTCGTCCTGGATCGGCGCCCATGTCCCGTTCAAGAAGACCCAACTGCTGACGGAAGTCGCCTCGCTGCCCTGCGCGCTGCCCGGCCGCTATCTGATGGTCGCCTTGCAGTCCACCGCCGGCGCCAGCCTGGCCTTCCTCAAGGACCAGGTGATCTACCACAAGGACGAACTGCTGAAGGAGGCCCAGGCGCCGGACGTGTACAAGATCCTGGACCGGATCGCCGAGGGGGTGCCGGCGGGGAGTCGTGGCCTGCTGTTCACCCCCTGGCTGTTCGGCGAACGCACACCGGTTTCCGACCCAACCCTGCGCGGCGGGCTGTTCAACCTGTCGCTGGAACATAACCGGTCGGACATCGTGCGGGCCGTGCTGGAGGGGGTGGCGCTGAACACCCGCTGGATGCTGGCCCCGTCGGAGCGTTTCCTGGGCCGGAAGATCGAGGAGCTGACCATCATCGGCGGCGGCGGCTGTTCCAGCACCTGGTGCCAGATCTTCGCCGACGCGCTGGGCATCCGGATCCGCCAGCCACAGGAGCCCATGCAGGCCAACGCCGTGGGGGCCGCATGGATAGCCGCGGCCGGCCTGGGCCTGGCCGGGTTCCAGGAGTCCGCGGCCCAGGTGCGGGTCCGCGCCACCTTCCTGCCCGACCCGGCCCGGCACCTTATCTACGACGAGCTGTTCGGCCGGTTCCGGGAACTGCACCGGCGCCTCAGCCCGTTCTACCGGCGGATCAACAACGCCTTGGCCCAGGGAGGCAGACCATGACCATCGAAGAAGCCCGTCGGCAGGCCCTGGAGGCTTGCCTGCAACTGGCCGGACAGGGATACCTGGCCGGCACCGGCGGCAACCTGGCCGTCCGGGCCGAACACGAACTGTTCGTGGTGACCCCCTCCGGCCGGGACTACTACAGCCTGGCGCCCGCCGATCTGTGCGTGCTCCGGCTGGACACCCTGGAGCAGGTGGAAGGTCCCTATCCTGCGTCGGTGGAATCCGGCCTGCACGCCCGGATGCTGCGCCGGCGGCCCGACGTGGCGGCCAGTGTGCACACCCACCAGCCCCTGGCCAGCGCGGCGGCCCTGGTGGGCGAGCCCGTGCCCGTGGAACAACCGGAAGACAGGAAACACCTGGGGGCCCGCCTGGCCCTGGTCCCCTATGGGCCTTCCGGCACCTTCCTGCTGTCCCGCGCCTTCGGGCGCCGGATCCAGCCGGATATCAATGCCTACCTGCTCAGGAGCCACGGCCTGGTGTGCGTGGGCGCCGACCTCGGCGCGGCCGTGGCCAACGCCGGGCGGGTGGAACGGATTTGCGCCGCCTTCCTGCGCGCCGCCATCCAGACGAACGGAACCGGGTCCCAGGCCGCCCGGTTCGCCCTTTCCAACCTCAAGTGAACCTAGGAACCCAACATGGCATCTGCAACCGAAACCCCCATTGAAACCCCGGCCGATACCCTGGCCGGAATCACCCACTGGCCCGACACCGTATCCATCTACCAGCGCCTGGACGCCCTGGTCAAGGCGCCGATCCGGCCGATCCGGAAGGACAAGCTGCCGGGCGTGCTGGACTGGTTCAAGAGCCATTGCGAGCGCTCCCGGCAGCTGGCCGCGGACGCCGCCCGCCTGATCCCCGGCGGCGTGCAGCACAACCTGGCCTTCAACTTCCCCCACCCGCTGGCGATTGAACGCGCCCAGGGCGCCCACCTCTGGGATGTGGACGGCAACCAGTACATCGACTTCCTGCAGGCCGGCGGGCCCACCATTCTCGGGTCCAACTACGCCCCGGTGCGGGAAAAGGTGATGGCGCTGCTCCAGGAGTGCGGCCCGGTGACCGGGCTGTTCCACCCGTACGAAGCCCGGCTCGCGGAGCTGGTGCACAAGTACATGCCGTCCATCGAGATGTTCCGCATGCTCGGTTCCGGCACCGAGGCGGTCATGGCCGCCATCCGCCTGGCCCGGGCCTTCACCCGCCGGAAGTGGATCATCAAGATCGGCGGCGCCTACCACGGCTGGAGCGACTCCATGGTCTACGGCATGCGGGTCCCCGGCACGGGACGCCATGACGCCTTCGGCATCCCGCGGGCTTCCACCACCTGGACCCAGGAATGCTTTCCCAACGACCTGGCGGCCCTGCACCGCAAGCTGGTGCTGAACCGGCTGCGCGGCGGCACCGCGGCGGTGATCCTGGAGCCGGTGGGCCCCGAAAGCGGGACCCGCCCGGTCCACCGCGAGTACAACCGCCAGGTGCGTGAAATGTGCAACAAGTTCGGCGCCCTGTTGATCTTCGACGAAGTGGTCAGCGGGTTCCGCCTCGGCCTGGGCGGCGCCCAGGGCTTCCTCGGGGTAAAGCCGGACTTGACGGTGCTGGGCAAGTGCCTGACCGGGGGTTATCCCATGGCGGGCGGGGTCGGCGGCCGGAAGGAGATCATCGCCCTGCTGGCCGGGGGCATCGGCGGTTCCGGCGGCAAGCGGGTGACCGTCGGCGGCACCCTTTCCGCCAACCCGCTGTCCTGCGCCGCCGGCTGCTTCGCCCTCGAGGAGATGGAACGCACCGGAGCGGCGGCCGCCGCCTCCCGGGCCGGGGACCGCCTCACCCAGGGCCTGGACGAGATCATCCAGCGCCTGGGCCTGCCCTATGTGGCGTACAACCAGGGCGCCATCGTCCATTTACAGACCTCCGCAGTGCTGCTGCTGTCGATCCGCAACCCCCTCAAGCTCATGCGGGAGGCCGAAAGCCGGAAGCACATGATGGAGGAGATGGGCGCCGCCTACACGGCCCACGGCATCATCACCCTGGCCGGCAGCCGGATCTACACCAGCCTCGCCGACACCGACGCGGTCATCGACGAGGCCCTGAACCGGTTCGAGTCCGTGATGAGGCTGGTATGAACGAACCGGACGCCCTGGCCATGGCCGGTTCGGCCCGCGCCCGCCTGGAGCAGCGCCATCTGCTGACCCAGGGCCTGTTCTCGGTTCGGGTCCCGGGCCGCGAGGCCATGGCAGCCCTGTATCCCGAAGGGGAGCCCCGGATCCTCGGCTTCGCGGAAGCCCAGGACCCCCTGGCCCTGCTCCACGCCCAGGTCTACCGCCGGCGCGGCGACGCGGGCGCGGTGCTCACCGCCTGCCCCCCCTGGGGCGCCGCCCTGGCCGGGCTGGGCCGGCCCATGCCGGTGGTGTTCGACGAGCAGGCCCGCCACCTGGGTCCCATGCTCCCGCTGAAGGGCCCGGAGTCCCTGGATTCCCGCCACAACGCCTACCTCCTGCCCCAGGGCTGCCTGTGCATCGGAACCACGCGGGACCGGGCCGTGTTCAACGCCGAACTGCTGGAAAAGTGCTCGCAAGCCTACCTCCTGGCGTTCCTGGCCCGCAGCGGGGTGTGGCGCATCCCGTTCCTCATCCGGTTCTACGCCGGGTCCCGCCTGCGGCGGGACCAGCGCGCCGCCGCCGCGGCCATGGCCGCGGGTCGTTTCGCCGAGACCGCCACTGCCTACTGAATTGGAGCCGAAATGACACCTGAACCGAAACCCGACCCCCGCCGCTGGATCGTGCTGGCGTCCTACATGCTGTTCACCATGGCCGTGGAGGGCCAGTGGGTGGCCTTGACCCCGGTGGCCAGGCCGGCGGAGCGTTTCTACGGCGCCCAGATCCACCCCGGCAGCCTGTTCGGGGTGGATTTCCTGGCCATGATCTTCCTGCTGACCTACCTGGTGGGCTCGGTCCCGGCCTCCCGGGTCCTGGGCAATGCCGGCCTGCGCCGCGGACTCGCCGTGGGTGCCCTGCTCGGCGGCGCCGGAGCCCTGCTCAAGGCCTTCGGCGCCTTCAACTTCTGGGTGGTGCTGGCCGGCCAGGTGCTCCTGGGGCTCGGCCAGCCGTTCGTGCTCAATGCGGCCACCACCCTCGGGGCCCGCTGGTTCCCCATGGGCGAGCGGGCCCTGGCGGTGGGGCTGGCCACCCTGGCTCAGTTCCTGGGGATCGCCGGGGCCATGATCCTGGGCCCGATGCTGGTGGTGGGCGACGCGGGCTCGGCCGCCTACGGCTCCGGCGTGGCGGGCCTGCTCCGGGTCCACGGCGCCTTCACCGTGGCGGCGGGACTGCTTTGCCTGGCCCTGGTCCGGGAGCCGCGCGCTTCGGCCGAAGCCCTGGCGCCGCAACCCAGGTCGGCCTCCCCGCTCCGGGACGTGCTGCGCTGCCGCGATTTCCAGCTGACCCTGGTCCTGTTCGCCATCGGCCTCGGGATCCTCAACGCCCTTTCCGGCATGGAGGACGCGGTGGCCGCGCACATCGGGGCGGTGGATTCCGACGGGATGCTGGGGGCCTGCCTGATCGGCGGAGGCATTGTCGGCGCGCTGATCCTGCCGGCCCTGTCGGACCATTTCCGGCGGCGCCGGCCGTTCCTGATCCTGGGCCTCTGCGGCATGGTGCCGGGCGTCGCCGGCATGGCCTGGGCCGGCCGGCTGGCCCCGGACCCCGCCGCCGCCTACCTGCTGGCCAAGATCGCCGCGGGGTGGTTCGGCTTCTTCCTCATCGGGGGCGGCTCCATCGGCTTCCAGTTCGCCGCCGAGATCACCCACCCCGCGCCGGAAGCCGCCTCCCAGGGCCTTCTGCTCCTGGCCGGACAGGTGACCGGGATCCTGTTCATGGTGATGATGTCGCAGCGGACGCTGCTGGGGCCGACGCTGCTGCTGTTCACGGTGCTGGCGGCCCTGAGCGGCGCCGCCACCTGGCTGCTCAAGGAATCGCCGCTGGCGCGGGGACAGGCTTGAGCGGGGCGGCGCGGGCCTCAGGTGCGGGCCTCCAGCCTCGCCCGGAATTCGCTGACCCAGGGCATCATGTAGCCCTCGAAGGCGCGAAGGGTGGCTTCCGGGTCCCTGGCCTCGCAGGCCCGGGCCAGATCTTCCAGGGTGGGGGGATGGGCCCGAAGCCCCGCCAGGATCTCGTTTCCGCCAGCCGGCAGGTAGCGGCCGAACCGGTTCAGCAACTGCTCCACCCGGTGCAGCAGCCGGGGCATGCCGCAGGGACGGCACACCGCGCTGAAGAATTCCTGCAGAATGTGCAGGGTGGTGGGCTTGTCGGCGGCCAGCCGGTGCAGGTGGGCGAGCACCGTCCCGTCCAGCTCCGGGATCACGATCGGCAGCAGGACGCCCACCAGGGCCTTGACTTCCAGGGCCCATTCCAGGAGTTCGCCGGAGGTCACCTCGGCGACCCGCACGCCCTTGTGCGCCTCGAATTCCACCAGCCCGTCGGCCTCCATCATCCGCAGGGCCTCGCGCAGGGGGATCAGGCTCACGCCCAGCGATTCGGCCAGGGCCGCCTGGTGGAGCGGGGTTCCGGGCCGCAGGCTGCCGTCCAGAATCTGGTCGCGCAGCGCGGCCACGATACCGGGGACCATGGTTTCGTGCTGGGTGCTCTTGACCATCGTGCCTCCTGGAGTCCGGCCTGCCCGTTTCCGGGCCGGACGGAGCGTCGATTGGTGCCTTGGGCCGGGCGCACCGCCGCCGGAACGCCACCTTCCAATGCAAATCATGATAGCGCAGGGAAACCGGAATCGGCGCAGCGCAACTCGCTCTGCCCCGGAATCATTGGACACCCCATCACCAGCCGAACGGCTGTTCCCACAGGGAGGCAAACCATGCCGAAAAATCCATCCAGTTCGAAACCGGGAAGGACCGGCCGGAGCACCCGGGCCGTGCTGCAGCGCGCCCTGGTCGGCCTGGGCTGCGGCCTGGCGGCGCTGCCCGCGGCGGCCCAGGCGGCGCCGGCGGAGCTGCCGCCGCCCCAGCTGGAGGTCGGCATCGGTCTCACCAGCACCCCGGGTTGGCTGGGCGACAACCGCCAGGTGGTCCACGGCACGGCGTGGGTCAATGCCGAATACACCACCCAGTACTACGGCCGGTTCCAGGTGAACGGCGGCTCCCTGACCACGGATCCCAGCGTCAACTGGGACCCCTGGGTCAAGGGCATCGCCAGCTTCGGCTTCATGATGGGGTACCACGGCAACTCCGCCATGGGCGAGGGCCACAGTCCCCAGATTCCGGGTACGGCCCAGGGACTCGATGTTGGGGTCCAGGCCGTGGTGTCCATCTTCGGCGCGCCGCTGTTCATCCAGGCGAGGAAGGCCCTCCCGGCGGAGCAGGGCTGGATCACGGTGGTCGGCTCCTACCTTCCGATCCATCCCACCAAGGAGCTGACCGTGGCCTTCCTGCCCACCGCGCGCTGGTACGACAAGCAGCAGAGCCAGCTGTGCTTCAACGGTCCCGCGCCCCAGGACGGCTCGGCCCCCTATGGCGCCGAATCCGGTTTCCAGGACGTGTCCCTGGAAGTGGTCGTGGACTGGCAGTTCACCCAGCATTTCCACTGGGTGAGCACCGCCAGCGAGCGCTGGCTCACCGGATCGGCGGCCAAGACACCCTGGACTCGTTCAATAGACCAGACGGGTTACTTCTCGGGGGTTTCCTACCACTTCTGATCATGCCGCCGGCATGATCCCTTTCTCTGGAATACGTCCATGCGCAAACCAACAACCCTGTTCTTCTTTCTGCTCCTGCTGGCAGGCGCGTCCAGCGCCCTGCCGGCCCAGGAGGTCACCGGGAACTGGTGGACCGAGGCCAAGGACACGTTGATCCAGATCTCCACTGACGCCAACGGCCAACTGGATGGAAAGATCATATCGGGTCCCAAGCCGGATGAACTGGATGTCCACAACCCCGTCGCGAGCCTTCGGCGCCGGCCGCTCCTGGGATTGGTCATCCTGCACGGTTTCGTCAAGGAGGCGCCTCTGAGCTGGAAGGACGGCCAGATCTACGATCCGGAAAGTGGCAAGACCTACAAGGCCATAATCCGGATGAAAAAGAACGACCTCAACCATTTGAGCCTGAAAGGCTACGTGGGCATTCCCTTGTTCGGCCGGGCATCGGAGTGGACGCGGGCCTCCCAGTAAGCCGTTGTGATGGGATAACCAGTCCCGTTTCGCGCGGCCCCGGCATAAGGTCCTTGGATCCCTGGCGACGCATGCGTCGCAAGGGGGGCCGTGGCGGTCCGGTAACCGGGGACCCGGCCGTCCTGGTTCCGGACGGTCGGCTTTCCGGCTGGTAAGTCAGCCGTAGGCGTTCAGGTCCCACCAATCGCGCGGCAGTTCGCTGGCGTGATTTCTGGAGCCCGGGGCGACCAGATATCTCGTGAGGTTCGCCCCGGGCTCCAGAAATCCCGTCAGCGGAAGCAGCAGAGTCCAGATCGCGCCGGCCGAGTGCAAGGAAACCTGTTTTCAGCCATGTGGTAGCAAATCCGCCCTGGACACCCTGCGCGAGGAGTTCCGCCGGGAGAAGGCAGAAGGGGGCAGACTGTAAAAAAGGACTGTGGGACAGCGCATTCCATCCTGTTTTGACCAGTGACAGCTAGCGGAGGCGTGAAAAAAATCAACAAATACCCGGTGGATTGTTGGATAATCAAATTCCGTTTCAGGAACACAGGAGGATTTGACATGCGCATGATGTTGTTCGCAACCACCTTGGCCCTCGTGGCCGCTCCGCTGGCCGCTCAGGCGGGCCAGAACTGGGTGGGCATCCAGGGCGGCTATGACTTCCAGAACAACAGCTCCCGCGATGCCAAAGGCAACGGGATCCTGGGTCTGGCCGGCGGATCCTGGTGCACCCCCCGGTGGGGCTACGAACTCTCCATCCTGGGCACCCAGCTCAAGGGCAAGAACGGGCTCAACGGCTTCAAGGCCGATGAGTACCATGCCCACCTCTCCGCCCTGTTCAACCTCGCCCCCGGCGCCACCTGGACCCCCTACCTGCGGGCCGGCGTGGGCGGCACCCAGGTGGACACCCCCTGGTCCTTCGCCACCGACAAGACCACCCGGCTCAGCTACCTCGGCGGCGTCGGCGTGCAGGCCGCGCTGTCCGACCACTTCCTGCTGGGGCTGGAAGCCCGGGCGGTGCGCATCGAAACCCAGGTTTCCTACACCGAGACCTTGGGCCTGGTGACGCTGGGTTATCGCTGGGGCGGCAAACCCAGCCCGGCGCCTGCCCCGGCTCCGGCCCCCGCCCCTACCCCGGCGCCTGCCCCTGAGCCCCCGGCCCCGGTGGCCGCGCCCGCTCCGGCGCCCGAGCCCGTGGTGGTTCCGGCCCCTGAGCCGGCCCCGGCCCCGGTGGCCAAGATCGTGCTCGACGAGGCGGTGCTGCACTTCGCCAACGGCAAGAACGTCATTCCGCCCCAGGGCGTGGAGGCCATCCGCAAGGTCGCCGCCAGCCTCAAGGCCTATCCCGGCCAGTATTCCCTGGTGGTGAGCGGCCACACCAGCTCCACCGGCTCCGCGGCCTACAACCGGAAGCTCGCCAAGCACCGGGCCGACGCGGTCGCCAAGGTGCTGGAGAACGAAGGCATCCCCGCCGCCTCCATCCAGACCGTCGGAGTCGGCCCCGACCAGCCCCTGGCCGACAACAAGACCAAGGCGGGCCAGGCCAAGAACCGCCGGGTGGAAATCGACGTGAAGGCCTCCGGGCAGACCGAGACCCACAAGATCGAGACCGCCGTCACCGAGTGATGCCACGGCCGGAATCGCAACCGGCCCCCGGGAGGCTCCTGGCCTCCCGGGGGTTTTCGTTATAGGAGAAGCTCATGTCCCTGGTGCAGGAATTCAAGACCTTCGTGGCCAAAGGCAATGTGGTGGATCTCGCCGTGGCCGTGGTGGTGGGCGGCGCCTTCAGCGACATCGTGAAGACCATGGTCAACGCGGTGGTGATGCCCCTGGTGAGCTACGTGCTGCCCGCCAAGATGCAGTGGGAGCAATGGACCCTGGGCAAGGTGCGGATCGGCCTGGTGTTTTCCGCGACCCTGCACTTCTTCATCATTGCCGCGGTGGTGTTCTTCCTGCTGGTGAAACTGCTCGGCATGCTCATGAGGCGCAAGGCCCAGGCGGCGCCCATGGCCACCCGGCCCTGCCCCGAGTGCCTGGAGCCGGTGCCCGAGGCCGCCACCCGATGCAAGTTCTGCACCAGCAAGCTGGAGCCGGTCCAGTTCCAGGGTGCCGGCGGCAAACCGATGGTAGGATGAAGGTCGCAGTTTCCCTACCTTTTCTGGAGCTCCGGTGACCCCTTCCAGTTCCATCCCCGAATCCTTTCGTGAGCGTTTGACCCTGGCCGACACGCGGCTCTACCTGGCCACCGCGGCCATGGTGGCGGGCAACGTCCTGCTGCCCTACGCCCTGCACCAGATCCCGGAAGGGGGCAGGATGTTCCTGCCGATCTTCTTCTTCACCCTGATCGCCGGCTGGCGCTTCGGGGCCAAGGCCGCGGTGCTCACCGCGGTGCTGTCGCCCCTGGCCAGCCACTTCCTCACCGGCATGCCCCCGGCCCCGGCGCTCCAGGAGATCATCCTGCAGTCGGCCCTGCTGGGCTGCCTGGGCGCCCTCGCGGCCTCCCGTTCGGCCAAGCCGACCCTGCTGCTGCTGGCCCTGGTGGTGCTGGCCCAGCAGGCCCTGACCCTGCTGCCCACCCTGGTCCACGCCGGCTGGCAGCCCTGCCTGGCCGCGCTCCGCTTCCGCCTTCCCGGCCTCCTGCTCCAGGTGCTGGGCGGTCTGGCCGTGCTCCGGCTGATGGGCCGCTACCTGCCCACGCCCCAGGGCGCCACCCGTGAGGGGTGACCCCCCCCTGGAGCTGCCGGCACCCCTGACCCTGGGCCTGTACCAGGATGCGGAACTGATTTTTTCCAGTGAGAAGCATTGGCTGCATCCCCTGTTCGATCTGGAAGCCTTTTTCGCCCAGGGCGGCCGCGATCCGGCCGACACCTGCCTGGTGGACCGGATCACCGGCCGCGCCGCGGCCTTCCTGGTGGTGCGGCTGGGCATCCGGGACCTGCGCACCCGGGTGCTCAGCCGGCTCGCCATCCCGGTGCTGGAGCGGCACGGGGTGCGCTTCGCCTGCCGGGAAGAGGTGGACCGGGTGCAGTGCGCCACCGAGGATCTGCTGGCCGGAATCCAGGATCCGGAGGCCGCCTGGCGGCTCCTGCAGGAGCGCCGGGCCCGCGCGTTCAAGGCTATTCCGCCGGCGGCAGGTCCTCGGTGATGAAGAAGAATCCGTAGGCCACCAGCAGGGTCAGGACGGCCAGGGTGCAGGCCAGGGTCCTGCCGTGCCAGAGCCCGGCCACCCAGTCGGTGATGTCGCTGGCCACCAGGTTGGCCTGGCCGCCCACCATCTCCATGGTGCGGCGGTAGATCTTGGAATCATCCTGGGGATTGCCCAGGGGGTTGTCGGCGGGGCTGGCGGCGGTGAAGAACACCGCCACCGCGCTGGTCATGCCCACCACCAGGATGCCGCGGACGATGTCCAGCCGGGTGCGCCGCCTCAGGTCTCTCCAGCTCATGCCGCCCTCAATCCATTTCCTAGAATGGCATTTTTTGACGGTTCCTGTTCCGCTTTCCCCGGGAAAACCGTACCGTAGACCTTGTCGCCTGCGGAGATGCCCATGAAGATCCGAGACAACCTGGATGCCCTCATCGAGAAGCACCCGGAGCTGTACGAGGCCTACAGCCGGTTCGGCAAGGCCGTGCACGAGCAGGGCGGCCCGCTGGACGAACGGACCCGGTGGCTCATCAAGGTGGCCACCTCGGCCGCCCTGGGCTACCGCAAGGCCCAGATCACCCACATGACCAAGGCCCTGGAGGCCGGCTGCACCCCGGAGGAGCTGGAGCACACCATCCTGCTGCTGGCGCCCACCGCCGGCTTTCCCCGCATGATGGAGGCCATGGAGAACCTGCGGGAATTCCTCAGCTCGCCCGAGGAGATCCGGCCCTGATGGCCGCGCCGGCCGCCGAGCCCACCCGCTGCGCCTGGTGCGGGACCGACCCGCTCTACATCGCATACCACGACCAGGAGTGGGGGGTGCCCGCCCACGACGACCTGCGCCTGTTCGAATTCCTGGTCCTGGAGGGCGCCCAGGCCGGCCTCAGCTGGATCACCGTGCTGCGCAAGCGGGCGGCCTACCGCCGGGCCTTCGCCGGGTTCGATCCGGCCGTGGTGGCCGGGTTCGGCCCCGAGCGGGTGGCGGAGCTGCTGCTGGATCCGGGCATCGTCCGCAACCGGCTCAAGGTGGCCTCGGCGGTAACCAACGCCCAGGCCTTCCTGGCGGTCCAGCGGGAGTTCGGCAGCTTCGACGGCTACCTCTGGCGCGGCGCCAGCCCGCAGGTGAACCACTGGCGCTCGCTCGGCGAGCTGCCGGCGGTGACCCCTCAGGCCCAGGCGCTCAGCACGGACCTGCGCAAGCGCGGGTTCAAGTTCGTCGGGCCGACCATCATGTATTCCTACATGCAGGCGGTGGGCATGGTCGACGATCATGTGCTGGGCTGCTGGAAGCGCGGGTAGCGGGGCGGCATGCTGCTTCCCCTCCTGATCGGGTTCGCGTTCGGCTTCATCGGCTCGATGCCCGTGGCCGGCCCGATCTCGGTGCTGGTGCTGCACCTGGGCCTGGCCCACCAGGCGCGCCATGCCCTGTTCGTGGCGGCCGGCGGCGCGCTGGCGGAGGGGCTCTACGCGCTGCTGGCGTTCTGGGGGCTGAGCGCGGTGCTGGCCCGCTACCCGATGGTGCTGCCGGTCTCCCGGGTGGTGGGCGCCTTCCTGCTCCTGGGCATCGGGCTGGCCATGCTGCTGGCCCGGGCCCGCGCGGCCGCGCCCCGGCCGCAGGCGCCGCGCCGGGGCAACAAGCGCAGCTTCGCCCTGGGCTTCCTGATCACCGCGCTCAACCCGACCCTCATCATCACCTGGACCACCGCGGTGACCGCGCTGAACGCCACCGGCCTGCTGAGCATGGACCGGGCCCAGGCGCCGCCCTTCGCGGCGGCGGTCTGCTTCGGCATCGTGGCCTGGTTCTTCACCCTGCTCGCGCTGGTGGGCCGCTGGCGCAACCAGGTGAGCGTCCACGTCCTGGAGCGTCTCAAGCGGGTCATGGGCACGCTGCTGGTGGGCATCGGCGGGTGGATCCTGGTCCGGGGGCTGGCCAACCTGCTCAGGTCGCGCTGACCCCGCTGCCCAGTTCGTCCCACAACCGGTCCGAAAGCACCTGGTCCACCCGGCCCTCCCGCACCACGCGGCCGTCCTTCATCACCAGCACCCGGTGGGCCATGGCCCGCACCACGTCGATGTCGTGGGTCACCAGCACGTAGGACAGGCCGTGGCGACGCTGCAACTGGGCCAGCAGCTGCAGCACCTGCTTCTGGATGGTCACGTCCAGGGAACTGGTGGGCTCGTCCAGCACGACGATGCGCGGGTTGACGATCAGGGCCCGGGCGATGGCGATGCGCTGGCGCTGGCCGCCGGAGAACTCGTGGGGGTAGCGGCCCAGGAGCGCTTCCGCCGAGCCGTCCTCGGCCAGGCCCACGTCGGCCAGGGCCGAAAGGATGCGCGGCCGGCGCTGGGCCTGGGTGAGGGTCGGCTCGTGGATCTCCAGGCCCTCGCCGACGATCTGCTCGATGGTCAGCCGCGGCGAAAGGGAGGAGAACGGATCCTGGAACACCACCTGGATCTGCCGGCGCTGGGCGCGCTTCTGCCGGTCGTCCAGGCTGGACCACGCGCGCCCGGCCAGCGAGATCTCCCCCGAGCAGGAGGTGAGGCCCAGCAGGGCCAGGGCCAGGGAGGTCTTGCCGGAGCCGGATTCGCCGATCACCCCCAGGGTCTCGCCCGGGGCCAGGGTGAAGCTGGCGCCGCTCACCGCCACGAACTCGCCCTTGCCGAACCAGCCGCGGATGCCGGGCCGGGGCACCGGGTAGGCCACCCGCACCGAACGCCCCTCCAGCACGCAGCCCGCCTGGGGCTCGCACACCTCCCGCTGGCAGAGGCTGTCGATCAGCTTGAGGGTGTAGGGGTGCCGGGGGGTCTCCATCACCTGGCACATGGGCCCCTGCTCCACCAGCACCCCGCGCTCCATCACCGCCACCCGGTCGGCGAACCGGCGCACCAGGTTCAGGTCGTGGGTGATCATCAGCACCGCCAGGTTGCGCTCGATCCGGATCTGGTCCAGCAGGTCGAGGATCTGGTGGCGGATGCTAACGTCCAGGGCGGTGGTGGGCTCGTCGGCGATGAGCAGCTTGGGGTCGCAGGCCAGGGCCATGGCGATCATGGCGCGCTGCCGCTGGCCGCCGGAAAGCTGGTGGGGGTAGCTGTCCACCCGCCGCTCCGGCTCGGCCACCTCCACCCGCCGCAGGGCGGCCACGGCCTGGGCCCGGGCCTCCGCCCGGCCCAGCCCCTTGTGCAGCTGCAGCGCCTCCATGATCTGGGCGCCGATGGTCATCACCGGGTTGAGCGCGGTCATGGGCTCCTGGAAGATCACCGCGATCTCGTTGCCGCGCAGGGCCTGGAGCTCGGCCGGCCCCATGTCCAGCACCTCGCGCCCCTGGAAGCGGATGCTGCCCTGCAGCCGGGCCGCGTCGAACAGGCGCAGGGTGGACAGCGCGGTGACCGTCTTGCCGGAACCCGATTCGCCCACCAGCGCCAGCTTCTCGCCGGCGTCCAGCTGGAACGAGACCCGGTCCACCACCCGGCGGGCCCCGAAGCTGATGCAGAGGTCCTGCACGTCGAGCATCATGACGCGTCCTCCGCGATCTCCTTGCGCGGGTCCAGCGCGTCGCGCAGGGCGTCGCCCACCAGGATCAGCAGCACCAGGGTGGCCACCAGCACGGTGAAGGTGGCCAGGGAGATCCACCAGGCGTCCAGGTTGTTCTTGCCCTGGGCCAGCAGTTCCCCGAGGCTGGGGGTGCCCTCGGGCACGCCCAGGCCCAGGAAATCCAGGCTGGTGAGGGCGCCGATGGCGCCGGCCATCTCGAACGGCACCAGGGTGATCACCGGGGTGAGGCAGTTCGGCAGGATGTGCCGGAAGATGATCACCCGGTCCCGCTGGCCCAGCGCCTTGGCCGCGCGCACGTAGTCGAGCGTCCGGTTCTTGAGGAACTCCGCGCGCACGTAGGCCGCGATCATCAGCCAGCCGAAGATGGAGATCAGCGCGATGAGCAGCCCCACGCTGGGCGCGAAGAAGGCCGAGAAGATGATCAGCAGGTACAGGGTGGGCATGGCCCCCCAGATCTCCACGAAGCGTTCCATGGCGATGTCGGTCCAGCCGGCGAAGTAGCCCTGGATGGCCCCGTAGAGCACCCCGGCCACGGTGCAGACCAGGGTCACCGCGAAGGCGAACAGCACCGACAGCCGGAACCCGTAGAGCAGCCTGGCCAGCAGGTCCCGGCCGCGGTCGTCGGTGCCCAGCCAGTTCTGCCGGCTGGGCGGGGCCGGGTTGGGCTCCTGGGAGAAGTAGTTGATGCTGCTGTGGTGGTAGGGGTTGGGCGGGAACAGGGCGAAGTTGCCCGGCCGGGCCAGGCGCTCCCGGATGAACGGGTCCAGGTAGTCGGTGGGGGTGGGGAAGTCGCCGCCGAAGGTGGTCTCCGGCAGGGTCTGCACCAGGGGCACGAACCAGTGGCCCCGGTAGCGCACCAGCAGCGGCTTGTCGTTGGACAGCAGCTCCGCGAACAGGCTCAGCACGGTGAGCGCCAGGAACAGCTGCAGGCTGCGGTAGCCCAGGCGGTTGCCCTTGAACCGCTGCCAGGCCCGCAGCCAGGGGGACCGCTCAGTCATACTTCACCCGCGGATCCACCCACAGGTAGCTCAGGTCGCGGATCAGGGTGGTGACCAGGCCGATGAGGGTGAAGAAGAACAGGCTGCCCAGCACCACCGGGTAGTCGCGCCGGATCACCGATTCGTAGGACAGCAGGCCCAGCCCGTCCAGGGAGAACAGGGTCTCGATGAGCAGGGAGCTGGAGAAGAAGGCCCCCACGAAGGCCGCCGGGAAGCCGGTCATGATCGGGATGAGCGCGTTGCGGAACACGTGCCGCCACATGACGTTGTGCTCGCTCACGCCCTTGGCCCGGGCGGTGAGCACGTACTGCTTGTGGATCTCCTCCAGCACCGAGTTCTTGGTCATGATGGTGATCACCGCGAAGCTGCCCAGCACCATGGCGGTGACCGGCAGCACGATGTGCCAGAGGTAGTCCATCACCTTGCCCATGACCGAAAGCTGGTCGAAGTTGGCGGAGGTGAGCCCGCGCAGGGGGAACCACTGGGCGAAGGCGCCGCCGGAGAACAGCACCAGCAGCAGGACGCCCATGACGAAGCTGGGGATGGCGTAGCCCACCAGCACGATCAGGGTGGTGGCGGTGTCGAACCGGCTGCCGGCCCGCACCGCCTTGGCGATGCCCAGCGGCACCGACACCAGGTAGGTGAGCAGGAAGCTCCAGACCCCCAGGCTGATGGACACCGGCAGCTTCTCGCGGATCAGCTGCCAGACGTCCTCGTTGTGGAAGAAGCTCTTGCCCAGGTCGAACCGGGCGAACTGGGACAGCATCTGGAAGAACCGCTGGTGCACCGGCTTGTCGAAGCCGTACAGCTTGCGGATCTCCACGATGCGGGCGGCGTCCACCCCCTGGCGCCCGCGGTAGCCGGCGCCCATGGCCGCCGGGCCCTCCCCGGCCGAGTTGCGGCCCTGGAGCTGGTGGACCATCTGCTCCACCGGGCCCCCGGGCACGAACTGGATCACCGCGAAGGTGATGGTGAGGATCCCGAACAGGGTCGGGATCATCAGCAGGGTCCGTTTGAGAATGTACGACCACATGGGCATGCCTCCTAGGGGCGGGTGGTCCACCAGGTGGAGATGATCCAGCTTTCAGGCTGGAAGAAGCGGGGCGCCACCTTCGGTTCGGCGAACTTCCCGGCCCGGTAGGCGATGCGGAAGGAATTGGTGTACCAGGCCGGCACGAAGTAGTGGCCGAAGCGCAGCACCCGGTCCAGGGCGCGCAGCCGGGCCACCAGTTCGGGCCGGGTGGTGGCCGCGGTGGCCTCCTGCACCAGGGCGTCCACCGCGGGGTCGCGCACCCCCATGAGGTTGCCCGAGCCTTCGGTGCCGGCCGAGGCCGAGGAGAACCGGTCCTTGAGCTCGCTGCCCGGCGCCTCGCTGCCCACGGTGCGGATGCTGGTGATGTCGAAATCGAACACGTCCAGCCGCTTCTGCAGCAGGGCGAAGTCGGCCACCCGGTACTGGCACTGGATCCCCAGCTTGGCCAGGTCCTGCATGAAGGGGGTGACGATCCGGCCCATGCTGCCCTCGCTGTCCAGGAAGCTGATGGTGAGCGGCTCCCCGGCGGCGTTGCGCAGCGCGCCGTCCCGGTAGGTCCAGCCCGCCTCGGCCAGCAGGTGCATGGCCTGGCGCAGGTTGGCCCGCAGGCTGCCGGGCGGATCGGTGTTGGGCGGCAGGGGCACCGGCTGGCTGAACAGCTCCGGCGGCAGCCGGTGCCGCAGGGGCGCCAGCACCGCCAGCTCGTCGGGCCCCGGCAGGCCCTTGGCCTCGAAGTCGCTGGCGTTGAAGTAGCCGCGCACCCGGGTGTAGTTGCCGTAGAAGAACTCCCGGTTCATCCACTCGAAGTCCATGGCCAGTTCCAGCGCCTGGCGCACCCGCGGGTCGGCGAACTGCCTGCGCCGGGTGTTGATGATGAAGCCCTGGAAGTCGCCGGCGTTGCCGCTGGCCAGGTCGCGGCGCACCAGCTCGCCGTCGCGGAACTTCTTGCCCACGTAGGTGCGCGCCCATTCCCGCGCCGAGAACACCTGGATGTAGTCGAACTCGCCGGCCTTGAAGGCCTCGGTCTGGGCGGTGGTGTCCTTGTAGATCTTGTAGGTGACCCGGTCGAAGTTGAACATGCCGCGGCGCACGCTCAGGCGGGCCGCCCAGTAGTTCGGGTCGCGCTGGTAGGTGACGTCCCGGCCGAAATCCACGTGGCCGATGTGGTACGGCCCGCTGCCGATGGGGATGTCCATGACGATCTGGTCGAAGGGCTTGCCGCCCCCCCAGTCCCGGCTGAACACCGGCATGCCGCCCACGATCAGCGGCAGCTCGGCGCTGGGGCGGCGGAAGTGGAACTGGATGACCCGCTCCCCCAGCACGGTCGCGTCCTTCACGTCGGCGAACATGGCCCGGTAGGCCGGGTGGGCCCGGGGCCCGGTGAGCGAATCGAAGCTGAACTTCACGTCGGCCGCCAGCACCGGCTTGCCGGTGTGGAAGCGGGCGGCGGGGTTGAGCCGGAAGGTGGCGGACAGGTGGTCGTGGCCCACCGCCACGTCCTCCGCCAGCAGGCCGTAGGCGGTGGTGGGCTCGTCGAAGCTGCCGGTGAGCAGGCTTTCGAACATCAGCTCGCTCACCCCCGGCGGCGAAGTGCCCTTCAAGGTGAATGGGTTGTACTTGTCGAACTGGGAAATGCGCAGGGGCGGCACCAGCGTGAGTTCGCCGCCCTTGGGCGCGCTGGGGTTCACCCACTGGAAATGGTCGAATCCGGCGGGATATTTGATATCGCCAAACTGCGCATAGGCGTGGGCGGCCCATACCGGAATTGAAATGCTCATAACCAGGAGGGCCCAGCCGCCGCGAAGATGCTTAAAGACCGAGGATGCGGTAGTTGGAGAGAAACGCCCGGATGTCATGCGGCGATCATATCAGAACGAATAGTTCACGCAGACCCTATCGGTTCAGATGGATCACTTTGGCCGGGGGGAACCCGTTGAACGAGGTGCTGGAGGCGTGGCTGTAGGCGCCGATGTTCTCGCTGTAGACCAGGTCGCCCAGTTCCATGTCCGGCAGCTCCTCGGCCAGGGTGATGGTGTCCAGGGCGTCGCAGGTGGGGCCGAACACCGCGCAGAGGGACCGGGGGCCTTCCTTGAAGGCGCGCACCGGGTAGTGGCAGTGGTCGAACAACTGGCCCGAGTAGGTGTGGTAGACGCCGTCGTTGATGTAGTAGCACTGCCGGCCGTCGCGGAAGGCCTTGCCGATCACCTCCGACACCGAGGTGCAGGCGGTGGCCACCATGTAGCGGCCGGGCTCGGCCAGGATCGCCAGGTCCTTGGGGAACAGCCGGTCGATGGTGTCGTTGAGGATCTTGGCCAGCTCGTGCAGGGGCTTCACGTTGTCGTCGTAGGGGGCCGGGAAGCCGCCGCCGATGTCCAGCTGGTTCATCTTGGTGAAGCCGCGCAGCCGGGCCTCCTGGAAGATGCCCGAGGCCATGTTCAGGGCCTGGACGAAATTCTGGAAGTTGGTGGTCTGGCTGCCCACGTGGAAGCTCAGGCCCTCCACGGTGATCCCGGCCGCTTCCGAAGCGGCGATCAGGTCCACCGCCTCGCCCGGCTCCGCCCCGAACTTGGAGGACAGCTCCACCATGGCGCCGGTGTTGGGCACCCGCACCCGCAGCAGCATGCCCACGTGGGGGGCGTAGCGCTTGACCTTCTTGATCTCCTCGTAGTTGTCGTAGGTCACCAGCGGCTTGAACTGGTCCAGCTCGCGCAGGGTGTCGTTGGCCTTGATGGGGTGGGAGTAGATGATCTTGTCCCAGATGAAGTCCTGGCGCTCCTTGGCCGGAAGGTCCTTGATGTTCTCGTGGACCAGCAGGAATTCCGGCATGGAGGCCACGTCGAAGCTGGCTCCGGCCTGGTACAGGGTTCGGATGATCTCCGGGTTGGGGTTGGCCTTGACCGCGAAGTACGGCTGCACCCGGGGCAGCCAGCGGTTGAACTCCGCCAGGTTCGCCCGCAGCTGGTCGTGGTCGATCACGAACAGGGGCGTGCCATGCTCCTGGGCCAGTTTTTCGAGAAGCGCGCTGCTGATCACAAAGGTCCTTTCGTTCAATCCCCGCGTTCGTTGATGAGGAAGTTCTTGAATTGCCAAGGGTCGCTGGGATCCAGGTCGGGCTTGTTCCAGCCCTGGAAATGGCTGGAGCGGTGCTTGAGCGGGGTCCAGTCGGACGGGGTGGAGATGTTGCGGCCCAGGTAGGGCCGGGCGATCTCCAGGATGAACTCGTGGGGCAGGTCGTCGGGCACCAGCACGCCCCGGTCCGGGTTGCGGATGATCCAGGCGGCGGCGGCGGCCACCGAGATGGCCACCTGCAGGGTGGTGGCGTTCTGGTGCGGCAGCAGCTCCCGGGACCGTTCGATGCTCAGGTTGCTGCCGGTCCACCAGGAGCTGTAGGCGTGGCCCATCAGCAGCGCCCCGAGGATGTCCGCCCCGCTGGTGACCTCGTCGGTCATGATCCTCAGCCTGGGCTGCAGGGCGTAGTCGTTGCCCCGCAGCTCGTGCAGGGAGCTGATGGCCTCGTCGCAGGGGCAGTAGGCGTAGTGCACCGTGGGCCGGTAGACGGCCTTGCCGTCCTCCCACACGGTCAGGTGGTCGGAGATGGTGAAGGCCTCGCCGTGACGGACCACCATGCCCTGGATGGTGTAGTCCGGCACCCAGGAGCGCACCCGCACGTTCATGCCCATGCGCGCCAGGCAGATCTGGTTGCGGGGCCCATCCGGGTGCTCGAAGGCGAGGTCCGGAAGGGTCCGCTCGTGGGTGCCCCAGCCCATCTCGGCGGTGGTGATGCCTTCCTCGCGGAACCCCTCGATGCTCCAGGTGTTGACGAACTCGTCCACCTGCTTGGGCTGGGAGCTGATCTGGGTGTCCCGCTCGCTGCAGTGGATCACCTTCACTCCCAGCTTCATGGCCAGGTGGTTGAAGCTTTGGGCGGCGATGAGCCGCTCCAGCTCTTCCGCTTCCGCGCCCACCGCGCGCCGGTCGGCCTGCAGCTTGCGGGCGATGTCCACCAGCCCCTGCTTGGTCCAATGGGAGATCAGCCCGGGGTTGGCGCCATGCTCCAGCACCGCGGTGGGGCCCGGGGTCTTCCAGCCGGCCGTCATCCGGCGAATATTCATGTGCCGCCAATACAAGGTCAGCTCGGTGGGGCGCTTGGCCTGGACCGCGTAGGGATTCCACAGCTCCACCGAGGTGTTCACGTACAGCACGCCGTGGTCATGGCACCACTGCAGCAGTTCGCAGCAATCGATGTTCCAGGCCAGGTCCACCAGCAGGTCGCCGGCGCCCAGCTGGCGCCCCAGCACCGAACCCAGGTTTTCCGGGGTGATCCGGTCCTGGATGAAGGTCACCCCCTGGGCGGTCCATTCCTGCATTGCCTGGCGCTTGTCCTCGAAATCCATCACCGTCAGGTTCCGCGGGGCCACGTGCAGATGTTTGAGCAGCAGCGGCAGGGTGCACTGACCCACGGCGCCACAACCCAACAACAGGACCCGCTTTTCGAACTCAACCATTTTTTTTCATTCCTTTCCCACCTCATTCCATTTGGAATCAGAGGACTATAAAAGACAATAAGATCAAGTATATGGAGTGTGCCACGGCAATGAAACCGAAAACCCCCATAACCGTGTAAATCAAGCCATATCAGCAGACTATTGGAAGGCTTCCACGCCCCTGCCCCCGGCCCATGGGAAGGTCCAGGGATGCGGGCCGGCCAGAACGGAGGAAAGCCTGGGTTGAATCAAAATAAATCGTTAACGTTTTCCAGCAGCTGGGCAACCCCGCCGCTCCAGAGCAGGAATACGGAAACGGTCAGGATCATGGCCACCAGCCAGAGGAGGAACCGGATCAGAATGGGATTCGTGGTGATTCGCTCCATGCGCCACCTCCGCGCGGCCAGGCCCGTTAAAAGTATAGGGCGATCGGTCTGGATGCGCCTTTTTTCCGAATGATGTTGCAAATGAAATGAATTTCCAGGAGATCCCTTGGGCGCCTTCTTTCACTCCGAACTGCTTCCCCTGCTGGAACTGGACCTCCTGCTCTGGGCATGGGTCTGGGCGGTACCGACGCTGGTGCTGCGCTTCCGGTTCCTGCCCCCCGGCATCCTGGGCGTCGCCCTGCCCGGACTGGTCCTGGTGCGGTCGGAGACCTACACCTTGCCCATCCTCCGCCACGAACTGTTCCATGTGCGGCAGATGCGCCGCTGGAGCCCCATGGGCGTCTGGCTGGCCCAGATGTTCCGCTACCTGCTGCACCCCATGGGAATCCTGGTGAGGCAGCGGCGCTGGCCCAGCCTGAGCGAGCTCTACTGGTCCAACCCTCTGGAGCGGAACGCCTTCGCGGCCATGGAACGGGAGGACCCGCTGCCCCGGCATTGGGGGGCGCGCCCGAAGGACTGATATCCTGAAGGCATGCCCGAGCTGCCTGAAGTCGAGATCACCCGCATGGGCCTGGCCCCCGAGTTGGAAGGCCGGCGCATCACCTCGGTCACCCTGCGCCGGCCCGACCTGCGCTGGCCGATCCCCGGGGAGATCGCCGCCCTGCTCCCGGGCCAGCGGATCCTGGGGGTGCGCCGGCGCGCCAAGTACCTGCTGCTGGACCTGGCCCCGGGCAGCGCCCTGCTGCACCTGGGCATGTCCGGCAGCCTGCGGGTGCTGGACCCGGCGGTGGCCCCAGGCCGCCACGACCACGTGGACATCGCCCTGGATTCGGGCCGGGTGTTGCGCTTCAACGATCCCCGGCGATTCGGCTGCCTGCTTTGGCAGCCCCTGGGGGAGACCCATGCCCTGCTCCGGGACCTGGGCCCCGAGCCCCTGTCCGCCCCGTTCGACGGGAACTACCTGTTCCGCCGCAGCCGGGGCCACCAGACCAGCGTCAAGACCTTCCTCATGGACCAGGCCGTGGTGGTGGGGGTCGGCAACATCTACGCCGCGGAGTCGCTGTTCCAGGCCGGCATCGCCCCGGCCCGCCTGGCCGGGGAGGTTTCCCGCCCGCGCTACCAGCGCCTGGCCGCGGCGGTGAAGGACATCCTGGCCCATGCCATCCGCTGCGGCGGCACCACCTTCCGCGACTTCATCCGCCCGGACGGCCGTCCCGGCTATTTTGAACAGGAACTGTTCGTCTACGGCCGGGAGGGCGAGCCATGCCTCACCTGCGGCGCCATCCTGCAGGGGAACCGGCTGGGCAACCGGGCCACGGTCTGGTGCGGCCACTGTCAGAGGTGAATGTGCCTAGTCCTGCAGGGCCGCCCCCTCCATGGCGATGGCCCGGGGGAACAGCAGGTGGCTTTCCAGGTAGATGTGCAGGTGGAGATCCTCCTCCAGGCTGCGCAGCCCCATCAGCAGCGAGCGGTAGCTGCCGCAGGCGTCCTCGGGCGGCGTGAAGCCGGCGGTCAGCTCGCGCAGCTCGCGCAGGATCTCGCCGACTTCCTCGTGCTCGCTCTGCATGGTCCGGATCGGGTTCTGCACCGTGCCGAAACAGCAGTCCGCCCTGCCCTGCCCTTCCATCCCGCGGATGAAGGGGAACAGGATCTGCTCCTCCTTCTCCAGGTGCGGCCTCAGGTCGCTGTCCATGGCCTGGACGCACTGGGCGACGCGGGCCAGTTCGGGGTGATGGTCCCCGTGGACCTGGAGCACCTTGGCCATGAGCGGGGCGACCCGGGTCAGCTCGGCCCGGGTGAAGGCGTGGTGGGTGGCCTCGATGTGGGCGATGAGGGCGGTCAGGGTGGCGCCCTGCCAGGTGCCGGGGTCCGTGGGCCGGGGCTCGGCGCCGCCGGCCTCCTCCAGGCGCGCCAGCACCTCCGGCAGGGAGCTGCCGGCCCGGGCACAGGCGTCCGCGAGGCTGCGCTGGCCGCCGCAGCAGTAGTCCACATTCAGGCGCTCGAACACCCGCATGGCCGCGGGAAATGCCAGGACGATGTCGCCGATCTTGGTCTGGGGGTCGAAAAGCATGTGCTGCCTCCGTGCGCGGGACTCGGCCCACGCCCCAATATCCGACTTGTCCGGTCGACATTCCTTGACCGGGATCAAGACCGTCCGATCTATTTCCAGGTGTGACCGGTGACCCTTCACCGGCCCGGTCCCGGGGTGTAGGCTCCAGGAATCCTCCTTGGAGATTTCATGAACTTTGCCAAGGACCGTAAGGTGCTGATCGGGGGCCTGATCCTTTTCGGGCTTGCGCTGTTGGTGTACGGATCGGTCCACCTTCGGCGGCAGGATCCGGACGCCCTGCCCGGCCCCAGGCCCGGAACGCTGATGATGTCCCTGGCCGTGGGCCAGGCCATCGAGAAGCGCCTCGGCGGCCCCGAGGCCCTGGAAAGCCAGGACGTCTACGCGCCCGCCGTGGACCACGTGGGGAGCCAGGCCTGCTGGCGCTTCCCCATCGTCTACCGGGTCCGGGCCGCGGTGGGCGGCGGGGTGGTGCTCCACCACGGCGCGGTATGGGTGAAGGACGGTCACGTGCTGCGGATGGATTGGGAATAGGGAGCCCGTTGATGGCGATCGGGCGGACAGGTCTGCCACGGCGGTCCTTGATCACCGCCGCATGGCCCGCAAGGCCCCGCCGAAGGGCTGGATCGATCTCCTAGAAGGGCAGCGAAGGGAGTGCCGAGGCCACCCGCCGTGCCAGTTCCTCCTTCAACGCGGTCGGGAACGCTTCGCCCAGCCCCTTGGCCTGGACGAAATCGGTCTTGATCGAGCGGCTGGCGAGAAGCTCCAGGGTGTCGGCGGCCCGGAATTCGATGTCGGCCCCGGCCTGGACCTGCACCTTGGTGAGAAGCACCAGGTAGCCCTTGTTCTGGGTGTTGCACTCGACGGTCACCACCGCCAGGGTGTCGGGCTGGTATTTCCGGACCAGCGCCCGGTTGAGCGTGGAGTCGTCACCGAAACCGCGGGTTCCGGTATCGAAGGTCACCGCCACGTCGGCGGGGAACAGCTTCGCCACCGATTTCGCCAGGAACTCGAAATCCTCGAGCTTCGCCCCGAACCGTGACAGGCCGCCCTTCTGGTAGTAGACGCCGTTGATCCTCCCCTCCCTGAGGACCACCAGGGCCTTGGTGATCCGGCGCGCGGCCGGCGCGCTGGGTTCCACCGGCACCACGGCATTGGGGTGGTAGGCGACCACCGGCGGGGCGGGAGCAACCTGCGGAGCCGGAGCGGCCTGGGGAGCGGGGACCACCACCGGAGCGGGGACAGGCGCCGGGGCGGGAGCAGCGGCCGGAGCAGGGGCAGCAGCCGGAGCGCGGACAACCGCCGGAGCGGGAGCCGCCACCGGAGCAGGAGCCACCACGGGAGCAGCGGCCACCGCCGGGGCAGGAACCACCACCGGAGCAGCGGCCACCACCGGAGCAGCGGCCACCGCCGGAGCAGGAACCACCGGCGCCGCGGGGGCGGCGGCCTTGGCGGACAGCTTGCGGGTGAGCGAAGCCACCACGCCGCCCAGGCTGGAGCCTTCCCCGATCTCCTGGAAGCTCTTGACCACCTTGCCATCCGCCGCGTTCACCAGCCGCAGGTTCACGGTCACGGTCACGGTGCCGCTGGCCAGGGTGTACTCCGGAAGGTAGGACCCCGTCAGGAGGTACTTCGCGCCCAGGCGCCGGCCCAGGTCCATGGCGACACGCCGGTCCGCCTCGGGCCGTTTGCCCGCAGGCAGCGCGGCCAGCACCTGGCTCCGCTCCACCAGCCGGAAGGCCCCCGAATCACCGAAAGCACTGGTCACCAGCATGTTCATGGTTTCCGAGACATCGCCCAGGCTCTTCCGGCCTTCCTCCTTCAGGGGAAGGATCGCAAGGCTGGGACGGCTTCCCGGCTCTTGCGCCAGGAGCCGGCCGCCCAGCGACAGCCCGAACAGCAGCAGCGTCAATACAGCAATGGACAACCTCTTCATCGAATTCTCCTGGCGGGACTGCCTCCAGAATAGCCCGGGCTCGGTTCTTCCCCATGGTTTTCTTCGGCCGGGGCCGGGGGCTCATGGGGCCTTGAAGCTGCGCATGAGCATGGCGAGGGGCAGGGAAACAAGCATGGTCACGGTGACGATCCGCAGGTTCTCCTGGGCCGAAGCCACGTTGGCCTTGGCGGTGGCCAGTTCCGAAAGGGCATGGTGGGGCAGGCTTGGGTTTGGAGAACAGATGGAACAGAATCCCTCCCTTGGAGGTACCATGTCCATTGGAACGCTGCGAGCCATTGAAGGGCCAACTGCCACGCCTGCTTGAAAGGTCAACGTATGCGCAAAGTATTTTGGGATAACCCATATCAACAAAAATTGACCACGCATGTCTCCTCGGTAGAGGGGAACCAGGCTTTATTTGATGAAACAATTGCCTTTTCATTCGCTGGCGGCCAGGAAAGCGACAGAGCCTTCATCAACGACATGCCGATCTTGGATTCCAAACGAATTGATGATTTGATTTTTTATACCCTGCCCGAGGGGCATGGTCTTTCTCGGGGCATGGCCATCGTGATGACCATCGATTGGCCACGCCGGTATCGATTAATGCGCCTCCATTTTGCCGCAGAGTTGATCCTGGAGCTCGTGACCCAGATGGTAAATTGGGAAAAGGTTGGTGCGCATATCGGAGAGGGAAAGGCGCGCATTGATTTCAAATCTGAAGCCAATGCCAATACGCTCTTTGAATCCCTGTTGCCTGCATTTAATAAAATCATTGATGGCAACCACACCATCGAAAAGGGTTATCTAGACACGGAGACACAAAGGCGATTTTGGAAGATCGATGGCTTCGCGCAAGTGCCTTGCGGTGGGACTCATGTCCGTTCCACCGGCGAGGTCGGCCGGATCCTCTTGAAACGGGATCATCCCGGCAAAGGGATTGAACGCATCGAAATCCGGCTGGTTGACCCTTCGGCATTGGAGCCTGGGGAACCCAATTACGAGCCTCGCCCCGAACGAGCCTAACGCCAGCATTGACCGGCACGGCCCCAGCCGCATGATCGTGGGAGAGATAACGGCGGTGCGGGTTCATCAAAAATCGGGACACAACGAGGGAACACCACAGCGCCGCATCTCAAGAGGCCGGGCAATGACCAAGCCTTTGGCTCGACGGAACAGTCAATCCGCGAACCGGCTGAGCACGCTTTCGTATTGCTGGAGGTCGCCCGGCGAAAAGCAACAGAACATGACCTCGTCGATGATGCTGCCCTGCGAGATGAAAGCTCGCGTGGTTGAGACGGCAATGGGGCAGGCCATTTCAATCGGAAACCCATAAATTCCAGTGCTGATACTCGGGAAGGCAATGGAGTTGATGGAGTACTTTGCCGCCACCTCCAAGCAGCGCCGGTAGCAGGAAGCGAGAACCTCTTCCTCGTTGCATGTCCCATCGCGCCAGACGGGGCCAACGGTGTGGATGACAAATCTCGCAGGCAGTCGATAGCCCTTGGTTATCCTTGCATCGCCGGCCTTGCAGCCACCCAGCAGCCGACATTCTTGAACCAGTTCTGGGCCCGCCGCTCGATGAATTGCTCCATCCACACCACCTCCGCCCAGCAGAGTCGAGTTGGCAGCATTCACGATTGCATCCACGTGCAATTTGGTGATGTCGGCGAGTTCTGCTCGGAAAAGGGTGGCCATGGCATGGAAAGCCTACCGCCACCAAAACCCCTGCGCCACACCATTGGGAGCTTCGCTGGGTCGGCGCCCCGCTCGGGCCTAACGCGCGCCGGACCACCACCTTGCGGCGGGCCATGAGGTTCACCAGGGTGACGTAGCGGGTGGCCGCTTCCAGCAGGATTTCACGCCGCTGCTGCCGTTCCTTTTCTCGTCGAGTGTTCATATTGGAACCTCGAATTCGAATTTGGAATGAAGATTCTAGATTTCAATTGGAAATTCAAGAATCAGCTTCCGGCGCAGGACGCGGTGATCTCGTACGAGCGCAGCCGGGCCGCATGGTCGAAAATGGGCGAGTTGATCATCAGCTCGTCGGCGCCGGTGCGGGCCTGGAAGTCCTTCAGGCCCTGGGCCACCACCGCCGGCGTGCCGATGGCGGTGCAGGCCAGCACCTGGTCGAGCATGGCCCGTTCCTGGGGGCCGACCCGGGCCCGGTAGTCCGCGGCCGGGGGCGGGAGGCGGGTGGGATGGCCGGTGCGGAGGTTGACGAAGGACTGCTGCATGGAGGTGGCCAGGAGTTCGGCTTCCCTCTCGCTGTCCGCCGCGAACACGTTGAAGCCGAGCATCACATGGGGGTGGCTCAGCTGTTCCGAGGGCCGGAAGCCGGCGCGGTAGGCCTCCAGCGCCTGGAGCATCAGCGCGGGCGCGAAGTGCGCCGCGAAGGCGAAAGGCAGCCCCAGCGCCGCCGCCAGCTGCGCCCCGAACAGGCTGGAGCCCAGGATCCAGACCGGCACCTTCAGCCCGGCGCCGGGCACCGCCCGCACCCGGCCGCGCGGTTCGACGGACAGGTAGTCCATCAGTTCCATCACGTCCTGGGGAAACTGGTCCGGATCGGACGGGGTGCGGCGCAGCGCCCAGGCAGTGACCGGGTCGGAGCCGGGCGCCCTGCCCAGCCCCAGATCGATGCGCCCGGGGAACAGCGCCTCCAGGGTGCCGAACTGCTCGGCGATCACCAGCGGCGAATGGTTGGGCAGCATGATGCCGCCGGCCCCGACCCGGATGGTCGAGGTGCCGGCGGCCACGTGGCCCATCAGCACGGCGGTGGCGGCGCTGGCGATGCCCGGCATGCCGTGGTGCTCGGCCAGCCAGAACCGGCGGTAGCCCCACCGTTCGGCGTGCCGGGCCAGATCGAGGCTGGCCCGGAACGACTGGGCGGCATCGCCGCCTTCGATGATCGGTGCGAGGTCGAGGATGGAGAGCGGAATCATGCCTGCCATCATAGGCCCAGCGCGGCCGGGTCAAGCGTCCATTCTACGGGCGCCGATCCCGAGGTTCCTCTCCCCGGGGTCCGTGCGGGTCCATCCGCCGTTCCGGGCCCCCCATGGGTCCGTGCGGGTCCATCCGCCGTTCGGGCCCGCCCATGGGTCCGCCGTGGTGCCAGTTCCGGTAGCGGCCGCTGGGCATCCGCATCAGGCCCATGGGAACGTAGCGCCGGTCCACCCAGTCGAACCTCGCCCGGGGGGAGCGGGAGCGATACCAGCCATCCGGCCTGCGGCACCAGTACCAGCCGGCGTTGAAGAAGACCTCGTCCTGGAATCCTTCCACCACCTGGATGCCGGGCTGCACTTCCACCAGGGGCGGCGCCGCCGGCAGGCCGATGTCGATGTGCAGGCTCACCTGGGCCTGGGCCGCCGATGGCATCAGCCAAAGGGCGCAGGCGAGGGGGAGTAGATAACGTTTCATGGTTGGCCTCCGTACTTGTCCATCATAGACCGCCGGATGCCGCCCACGGTTGAGCAGGGTTCCATGCGGCCCCGGCCGCCGATCCTGCCCCGAATCCTGCCCCTTGGCCTGGGCTCTTCCCGTGCGTGGTAAGCTCGTCGGATTCCATCACATTCATAGGGGAGCAACCTTATGTTCAGACGAAGTTTCCTGAAGAACTCCGCCTTCTTCGGTGTCGGCATGCTGGCCTCCGACGCCCTGTTGCCCGCGGCCACCCCCGCCGCGCAACCTTCGAAGCCGGTCCCCCCTCCCGCCACGGCCCCCACCCCGGCGCACACCGCCAGCTCCATCGCCGCCGCGTATCCGCCGGAATACGGACCGGCCAGCGCCAAGGGCAAGGTCTCCGAGGTCTATCAGAAGGCCCGCCAGGTCATGTATCCCATCTGCCGGGTGTGCCCCCAGTGCGACGGCGTGGCCTGCGCCGGCGAGTTCCCGGGCATGGGCGGCCTGTGGTCGGGCGCTTCGTTCCGCAACAACTTCACGGACCTGCAGGCGGTGCGGCTGAAGCTGCGGCCCCTGAACGACGTCTCCAACCAGGACAAGAAGCCGGACACCTCCACCGTCCTGTTCGGCCAGAAGCTCTCCCTGCCCGCCGTGGCCGCGCCCATCGGCGGCGTCGGCTTCAACTTCCGCCGCATCCTCCCGGATGCCGAGTACTTCGACCGGATCATCGGCGGCTGCGTGGAAGCGGGCACCCTGGGCGCCATCGGCGACGGGCAGACCGATCCCATGGCCGAGGTCAAGGCCCGCTACCAGGTCATCAAGCACTACCAGGGCCGGGCCATTGCCGGCATCAAGCCGCGCCCGCAGGCCAACCTGCTGCAGCTGGTTCGCTTCGCCGAAGAGGCCGGGGCCTGCATGATCACCATCGACATCGATTCCGGCGGCCGCTACCAGGGCAACCCCAGGGACCTGATGGTGGAGCCGAAGTCCATGGCCCAGCTGCGCGAGATCGTGCGCGCCACCAAGATCCCGGTGGTGGTGAAGGGCATCATGACGCCCGAGGACGCCATCTGGGCCGGCGAGGCCGGGGCCGCCGGCATCTGCGTCTCCAACCACGGCGGCCGGGTGCTGGACCACACCCCCGGCACGGCCACGGTGCTGCCCGAGATCGCCAAGGCGGTGAAGGGCAAGCTGGTGATCCTGGTGGACGGCTGCGTCCACTACGGCGACGACGTGATGAAGTATGTGGCTCTGGGCGCCGACGCGGTGATGGTCGGCCGGCACATCATCCGCGCGGCGTTCGGCGGCGGCCGCCCGGGCGTGGCCCTGTTCATGCAGACCATGCGCGACGAGCTGGAAGCCGCCATGGTGGTCACCGGGGTTCCCGACGTGCGCAGCATCAACCGCAAGATCCTGGCCTAGGAGGCGCGCATGCCTCGAGCCTGGTGGAATCCATGGGCGCTGGCGGCGACGCTGGCGCTGTGCCTGTTTCCTGCGTCCGGGCTGGCCCGCGAGCCCGGGGCGCTGACCTACCGCGGCGGCGGCCAGGGCAAGGTGGTGTTCGACCACCAGCTGCACGCCAGCCGCGGCTATTCCTGCCACGATTGCCACGTGCTGTACAAGCCCACCGGCAAGCAGCTGTTCCAGACCCAGAAACAGGGCCGCATCACCCTTGCCGACCATGACGGGACGACCCTGTGCTTCGCCTGCCACAATGACACCATCGCCTTCGCCGAATGCGGGAAGTGTCATCGCAGCTGAGGGCCTCCTGGAGATAGCCGTGCCCCAAGACCAGCCCCTGATTTCCCTCCGTTCAGCGACCCTGATGCGGGGGGGTGTTCCAGTCCTGCGCGACCTGGCCTTCGACATCCGCCCCGGCGAGCACATCGCCATCCTGGGACCCAACGGTTCGGGCAAGTCCTCCTTCATCCGCCTGATCACCCGCCAGGACTACCCCCTGGCGGTGCCCGGCGCCGAGCCGGCCATGCTGATTCTCGGCCAGGAGCGCTGGGACGTGTTCGAGTTGCGCTCGCACCTGGGCATCGTTTCCGCCGACCTCCACCAGGCCTTCACCCACGGCCAGGGCTTCGGCCGCACCCGGGGGCTGGAGACGGTGATGACGGGCTTCTTCTCCAGCTTCGCGCTGTTCGACCACCTGCGGGTGACCGATTCCATGCGCGAGCGGGCCCACGCCGCCCTGGCCCTGGTGGGCGCCGAGCACCTGGCCGGCCTGCCCATGGACGCCATGTCCACCGGCGAGGCCCGGCGCATCCTCATCGCCCGCGCCCTGGCCCCGGACCCCGGGGCCCTGCTGCTGGACGAGCCCACCACCGGCCTGGACCTGGCCGCCCGCCGCCGGTTCCTGAAGACCCTTTCCGACCTGGCCGGCCTGGGCAAGACCCTCATCCTGGTCACCCACCACGTGGAGGAGATCATCCCGGAGATCGAACGGGTGATCCTGCTCAAGGAAGGGCGGGTGTTCCGGGACGGGCACAAGCGCGATGTGCTCCGTTCCGGGCCCGTCTCCGAACTGTTCGGCCTGCCGGTGCGGGTGCAGCGGCACGGCGAGCAGTTCAGCGCCTACTAGAGAACGCTGCTCATCACCTGGAACAGCAGGATCTTGTCGCGCAGTTTATTGGTCCCGCTGGTCATCCCGTAGCCCCAGCTGACCCGGGCGTTGACCCGCCTGCCCACGGCGGCGTTCACCCCCCAGCCGAGCCCGGCCAGGTGGTCGTGCCCCACCAGCCCCGAGCCCGGCGGCAGGAAGGGCGTGACCGTGCCGTAGTCCACCGAGAACACCCCGGTGGCGACGACCTTCTGGTTCCACAGGGTCCACACCGCCAGGGGATGGTGCAGGTCGAAATCGACCACCTGGCCGTTGTAGCCGGATTCGCCGGCCACCGTATAGCCCACCACGCTGGCGTCGCCGCCGATGAAGAACTGCTCGCTGGACGGGATCGACTTGATGGGCGCGGCCTGCCAGGTGTAGCTGGAGTTCAGGCTGATGCCCTGGCTGAAGTCGTGGTTGTAGCGCACCGAGCCGCGGTCGATGATCAGCTTGACCGGGGTGAGCACGGTGGCCGTGCAGAACGAGCGGGTCCAGCTGGCGAACCCGTAGTCCTTGTCCCGGAACAGCTGAAGTTCCACGCCCAGGTTCTTGCTGCGGGTCCTGGTGTCGTTCAGGAACACGTCGTCGATCCAGTTGGTGCTGTCCCGCCGCACCACGCCGGCGATGAAGTCCAGTTGGGTCCGCTGGGTGAGGTAGGTGGGCTGGCGCAGGGTGAGGGTCCAGGCCCGGGATTCGCCGGTGATGTTCAGCGACTGCAGCCCGCCCTGCTTGATGGCGGTCTTGTCCAGGTTGAAGCCCAGGTCCACCCGGCCGCCATAGGTGTTCACCGGCATGCCGTAGCCGATCCCGCTGCTGTTGTCGCCCTTGGAGACGGTGTCGGACAGGGTGAGGTCGTCCCGGCGCCCGAACAGGCTGTGGTGGAGGAAGGCGGCGCTCAGCCGGGTCCGGCCGGTGGTGGGGCTGCCCAGGTTGTCCAGGGTGACCCGCAGGTCGTTCCGCTTGGGTTCCACGGCGTCGATCCGGAAATCGGTGGTGCCGGGGTCCACCCCGGGCTGGAGGGCGGTCCTCAGTTGCACGTCATTGGTGCGGTTGAAGCGGATCAGGGAGCTTTCCAGGGTGTCCAGGTTCACCAGCGACTTGGGTTCGAGGTGCAGCCGGTCTTCGATGTAGCCGGTGCGGGTGCTGGCGTTGCCGCTGACCGTGGTGCGCCCGACCTTGCCTTCGATCAGCCGGATGTGGACCACCCCCTGGGAGACATCCTGGGGCGGAATGACCGCCTGGGCGGTGACGAAGTGCCTGGCCTGGTACTCCGCGTTGAGGGCGGCCGTGATGCCCTGGAGGTCGGCCAGGGTGACCTCCCTGCCCTTGTAGGCCGCGGCGGCCTTTTCCAGTTGGGCGCGGCTCAGGATCCTGGAGGACGAGAAGGTGATCTCCCGCACCAGGAAGCGGGTGGTGTTGTCCACCGGCTTCTCGGCCGGTCTGGCCAGGGCGCCCTGGTCGATGGGCGCGGTGCGCCGCAGGCGCTCCTGCTCCTCCTGGCGCCTGCGCTGTTCTTCTTCCATCTGCCGGCGCTGGATGGCGCCGGGGTCCGCCGACGGCGGGATCACCGGCGTCTGGGCCACGGCCCGGGCCGCGGCCAGGGCGGCCAGCACCAGGATCACGCCTGGCTTCATCCGGGATGCTTCGTTGCCAGTGCTCAATTTTCTTCTTCCTCTGCAGAAACGGGGAATCCCGAGTAGGAGATCAGCGGAGTCCGGTTCGACGCGTCGGCGTCGGCCGGTGTGCCCATGGGCCGGCTCAGCCGCGGGTCGAGGGTGGTCCGGTTCAGCGCGTCTTCCGCCTGTTCGGTCCCACCGCGGTCCTCGCCGGTGGTGGCGATGGCCTCGTGCATGGGATCACGGTAGATGACGTAGGCGTCGGTGTTCACCTTGTTGCCGGTCAGCAGGAAGGAGAACGGCGCGCCGCCCGAATAGAGCTGCACGTCGCAGGCCTGCATGCTTTCGTTGAACTGGTCCACCACCATGAAGGTGGCCGGGTTGGTGATGGTGGCCCGGTCGCCGATCAGCATGCTGCCCACCGAGAAGGTCCCGGATGGCACGGTCACGGTGGCGGTATTGCTCGCTAGGCTGCTGAAGGCGAAGCCGCTGGGGCTGGTCAGGGTGAGCTGGACGTTGTTGGCCTTGGAGCCGTCGAAGCCGCCGACGGAGCCGCCCACCACCTGGTTCTGGCCGGTGACGTCGGCGCGGACCCGGGTTCCGGCCAGCTGCAGGTTCGAGCCGACCACCAGGCTGCTGCCGGTGACGGTGCCCGGGGCGCTGAGGCTCACCTGGTCCCCGGTCACATCGCTGACCGAGATGTCGCCGCCAGCGGAGGCCACGATCACCTGGCTGCCGGGGCCGCCGGGGGTGAAGGTGGTGCCGGCCGGGGCGAACGCGGCGCTGGGGCTGAAGGCGGGGTTGAGGGTGGTGCCGGCGATGAGGCCGGTGCCGGTCACGTCGCCCGCGGCGTCCAGGGTGAGGACGGTGCCGGTCACGTTGCTGGCGGTGATGGAGCCGCCGGTGGAGGTGAGGCTCACCCGGCTGTCGGGGCCGGTGCCGGTGAGGTTGGTGCCGGTCACGTCGCCCGCGGCGTCCAGGGTCAGGGCGTTGCCGGCCACGTTGCTGAGGTCGATGGCCCCGGCGGTGGAACGGGCGCTCACCCGGGTGGTGCCGGTGAGGGTGTCGCCGGTCACGTCGCCCATGGCGGTCAGGCTGACCGCGTCTCCCGTCACCTGGGCCGCATGGACGGCGCCGGAGCCGGAATCCACGGCGATCTGGCTGCCGGTGAGGCCGGTGGCGTCGGCCTTGCCCGAAGCGTTCAAGGTGATGCTGTCGCCGGTCACGTCGCTGACGCCCACGGCGCCGGCGCTGGACCGGACATTCACCTGGCTGCCGGTGCCGCTGGCGGTGAGGGTGGTGCCGGTCACGTCGCCCGGGGCGGTCAGGGTGAGGGCATTGCCGGTGACGTTGCTGACGTTGATGAGACCGCCGGTGGAGGTGGCATTCACCTGGCTGCCGGTGCCGGTGCCGGCCAGGCCGGTGCCGAGCAGATCGCCGGCGGCGTTCAGGTTCAGCACATTGCCGCTCAGGGTGGCGACGTTGACGTCGCCGCCGGTGGATGTGACGTTCACCCGGCTGCCGGTGCCGGTGCCGGTGAGGCCGGCGCCGGAGACGTTGCCCGGAGCCGTCAGGCTGATGCTGTTCCCGGACACCTGGTCGAGGTCGATGGCGCCGGCGGTGGAGGTGATGTTCACCGGGTCGCTGGCGCTGGTGCTGATGATGGCGCCGCCGGTGATGGAACCGGTGGCGGTGAGCAGCACGTCGTTGGCCGCGGTGATGCCCGCCACCTTCACCGAGTCCTGGTCGGCCAGTTCGGCCCGCCCGCCCGAGGTGGCCTGCAGGTTCAAGGTGCGCAGGTTGAGGGCGTCGTCCTGGCCGGCGAGGGTCTTCCGGCTCAGCGCGCGCGGGTCGAGGGGATCGTAGCCGATGCCCAGGTCGGCATCCAGGGTCACCCCCGCGCCGGCCGCGGCGTGGGCGGTGATGTCCGGTTTGCCGCTGCCGACGGCGTGCCCGGGCAGGATGGAACCGGCCTCGGCGGTGATGCTCACCGCGCCGGCGGTGGGGTTGCCGGAAACGATGCCGGTGACGATGGCGTCCCCCAGGGTGGTGATGGCGAGGGTGCCGGCGTCCACGTGGATGGCCGCGGCCTGGGTGCCGTTGTCCTCCATGTCCAGGGCGCCCACGTTGGCCTGCAGGTTGGAGGCCGTGGCGTGGATCAGGGAACCGGGCGCCATGGTCATGGTGCCACCCGTCACCAGGCCGATCGGCCCGGGGGCGGTGACGCTGCCGTCGATGGTCATGTCCACGTCGGCCGTGAGTTTGACCGCATCGCCCGCGGTGATGGCGTCGATGGTGAAGCTGTTGCCGGCCGGGCCGTTGATGTAGGCCCCGCCGCCCGCGGTGGCGGTGATGCCGCCGGTGATCGTGTTGATGCCCATGCTCAGGGAGTTGCCGTCGGCGCCGATGGAGCCCGCGGCCGTCAGGTCGATGGTGTCGGCCAGGATGTTGAGCTGCGGAACGGCGAAGGCGTCCAGGATCGAACCGTGGCTGACGGTGAGCTGCAGGTCGCCGCGGGAGAAGATGGTCTGCACCTCGAGGTCGCCGGTGTTCTGGATGAGGTTGATGTTGTCGGCGGCCCGCGCGGTGAGGTTGGCGCCGTTCGCCAGCTGGATGCGCAGCGGTTCCACGGTGGCGCCGGAACCGGTGTCGGGCAGGTAGCCGATGCCGCCGTTGGCGGCTTCCAGCACCAGGTCGCCGGTCTGCAGCGCGGGGGTGGAGGCCGACTCGTTGACGATCGAGCCGACCACCTTGATCCGCACCTGGCCCTGGGCCTGGATGGTGTCGAGGATGCCGTCGCCCAGGGAGGCGAGGAACATGTTGCCGGCGTCGGTGGTGCCGTCCGGGGCGGCCGCCACCGTGGCGCTCAGGCCGGTGAGCGCCTGGAAGTTGACGGGTTTGCGCTGGTAGATCTGGATTTCCCCGGGGACGCTGAGGTCCAGGTCGGAGAACTCGGCCGAGGCCAGGGCGACCTTCTGGGCGTCGGTCAGGGTGCTGGCATCCGCGTTGGTCTTGATGACGATGGGCGTGGAAACGGTGTTGCCGATGGCGGTGCCGGCGGTCAGCACCACGTTGCGGCCCGAGACGTTGGGGTCCTTCACCACCGGGTTGGTGTTGGTGATGTCCTTCAACAGGCCCGGGGCGACCGAGATGCCCAGCTCCTGGGTGGTCCAGGAGTTGCCGTTGGAGAGGCTGGCCTGCTCGGCCGCGGTGGCCACGTACTTGTAGTTCGCCACGTAGGACGTGGTGTAGGTGCCGACTTCGGCGTTCAGGGTGTGGTACTGGGCGGTCCGGTTTTCGTCATAGGTCTGGATGTCGGTGATCCCCGCGGCCTTCAGGGCCGCGATCTGGGCCGGGCTGGAATGGTACTGGAAGCCGGGGTCGTAGACCGCGGGATTGGTCTGCAGGTTGCGCATCTGCCAGTAGGTGACGTAGTCCTGGGTGCGGCCGTTCTCGAACGACTGGAGCACCTTTTTCGCCTGGGCCGCATTCGCCGCGGAGCCGGCGACCAGGCTCAGGGAATCCCAGTAGGTCAGCAGCTCGTTCCAGGTCTTCATGTTGGTGGTCTGGTTGGGGTTGTTGTCGATGATCTGGCCGGGAGAGATGACCGTGACGTCGCCACCGCTGGAGGCCACGGTGTTGAGCAGCAGATCGCCGTTGGCGTTGCCGCTCCATTTCTGGGACTGGATGCCGATGTCGCCCTGGGCCTTGCCCGTGAAGCCGAAGTAGGGCTGCTGGGTGGCGTCGCTGGAGAAGCCCACGTTGATGTTCAGCGGCTGGGCGATGGAGCCGATGCTGCCGTTGTCGGAGGTGAGCTGGATGGTGTTGCCCTGGACCAGGTAGCCGCCGCTGGCGCCCTGGATGTCCCCGGAAGCCTCCAGGTTCACCTGGCCGAGCAGGTCATTGGCCTGCCCGCTGGCTTCCACCGTGCCGATGGTCAGGTTGCCCTGGGTCTGCTGGATGGCGATGTTGCCGTTGGCGGCCGAGGCGTTGGTGGTGCCGGTGGCGACGGTGCGCACCGCCGCGGTGGCCGAGCCGATGCTGCCGGACGCGGCGAGGGTGAGGTTCTCGGCGCTGATCAGCGCGGTCTTGTTGTCCTGGGTGATGTTCTGGTTGGCCGAGGTGACCCCGGTGCCGGAATTGCCGGCGACGATGGTGGTGTTGCCGGCCTTGTTGGTGACGGCGCCGGTGAGGTCGACGCTGCCGGCCGAATGGACGTTGATCGTGCCGGTGTCGGAACCGATGAAGTTGACTCCGATGGCGTTGTCGGCCTTCAGGATGGTGGTCTTGACATCCTTGTATGGCGAAACTTCGCTGAAGTCGATGTGGTAGGTGGTGACGGCGCCGAAGGTGAACAGGGCCTCCCACCAGGAGGTCGTGGTGTATTCCCGGGTGGTGGTCCAGACATCGGGCCCGTTCTTCACCTCGACATCGGATACGGTGGGCGATGAGGAATAGGAACCGCTGGCGTTCTTCACCAGGTAGATGCCGTTGGGCAGGGGCACCGGATTGCTCAGCTGGGTGGGCCCGGAAACCCGGTAGTCCACCAGGTTCGGAACCGTCTGCAGGCTGGTCGAGCCGAAGAACCGGTATCCCGAGTAGCTGTAGTCCTGCTCGATGGATTCGTCGGTGCCGGTGGTGTAGACGTAGCCGAGCCCGGTCTGGGGGTTGTAGATCGCGCTGCGGCTGCCGGTCACCGAGGTCTGGTCGACCCCCGACGACGTGGAGCTGCTCGAGGTGGTGCCGGCGGTCCTGATTTCCGCGGCGTCATTGAAGACGGTGCCGGCCGCGTTCCAGGCGCCCACCTGGTCCACGGTGACCTGGCCGTTCAGCCGGGTGATGGTGGTGTCGATGGAGTGGGGCTTCTGGTTGTCGTCGACGAACTGGATGTCGGTGATGTTGATCACCCCCGCGGCGCCGGAGCCGGTGTCGAGGGTGGACAGGACGACGGCCTTCTGGGTGGCGTTGGTGATGTTGATCTCACCGTAGCCGTCCATCACGTTCAGCTTGCCGGTGGCCGCGCCGCTGGTCGAGGTGTTCATCACCTGGCCGTAGAGCTGGATGTAGCCGCCCTTCACCTGGGTGCCGTCGAGCACGTAGCGGTCGTTGGCCGGATCGTAGGCGGCGCCGATGTTCCCGTACTGGTTGGACACCAGCTTGTAGAGTCCGCCGGGGTTGGACGCCGAGGCCAGGCTGTAGTCCGCTTTGGCGAAGGCTTCGGTCACGGTCAGCAGGTTCTGGGAGGCGTCGAAGGTCACCGTCAGGCCGTCATTGTTGTTGAAGGTGGTCACCGCCGGGCCGCCCTTGGCGTATTCCGCGATCTTGGTGGTGAGCACGTTGGGATCGACGTCGAGCTGCGCGGCGGACCCGGTGAGGACCACCCCGGAGGCCGGCAGGTTGAGGTTCCAGGCGGCGATGCCGCTCTGGACCAGGCCGTTGATGTTGAGGTAGCGGGCGGCCAGGAAAACGCTGCCATTGGCGACGATGCCGCCGGGTGAGCTGGTGCCGTCGTTGATCGACATGGGGTCTCCGCCCACGTCGAAGAAGTTGTCCGGGTTGCTGGAATAGCTCTGCACGAAGTCGCCGTTGCTGGCCACCACGTTCACCGTCCCGGCGTCGATGGTGCCCTGGGACAGGATCGACCCTGCCTGGCTGGTCACGTTCACCGGCCCCCTGGGATTGGAGATATTGCCCGTGAGCTGGATGTCGGGCGCATAGCCGATCACGGTGGTTCCTACCACATCGTTGGTGCCGGTGGGGTTGTAGCTGCTGGTGATGGTCACCGTCGGGGTGGTGTTGGTGCCGGTGAGCACGGCGCCGAAGTTGGCCACGCCGCCGGAGTGGTTCAGCTTGTTGATGTCGCTGTTGGTGTTCACCAGGACGTTGTTGAAGGTCACGTCGGCCTGGTTGGTGTCGATGGTGATGTCCTTCACCACCAGGTAGTCCGGCGTCTTGTTGGTGATGGTGACGGTGGCGTTCCCCGGGGCCTCCAGGTTGCCGGTGCCGGTGAGCGAGGTGCCCTTCACGTGGATGCTGCCCAGCTTCGCGGTAATGTTCGGGAGGGTGACGAAGGTGGCGGTCGGCCCGGTATTCGGCGTCTGGGAAAGGGCATCCTTGGGGTCGGCGGGGTTCAATTCGGCCTGGAGGGTGGAGATCTGCTGGTTGAGGGCGGCCACCTGCGAGCTCAGGGAGTCGGTGGCGCCGGTGCCGCTGGGATCGACTTCCGCAAGGATCTTCTGCTGGTCGATGGAGGTGAACGTTGCCTGGGCCTGGGACTGCGCGGTTGTGGCCTGCTGCTGGGCGGTCAGGGCCTGTGCTGCGGCGCTCTGGGCAGCCGTCAGGATCGACGGATACGTGGTCCCCAGATCATTCAGGGACGCCGTGAGAGGCGTGGCGCCGGCTGCACTCGGGGAGGCCGCGAATTGAAGGCCGAGGCTGTTGAGCGTGGCTTCGTCGGCCAACACTGCCGCCTGGGCGTCATTGGCAGCCTTGGAATTCGGGGTGGCCGCCTGCCAAGCACGGAGTTCGGTATCGCGATCCACGTAGGTGGCGTGGCTGTTCTGGATGGTTGTGACCTCGGCGTTGTCGGTGGAGAGGGTGGTGTTGGCGTTGCTGAGGGTGGTATTGGCGTTGCTGAGGTTGGTGTTGGCGGTGGTCCAGTTGCCCAGCAGCGAGTTGAGCGAAGTCTGCTGCTTCTGGAACGAGGCGAGCAGGGTCTGGGCGGCGGAATAGGGGCTGATCCCGGTTCCGCCGGAAGTGCCGAGGATGATGGTCTTCTGGCCGCTGGCATCGGTGCCCCAGGAAGCCAGCCCGAGCGAGACCATCTGGTATTCGATGAAGGTGATCTCCGCGTTGTAGGCGTCCGCCGCGGCGGTCCCCGCGTATTTCAGCGCGAGGGCCTGCAGGTTGGCGATGCGGGTCTCCATGGATCCGGCGATGCTCACTCCGGGGGTGATGGTGATGGTGCCCACGCCGGAGGTGGAGGAGATCGACAGATCCCAGGTGCCCGTGTCCTTGTTGAAGTTGGTGATGCTGAGGGTGACCGCCTGGTCGCGCTGGATGCCGGTCAGGACCGTGCCGTTGACGGTGACCTGGCCCTGGCCGGTGACCGAGGTGGTGCCCCCCGTGTAGTCGAAGGAGACCGGGGAGCCCCCGAACAGTTCGCTGATGGCGCTTGCGGCGGCGGCCAGCGCCTCCCGGTAGATGTCCTTGCCGATGCCGGTGGCGTTGGCGGTGACCGTACCCTGGTCGGCGGCCAGGTTGATGTCGCCGGCGGCCTCCACCCCGTACGGAATGGTCTGGCTGCCCACGGTGATGGTGCCGGAACTCTGGTCGATGGTCAGGCTGGCGTTGTTCTTGACGGTGGTCTCGGCATCCGGGACGGTGGAGATGGGAATGGCCGTCTTGTTCCACAGGTTGACCGTGGACACCGCGTTGATGCTGGTGGGAACCCCGCCGGAGCTTTCGCCGGCGGCCAGGGTGATATTGCCCCAGTTGGCCTGCAGCAGGGTATCGGCTCCCACCGTGGCCGTGTTGAGGCCATTGAAGTAGGAGTACGCCTGGCCCGCGGGGGCTCCGGCCAGGCCGTAGGTGTCGGCGTCGGCCAGGGTGTTGAGGTCGACCACCGCGCGCGATCCAGCGTCGATGTCGCCCAGGTCGCTGACCACCGTGGTGTTCTTGCCGAACCTCACGGAGGCGTTGGCGTGGTCCACGTAGATCTCGGAGGAGGCCTCGGCCAGGGCGATGACGCCGCCCGAATTGAGCTGCACCTGGTCGTGGCCGATGATGCCGTTGGTGGCGTCCATGGTGAAGACGCCGACCCCGGAGGAGGGTGCCAGCACGTGGACGTTGGCGTTGTCGCCGATGCTCGCGCTGGTGTCCTGGGCGATGTGGGTGACGCTGATCCCGGCCGGGCCGCTGATGGCCCCGCCGGAACCGGAACTGATGTTCCAGCCGGCGGAGCTGCTGCCGGACGGGTCGGGCAGCCAGTCCTTGGTCGCCTGGTTCAGGGCCGAGATGGTGACGGAGTTGGCCTGGATCTGGCCGCCGTTCTCGACGGCGGCGGTGACGGTGCTGTCCACCGAGTTGCTGGCCACGGCGCCGCTGGCCCCGGCGAGGGCCGCGTTGGTGCTGTCCACCTGCCCGTTGAACAGGGCGGTGTGGCTGGCGGCAAGGTTGAAGCTGCCCACGTTGATCGGCTTCTGGGCGCTGCCGCTGCCGGTGGTGGCCGTGGTGGTGCTGTCGCTGGTGGTGGAGGCGACGGCTGCGGAACCGGCGATCACCCCGCCGGTTCCGGACACGGCCGAGGCGAAGTTGTCGTCGGTGCCGGTGGCGGTGACCGACAGCGATGCGCCGGTGACCGCCACCCCGTTGCCGAGGTAGGCGTTGGTGGTGGTGCTGCTGTTGGCGATGGCGAGGTCGGCGCCGATGGCCAACAGGCCGCCCACGATGCCGAGGGCGCTGGCGTTCTGGCTGGTGGTCTCGGTGGCGCTGACGGAAGTGGCGCCGGAGATGGCGAGGGTGCTGCCATCCCCCACGTAGCTGGTGGTGGTGCCCTGGTTCAGGGCCGTGCTGGAGGTGCCGTTGATGCCGATCAGCCCGCCGGTGGCGCCGACGCTGTCGGCCTCGGCGGAGTTGCCGTTGCCGGGCAGGGCCTGGGTGGCGGACACGGTGAGGTCGGCGGCGGTCACGGTGCTGCCGGAGCCGATGAAGGCCTTGACGTCCGGCGAAGTGGTGGCCACGGCCACGGACACGCCGACCGAGTACGCGCCGGCGTTGACGCCGATGGCGGAGGCCAGGGTGCTGGCGGTGCCGGTGGCTGAGACGGTCACGTCGCCGGTGGCGGTGACGTCGGCCCCGGAGTCCAGGTAGGCATTCACCGCCGAGGACGCGATGGCGGTGGCCGCCGCGCCCGAACCGGCGACGATGCCCGCCGTCCCGGCTATGGCGTCGGCCGTGGCGATGGAACTGTCGCTGGCCTTGACGTCCATGGAACCGACCTTGGTGGTGACATTGCCCAGGGCGTACGCGTCGGTCTCGCCGGTGAAGGTCGCGGTGGCCACCGAGGCGCCCACGGCGATCCCGGCCACGGTCAGCCCGTAGGCGTCCGCGGTGGACTGGCGGGTGGTGTCGGCCTCCACGGTGAGGGCGGCGGCCTTGGTCACGTCGACCCCGCTGCCCAGGTAGGCCTGGGTGGTGCTGGTGTCGCTCAGCACCGCGACGGTGGCGTCGAGGCCGAACACCCCGCCGGCGCCGGCCGTACTGATGACCTTGGAGCCGTCAGCCTTGACGTTGCCGGCGGTGGCCTTCACGGTCACGTCCTGATCGGCGCTGATCTGCGCCGAGGCATCGATGAAGGCGTTGGTGGTGCTGTTGGTGACGGCCACGCCGACCGCGCCGCCGATCCCCACGAAGCCCGCCGCGGCCCCGGTGGCCACCAGGTTGATCTGGGTGAGGTCGCCGGCGATGACGTTGAGGTCCCCGCCCGCATGGACGGTGGCGGACTGGCCGATGTAGGCCTGGGTCTTGTCAAGGGAGCCGGCGGCGGTCGAGTTGATGGAGCCGGAAACGTTCAGGCTGCTGGTTTCGCTGCCGATGGTGGTCTTCATGCCCTGGACCGCCTGGGAATCGCCCAGCTGGCCGCTGACATTGTCGGTGGAGATCTGCTTGTCCGCGGAGGAAGCGGTCGTGCTGTTGTTCTCGTCCGAGATGCTGCCCTTGGACGTGCTGTCCAGGGCGGCGCCGATGATGCCCAGCGCCACGGCCCCGCTGATGTTCGCGGCCCCCCCGCCGGAAGCCGCCACGGCCGCCGACTGGATCGACTTGGAGGAATTGGCCTGGACGTCCACGTCGTTGCCGGCGCTGACCTCCGCCCCGGCGCCCAGGTAGGCGGCGGTGGTGTTGCGGACGATGTTGATCTCGGCGGTGGCGCCCACTCCGACCAGGCCGGCGTAGGAGACCGTGCCGCCGCCGCCGGTGAGGTCCACCGTGTCGTTGGCGCTGACCTTCACGTTCTGGCCCGGCGCGCTGGTGGTCTGGTTGACCTCGGCGTCCTGGTCGATGTAGGCCTCGGTGGTGGAGGTGACGATCTTCACCGCCACCGCCCCCGCGATGCCCACCCCGCCTCCCGCGCCGCTGACCGTGACGGTCTGGATGGCCTCGGTGGAGGTGGCGGCGACGTCGGTGGTGCCGGCGGCGTTCAGGGTCGTCGGTTTGCTGGCCGAGCTGGCCACGAAGGCCTCGGTGGTGTTGTCGATGATGCCGGCCGACAATGCCCCGCTGACGCCCACGATGCCGCCGGCGCCGCTGAAGGTGTAGAGGTTGATGGCGGAGTCCTGGTCGGCCTTCACGTCCAGGTCGCCGGTGGCGTTGATGGTGGCCCCGGCGCCGATGCTGGCGGTGGTCTGGTTCTCGATGGCGTCCACCCCGACGGAGCCGCCCACGCCCGCGGCTCCGGCCACGGACAGGTTGGCGCCGATGCTGTAGACGGTCTCGGCGGAAACCGCGTGGACCGAAAGGTCGCTGGCGTTCACGGTGGAGTCGCCGATCCCGGCCTGGGTGGTCTTGGCGACGACGCCCACATTGCCGGCTCCGCTCACCGCGGCGGCCCCGGCGCCGCTGATGGTCCCCGCGGTCTGCACCAGCAGGGTGTTGTCGGCGGCCGTGAGCTGCACCGCCGCGGCGGGCCCGGCGCTGGTGTTGACCTTCACGCCGTCGCCGATGGTGGCCTTGGTGGTGGTGATCACGATGTTGGCGGCGGCCGAACCGGTCACTGCGGCGGCGCCGGCTCCGGCCACGCTGAGGGTGACCGGGATTTCCTTCTCTTCGGACACGGCGCTGATGGAAAGGCCCTTGACTCCGCTGCTGGTGGTCATGGCCTGCAGCCCGCCGGCGGCCGCGGTGGGGGTCTGGCCCGACATCCCGTCACTGGTATTCCGGGTGTTTCCGTCGCTGTCGGTGAGATTGAATGAGGCGCCCTGGCTCAGATTGGCGTCGCTGCTGCCGCTGCCGCTGATGTCCAGCTGGCCGCTCTGGCCTCCGGGCACGGCGGGCAGGTCGCTGGCGGCGCCGACCCCGCCGTCATAGACGGAGACGCCGCCGGCCTTGCCGCGGGCGTTGACCGTGGACTTGTCGGAAACATAGGCTTCGGTGTCGTTGGCGATCACGTTGGCGGCCACGTTGCCGCCCACCGCTGCGGCGCCGGCGCCGTTGCCCACGGCGGAGGCGGCCACGATCAGGGTGGCGTCGGTGGCGGACAGGGTGACGTTGCCCTGGGAGTCCACCACAGCCCCGTTCACCGGGGTGTCCTTGCGGGAGGCGCCGATGTAGGCCTGGGTGGTGTCGTCCACCAGGTTGGCCTCGACCACCCCGCTCACCGCCGCCGCCCCGGCGCCGCGGATGGAGACGGCACCGTTGACGATGTCCTCGGTGGAAGCGGCGCTCACGCCCACGTTGGTCTGGGCCGAAACCGCCGCGCCGTCGCCGATGTATGCTTCGGTGTTCTTGACCAGGACATTGGTGTTGAGCACACCGCCCACCGAGGCGGCTCCGGAACCGCCGCCCGCTCCCGCGGCCGTGACCAGGACGGTGCTGCTGCCGGCATTCACGGAGACCGATTCGCTGCCCTGCTGGTAGGCCGTGTCCTGGTTCAGCTTCGCCGCGCCCACATAGGCCGCGGTGTCGGAGGTGACGACGTTGACCGCCGCCGCGCCGCCCACGTCGGCGGCGCCGGCGCCGGTGGCGGTGACGGCCATGTTGTAGACCTGCTCACCGGTGGTGGCGTTCACCCCGATCTCGCCCTTAGCGTTGACCTGGGCACCGTCGGCGATGAAGGCCTCGGCGGAATCGTGCAGGAGCACGACCCCGAACGCGCCCGCCACTCCGGCCGCGCCGCCGCCCGCGCCCGATCCGGCCGCGACGATGGCCATGGTGGTGTCGCTGGCGGTCAGCTTGACGTCGCCGCCCGCGTTCACCTTGGCGTTCTTGCCGATGTAGGCCTGGGTGTTGGTGTGCGGGATGCTCGTGGTGCCGCCGATCTGGTCGCTGACGGAGGCCTTCTTCTCCGCGGCGGAAAGCTGGTTGGCGGTATCGGTGGACTGGGCCGAGCTGCCCAGGGATTTGTTCAGGGTCGATGTGTCGGTGGAAGCATCGACGGCGGTGGTGGTCTTGTTGTTCCCGTTGCTGTCGACCTGAAGCCCGCTGTTGGCCTGGTCATCCAGCAGGGAGCCCACGGCGATGACCGACAAGGTGCCGTCCACGCCGGCGGCACCGCCGCCCGCCCCAGCGGCGATGGCCGAATTGACGTACTTCGTGTCGGAGGCGTTGACGGTCACGTTGCTGCCGGCATTCACCTGGGCGTCGTTGTCGATATAGGCCGTAGTGGTGTTCTTGGCGAAGGTGACGTCCGCGGTGCCGCCCACCCCGGCGGCGCCTCCGCCGGTGCCCACGCCGCCAACGCTCGCGGTGATGATCTCGTCCTTGGCCTCCACGTCCACCGTCTGGTCCGAGGGGGAGCCGCCCAGGTTGACCTTGGCGTTCTTGCCGATCCCGGCCTCGGTGTCGGAAGCCACCACGTTGACCGCGATGGTCCCGGCCACGCCCGCGGCGCCGCCGCCGGACCCGGCCACGGTGGCGAGATCGAGATTTTCGTAGGAATTGGCCAGGACACTGGTTTCGCCCGTGGCGTCGGTCACGGCGTAGTCGCCGATCTTCGCCTGGGTCTTGCTGGTGTTGACCGCTACCGCCAGGGAAATCCCCACTCCGGTCGTCCCGCCGCCGGCGCCGGCGCCGGTGATCAGGATGGACGTGGCCTTGTCGCTGGCCGACAGGGCCAGGTCGCCGCCGCTCACGGCGATCGTGGTGGCGCCGGTGGTACTGGTCCCGTCGGCGATGATCGCCTCGGTGGTGTCGGCCACGGCGATGGCACCGGCCGAACCGGCCACGCCGACCGTGCCCCCGAAGCCGAACCCGGCCGTAGTGGAAGTGGTAAATTCGGTGGAGTTGGCGTCGAGTTCCACCGCCTTGGTCGCCTTGACCTGGGCGCCGACCCCGATCTGGGCGATGGTGGTCTTGGAGACCACCCCGACATTGGCGCTGCCGCCGATGCCCACCGCACCGGCGCCGCCGAGGGAGCCCGCGGTGTTGTACAGGATGGTGTCGTCGTTGGCCTTGACCTGGACCTGCTGGGCCGAACTGGCGCCGGTCTGGTCCTTGTTGATGATGGCCCCGCCGGCGATGGTCGCCTCGGTGTCGGTGGCGATGACGTTGCCCGACAGGGAGAAGGCCAGCCCCACATCCGAGCTGCCGGCGCCACTGACGTCGGTGGTCATCAGATTGTCCTGGGTGTTGGCGGTGACCGCCAGACCCCTGGCCGCCGCCGTATTGCTGCCGGAGCCGGTGCCAGTGTAGACCTGGGCCTGGGAACCGTTGCCCAGGGCGGTCACTTCCGCATCCGCGCCGATGGTGGCCTTGGTGCTGCCCAGCAGGGTGGCCACCGCCAGGGAGGCGCCCATGCCGGCATCGCCGCCGAAGGCCGCGCCGCCCGCGGTGAGCACCGCGGTGATGTCATCCTCGGCGTTGACCAGCACGTTCCCGTCCGAATGGACCTTGGCGTGCTGGCCGATGCTGGCCTGCACCGAGTTCTCCACGACGCCGATGGAAACCGCGCCGCCCACGGCGACATCGCCGCCCCCGGCCAACCCGGCGGTGACGGAAACGATGCTGTCGGTGGAGGTGGCGTTCACCGCCACCTGCTGCTTGGCGTCCACCACCGCCGCGTCCTTGCCGTCCGCGTCGTCGGCGATGAAGGCCATGACCTTCTTGTCCAGCACCGCGGTGTCGATGGAGGCACCCACGCCCACATCGCCGGCCGCCGCCAGACTGCCGGCGAGACCGACCACGGTGCTGGTGTCCTGGGCGGTGATGGCCACGGCCTGGGCCGGGCCGGAATAGACCGTGTTGACCTGGGCACCCTGGCCGATGGAGGCCTCGGTGTCGGTGAGGATCGTGTCCAGCGACAAACTGCCCGAAACACTCACCTGCTCCGAGGCCGCGCCGGCCACCACGCCGGTCACAGCGGTCTCGGAAGCGGTGGCGCCGACCGTGAGGGTCTGGGCGGCATCCACCTTGGCGTCCTGGCCGATGCTGGCCAGGGTCTTGTTCTTGATGATGTTGGCGGCGACGGAGGCGCCCACCCCCACCGAGTCTCCGGCACCGATGCCGCCGGCGGCCATCACCGAAAGGGTCGCGTTCCCGGCGGTTACCGCCACGTCACCCTCGGACTGGACGCTGGCGCCCTGGCCGATGGAAGCCTCGACATCATTCATGGTGACGATCACGCCCAGGACACCGCCCACTCCGGTTCCGGAGGTGGCAGCCGCGGCGCTGATGGAGACATTCACGATATTCTGCTTGGCATTGGCGTCCACCTGGACGGAATGGGTGGAATCCAGCTTCGATGTGCCCTCCACGGAGGCCAGCACCTGGTCGGAATTGACGATGTCGGTGTTGGAGATGCCCACCCCGGCCTGCTTGGAGGCGGCCACGGCGCCGGCCACGGAGATGGCGTCGGTGTCGGCATGGCTGGCCACCTGCACCCCGAGGGTTCCGCCGGACTGGGTGCCGGTGGTGGTGACGCTGGCATTGTTGACGTAGGCGTTGGTGGTGTTGCCGAACACGTTCACCGCGAAGGAGCCGGCCACCGCCGCGTCGCCCTTGGATTCCGCGCCCGCCACCGCTTCCGTGTAGTCGTTCACCTGGCTGAGGTAGGTGGCCGGATTGGCCAGGGTTTCCAGGAAATCCTTGTCCTTGGGGCTCGTGACGATATTGAAGGGGGCGGTGAACTGGATGGGATTCTTGTTGGCCAGTACGGTCAGGGAATCCGCGTCGATATCCGAGGCCGTGCCGAGGGTGCCGTAGCCCACCCCCGCCGTGGTCTTGTTCTCGGCCAGCAGGACGGCGAAGGAGGCGCCGACTCCTGCCTTGGACTCGCTGCCGTTGGACGCCGCGCCGGCCATGGCGGAGGCGGACAGGCGGCTGGTGTCGTTGGAGGTCACCGAGATGTCGCCCACGGGCGTGCCGCCCGTGCCGATCTCGGCGCCCTCGCCGATGTCGGCCAGGGTCTCGTTGGAGTTGGCCACCACGGCCAGGGCTCCGGCCACGGCCACCTCGCCGCCGCTGGCGCCGGAGACGGCCACCGAGGCCTGGCCCTTCAGGAAGGGCTGGTCCAGGTTCTGTTCCGACTTGGCCGCGATGGTGATGCTGCCCGCCTGGGACACGGTGTTGTTGGCGCCCAGCGCCGCCTGGGTCTCGTTCAGGGTCGCGGTCAGGGCCACCGCCGCGGCGATGCCGTCCTTGTCGGAAACCGCCTCGCCGGTGGCCTTGGTGGCGTAGTTGGTATCGGTGGTGGCCTTGATGGCCAGGTCCCCGCTGGTGCTGAGCTTGACGCCGGTGCCGGTGGTGGCCACGGCCTGGTTCTCGGCGACCCCCACCCCGATGGCCGCGGCGACGCTGACCTTGGCGCCGGACTGCTTGGTGTTGCCGGTGGAATCGGTGTTGGTGCTGGGCGTCGTGGCTGAAGTGGAGTCGTTCTCCTTGCTCAGGTCGAGGTTCTTGGTGCCGGAATTCTGCTTCTGGGCGAAATTCAGTTGAGCGTCCTTCTGTTCGTCCGGCGTGGTGCCCGCCGCAGGCTTGCTGGAATCGTTCGGATCCTTCTGGGTGGCCGCGCCCTTGGCGCTGGCCGTGGCCGTGGTGGTCAGGGAGGTGGTCGAACCGGCCTCCAGGTCGATGCCGGTGGAGCCGCCGGCGTTCCGTTCGATGCCGGCCGAGACGTGGTCCATGGCCACGGTGGCGGCCAGGGAAGCCCCGACGGCCACATCGCCCGAGGTCTGCCCGGTGGCGGTGGTGGTCACGGTGTCCGTCCCGGTGGCCTGGGTGGACAGGTTGCCGGCCAGGTCCAGATCCGTGGCCGAGGTGCCCAGGTTGGCGGAGGTGGTGTTCAAGGCGACCGCCACGGCCGCCAGCGGGGTGATGTTGACCTTGGCCCCGGAGGCGCCGCCGGTCACCTGGGTGATGAGGGTGTTGTCGGAACGGGCGCTGAGGGTCAGGTTGTCCACGCCGGTGAGGGCGACCCCGTCGCCCACCTCGGCCACGGAGCTGTCCACCACGACGTTCAAGCCCACCGAAGCGCCCACGCCCACCTTGGCGTCGGAGCCGCTGCCGGTGACCTTGGCGCCGGCACTCACCGTGCTGGTGGAGGTGTTGCTCGTTTCCACCGCCACATCGCCGCCGCCAGCAGCCACGCTGGTGCCGATGGTCGTGCCGTCCAGCCGGGCTTCCGTGGTGTTGACCACCACGTTCGCCGCCAGGGAACCGGCCACGCCCACATTGCTCGCCCCGGCGCCGCTGGTGGCGGAAGCCCCGAAGGCGTTGCTCGTCGTGCCCGTGGTCGGCATGAGCGCGCTCACGGTGACACCCTTGGCCGAAATGGTGCTGCCGTCATCAATCAAAGCCTGGTTGCTGGTGGTTCCCACGTTCAGGGCCACCGCCGCGCCCACCCCGACCGCCGTGTTGCCGGTCTGGCTGCCATCGGCCGTGGCCTGGGCGCCCGTTTGCGCCGAGCTGGCAACGGTCAGTTTGCCGGCGCTGGTGAGCGTGGCCCCGGAACCGACCTCCGCCTTCGTGCTGGCCACGCCGACGTTCACCCCGATGGCTGCCGCGACGGTCACCTTGCCGTCGCTGGTGCTGGCCGAAGGCGTCTCCGTGGTGGAGCCTGTGGTCTTGCTGGTCGCCGCGGCATCCGCTCCGGAAGCCTTGGCCTTGTCGCCCTGGGTCTTCACCTGGGTGTCCACATCCTGGCCCGAACTGGACTTCCCGTCGGAGCCTTCCGCCGCGCCGCCCGCCACGCTCGCCGTCGCGCTGGTGGTGCTGCTGCTGGTCGACACCGCCGCGACCGTGATCCCGTTGTCGCTTCCCGTGGTGGTCAGGTTCCGGTTCACCGACGCGCTCACCGTGTCGATCGCCGTGGTCAGCGCCAGCGATGCTCCCACCGCCACGCTGTTGCCCTGCGTCGTTCCCGTCGCCTTCGTCGTCACCGCGCCCGTCTGGGTCGCCGTGCTGGTGTAGGCCCCGTCCAGGCTCACGCCCGTGCCCGTGCCCAGATCCGCCGTCGTGCTGTCCACCGCCACCGACACCGCCACCAGCGGCGTCACCGTCACCTTGGCTCCCGCCGCTCCGCCGGTCACCGTCGTCGTCATGGTGTCCCCGCCCGTCGCGTTCAGCCCCATGCTGGTCCCGCCGGTCAGCACCGCTCCGTTCTCCACTTCCGCCGTGGTGGTGTCCACCG
>JARLGP010000305.1 GCA_031292735.1 Holophaga sp.
CAGGCCGACGTGGCGCTGGCCATGAACGCCGGCACCCAGGCCGCGAAGGAGGCCGCCAACCTGGTGGACCTGGACAGCGACCCCACCAAGCTCAACGAGACCATCGAGATCGGCAAGCAGCTGCTGATGACCCGCGGCTCCCTGCTGACCTTCTCCATCGCCAACGACGTGGCCAAGTACTTCGCCATCATCCCGGCCCTGTTCGCCGGAACCCTGCCCTGGCTGGGCCCGATCAACATCATGCACCTGCATTCGCCCACGTCGGCCATCCTGTCGGCGGTGATCTTCAACGCGCTCATCATCCCCGCGCTGATCCCCATCGCCCTCAAGGGCGTGGCCTACCTGCCGCTGGGCGCCGACGCCCTGCTGCGCCGGAACCTGCTGCTGTGGGGCCTGGGCGGGGTGGTGCTGCCGTTCATCGGCATCAAGCTCATCGACCTGGCGCTGGTCGCCACCAGCCTGACCGCCTGAAGGAGAACCTGCCATGTGGAAAATCATCACCCGAAGCATCCTGCTGGCGGCCGCGGCGATCCTGGTCTGCTGCGTGCTCTATCCGCTGGCCCTCTGGGCCGTGGGCCAGGCCGTGTTCCCCTTCCAGGCCAACGGCAGCATGCTGAAGGGCCCGGACGGCGCCCTGGTGGGCTCCCGGCTCATCGCCCAGCCGTTCACCAGGGACGAGTACTTCCAGCCCCGCCCCTCCGCCGCCTCCTATGACGGCTCGGCCTCCGCCTCCTCGGCCCTGGCCGCCTCCAACTACGCCCTGCGCGACCGGGTGGCGCGGGCGCTGGGGCCCATCGTGAAGTACCGGAGCGGCAAGCCGGTGGCCCCCGACATCGAGCAGTGGTTCCAGCAGGACCGCTTCCAGGGCAGCCCGCACCTGGTGGCCCAGTGGGCCGACCTGCACAACGGCCTGGCCCAGGCCTGGGCCAACGCCGACCCGAAGAACGCCGCCTATGTGGACGACTGGGCCAAGCGGCACCCCGCCGCCGTCGCCCAGTTCAGCAAGGACAACCCGGCCACCCCCACGCCCAAGGCGGCCGACCTGGCGGTGGTGTTCTTCAAGGACTTCTCCAGCGCCAACCCCGGGCGGTTCCCGTCCGCGGTCACCCGGCCCGGCCCGAAGGGCAGCGTGACCGCCCTGGAACCGGTCAAGGAGGGCACGGACATCCAGTCGATCTTCTTCGACATGTGGCGGAACGAGCACGCGGAGGCCGATCTCCAGACGGTTCCCGGCGACCTGGTCACCACCTCCGCCTCCGGGCTGGACCCGCACATCTCCCTGGAGAACGCCGAGTTCCAGCTGGACCGGGTGGCCGGCAAGTGGGCAGCCGACCTGAAGCGCGACCCGGCCGCGGTGCGCCAGGAGATCGAACGTCTGCTCCAGGGCAACGCCTCCGCCCCGTTCAACGGGCTGGCCGGGGAGAAGTTCGTCAACGTGCTGGAACTCAACCTGGCCCTGCGCAAGCGGTACGGCCAGCCTTCCTAGCGTTCTAGTTTTGCCCCCAGAACCGTCCCACCCGCCACACCAGCCCGGCGTCCAGGGTCAGGCGCTGGGCCTCGCGGGTGAGGCCGGCCTCCACCCCCAGGTCCACGGTCAGCCTTGGCCCCAGGTCCCGGCTCAGGGCCAGGATGCTGGTGGCGGTCCGGGGACCCTGGGCGGTGGCGGCCAGGGCGTAGGTGTCCAGGGCCAGGTTCCAGCCCGGGGCGAAGGCCCGGGTCACCGCCAGGGACAGCACTCCCTGGCGCTCGCGGCCGCCCGTGTCCTGCTGCCCCAGCCAGTCGGCGCCGGCGTTGAGATCGAACTCCCACCTGCCGCAGGTGCGCGAGGCGGTGATCAGCAGGGTGTCGTCGGCCTTGCCGGTGCCGATCCCCTTCTCCACGCTGGCCCGGGGCAGCTTGTGCCAGTAGGCCAGGCCCAGGTCGAGCCCGGCCCGTTCCTGGCGCAGCGCCTGCGCCTGGCCGCCGATCATCGGATCCGCGCCGCCGCTCCGGCTGGCGCCCGACGGATCGCGCAGGGTGGTGGGCCCGTTCCAACTGGCGCGCAGATCCAGCCACGAGCAGATGCCGAGGTCCAGCTCGCCGGGGAAGCTCCGGGCTTTCGAGCCGTCCCGCCCGGAGCAGCTCTGGGCTCCGGCGTTCAGTTGCAGCACCCCGGGATCGGTCACCCCGGCCCCGGTGGTGAACAGCTCCCGGGGCGGTTTCGGGGCATCCTCGGCGAACAGGACCGTGCCCAGCAGGGCGGTGGCGAGAACGAGGGACAGGGCGTGGCCAATCTGCTTCATGGAGCATCTCCGACAAACATTAGGTTAGTGGATGAAGGTTGCGGGGCGGTGGAAAGGTTCAGGCGAATCCGCACAGGCGGCCCAGGGTCACCGTGCCCCAGGCCATGCACCAGGCCAGGGCCATCCCGTAGGCCACCGAGAAGCCGGTCCAGCCCAGGCTGCGGGTCTCCTTCAGGATCATGCCCACCAGCCCCAGGCAGGGGGTGTAGATGAGGATGAACACCATGAAGGCGAACGCCGTGAGGGCGGTGAAGCCGGAGTGGGTCTTGATGCTTTCCTGGAGCGGGCTCAGCCCGGGCGTATCGCCGTCCTTGTCGGCCTTGGCCTGGTTCAGCACGGCCATGGTGTCCACCACGATCTCCTTGGCGGCGAAGCCGGCGGTGAGGGCCACCCCGTCCTTCCAGGCCTCGGGCCGCTGGTGGTCGGGGTCGAGGATGGGGGCCAGCACCGGCTGCAGCAGGTGGCCGAAGCCCGCCGCCAGGCTGGAATTCATGATGCGGCCCTCGGCGGCCAGGTCCAGCTCGGCCAGCTTGTCCTTCTCCTCGGCCGGGGCCAGCTTCCGGGCGTGGATGGCCTCCTCCTGGGCCTGGCGTTCGGCGATCCAGGCCTTGTTGGTGATGCCCGGGTAGTGGGACAGGAACCACACCAGCACCGCGCCCGCCAGGATCACCGTGCCGGCCCGGGTGAGGAACAGCCGGCCCTTCTCCCACATGTGGATGACGGTGGCCTTGAGCACCGGCATGCGGTAGGGCGGCAGTTCCATGACGAAGGGCGTGGTCTCGCCCCTGAACAGGGTGAGGCGCAGCACCTTGCCCACCACCATGGCCAGGGCGAAGCCCAGGATGTGCAGGGCGACGATGGCCAGGGCCGCGGCCACCGGCTTGAAGAAGGTGCCGGCGATGAGGATGAACACCTGCAGCCGGGCCGAGCAGGACACCAGCGGGGCCACCAGGATGGTGATGAAGCGGTCGGTGCGCGATTCGATGGTGCGGGTGGCCTGCACCGCCGGCACGTTGCAGCCGGTGCCCATGATCAGCGGGATGAAGCTCTTGCCGTGCAGCCCCATGAGGTGCATGAGCCGGTCCATCATGAACGCGGCCCGGGACATGTAGCCGGTGTCCTCCAGGAACGAGATGCA